>DASZKO010000082.1:0-2595 GCA_035605655.1 Caulobacteraceae bacterium | reverse complement strand
GACCAGATCGACGCCCTTGTTGTCGGTGAGCCGCATGACTTCCTGGACCACGTCCTCACGCCGATAGTTGATTCCGCTGTCGAGCCCATAGGGCCTGAGGCGTTCGAGTCGATCGTCGCTCGAGGCCGTCGCCAGAACGGTGGCTCCGGCCCGCTTGGCCAGTTGAATTGCGGCCAGTCCCACTCCACTGGCGCCAGCCTGGATGAGCACTGTGTCCCCGGCCGCCAACCTGCCGAATTCAAACAGGCATTCATCGGCCGTCCCGAAGGTCACCGGGATCGTCGAGGCGGCCTTGGTGTCGAAACCGTCAGGAATGACCCAGGCGCTGCGGGCCGGGACCGAACGGAGTTCAGCGTGGGAGCCGAAGGCCCCGACCGTCGCCACCTTCTGGCCCAGGCGGAGGTTGTCGACGCCGGGTCCGACTTCGACGATCTCGCCTGCCGCCTGATAGCCGACGATGTGAGGTCGGCTCGCCAGGGCGCCGCGCCAGCGATTGAGGACGTCGCCGCCTTCGATGCTGACCGCCTCGACGCGAATAACGACGCCCTTTGCATGGCAAGGCGGATCGGCGACGTCTTCGTATTTGAGAACCCCAGGATCACCATTTTCGTAATAGACCGCAGCTTTCATGATCCCCTCCCCATACGCGCCGGGAAGTGTCATGCCCCGCTGAGAGCCCGAGGGAAAGCGCCTTTACCTACGGCGGATCGATGGCATTGTCGGCTGGTCTTTGGCGAACCCGCGGCGAGTACGGCATGACATTGCGAAAACTGAGCGCCGCCGAGGCGTTCGCTAACCTCAAGATCAACCCGCATGGCCATTGGCCGCGCGCTGACGACCCGGACAATCGCTTCGCTCACTTCGCCGATCCGGCGTTCCACACCCGCCTCAAGCTCACACCTGGCCAGCGGATATTCACTATCGGCTCCTGTTTCGCCCGCAACGTCGAGGTCGCCTTGGCCGCGAGGGGTTTCGAAATTCCGATGCTCGACTTCACGATCGACAAGCAGGAATGGGGCGGCGATCCCCTGGCTGTGCTTAACACCTATGTCCCGGCGGTGATCGCTCCACAGATCCGCTGGGCGTTTGGAATGGAAGCGTTCGATCTGGACCGGCACGGCGCAGAGGTTCGTCCGGGCCGGTTCGTCGATCTCCAGCTGACATCGGGGTTTCGCCCCATGCCCGCACCGGCCGTGCTGGCGCGCCGGGAGCGGATCAATGCCATCTATCGCGAGTTGGCCGCGAGCCAGGCGGTCATTGTGACGCTGGGCCTGATAGAGGCCTGGTTTGACCGTCGCAGCGGCAGTTATATCAATGCGGCGCCTCCCAAGTCCGTCGCCGCGGCGGATCCAGGCCGATTCGAGCTTCACGTTCAGGACTACGATCAGGTCCTTGCCGAGTTGCGGGTGCTCATGACCCTCCTTGCCGAGGTGTGTCCGGCCGATCATCGGATCATTCTCACGGTCTCGCCGGTGCCGCTCGAGGCGACCTTTACCCGTGGCGATGTTGCGGTGGCCAATTGTTACAGCAAGGCGGTGCTGCGAGCCTCGGCGGGAGCTATCGTCGCCGAACTGGATCACGTCGAATACTTTCCGTCCTATGAAAGCGTCACCCTCAGCGAACGCGCCATCGCCTTCGCCGAAGATCAGATCCACATCGCGACGCCCCTGGTGGACTTCAACGTCGATCGGATGATCCACCGATATACGGAGGCCGCCAATGCGGAAACGTCAGCCCAAATCATTGCCCGGGCGCGAGACGAACGGCAGGCGCGGCGGCCGGCGGTTGGGCTGAAGATCCTGCAGGCAGCATGGGCGGCCCACCCCGAAGATGGCGATCTCAGCTTGGCGCTGGCCGACGCCTTGTTCCGTGGCCGCTCAACTCGGGCGGCCGAGCGAATGCTTGTGGAGCGCTTGGCGATCAACGATGAGCCGGCCGCCAACCTGATGCTGGCGGGCTACTACAACGATGTCGGCCGCTTCGAGGAGGCGGCCATCCAGGCCGAAATCGCCGCCGAAGCGGGCGTGCAGCGCCTGCGCACTGCCCTGACACGCGCCACGGCCTACTACCACCTCGGCAGGTTGGCGGAAGGGTTGGCCGTGCTCGACGCAATTCACTACGCGGTCGAACGCAAGCCTGCCGTGCTCTTCTGGAAGGCGCGTTTCAATGCCCGTCTGGGTTGTTCGGCCAAGGCCGAGGACTTCTTCCGCCAGTGCAACGAACTCGCCGAGGACGTTCCGTACATGACCGCTTTCGCCGAGTTCCTGGCCGACGAAGAACGCTGGGGTGAAGCCGCTGAGTGGATCGATCGCGCGCTGGCGCTTTCACCGTTTCATGGCCCGGCTCTCAAACTTCGCCGCAAGGTCCGGGCCCTCTCCGGAACGGTCGTCATCCATCAAGCGCCGCGACCGCCGGCCAGGCTGGGTCGCCGCATCGCGGGTTTGATCAAACAGGGTTGGCGGTGACGGAGGGATTCGAACCCTCGGTACGGCTTTACACCGTACAACGGTTTAGCAAACCGCCGCCTTCAGCCGCTCGGCCACGTCACCCGCGCGCGGCCATACCGTGTCGGCCGCCAACTCGCAATCTTCGCGC
>DASZKO010000058.1:0-18543 GCA_035605655.1 Caulobacteraceae bacterium | reverse complement strand
GACCTTGTGCATTCACTGTTCGCCGACGTGTATGCGGACGTATCACCGGGCTCTACCGTTGATATCTCGCAGTTTTCACGTCGATACAACAAGCTCGTTTTGATTCGACATTTGGAGACAGTTTTAAACTACTCCAGCGACATGGTGTTGGGATTGCGCAGCCGCCTCTACAGGGAGTTTGATGAGCGCGGAGCCGGCGAGGTCATCATACCTATATGCCAAGCGTTTCTTATGGGCCGCTCCCCATCTGGTGTCTCGAACATCGTCACATACAATTTCGATAACGCGCTTGAACGGGCTTTGGCTCGGCTTGGAGTGAAGGACGTTTTGAGCGTTTTTTCCGAGCAGACGTATAGGGTGCGTTCCGCTTCGCTGAAGATATTCCATCCTCACGGCTTTTTGCCTCACGAGGAGGACGATCCTGCGGGGGAGATATCGAACCAGTCGGCGACAATCTTCTCCGAGCGAGGATATAACGAACAGTTCAACCAGACCTGGAATTGGCAGAACCTCGCGCAGCTACAGCAGTTCACAACCACGACCTGTCTTTTCGTTGGGCTATCTTTGGCCGACCCGAATATTCGAAGACTACTAGATCAAGCACGTCGTCATGTGCCGCCTACGCCTCTCGCCCATGTGTCGATCCAACGGCCCTCGGGAACCAAACTCCTGGACAACTTCCTGGAAGTCGACCTGGCCTCGCTCGGGGTCGCGACGCTTTGGGTTTCTGACTACGATCAGATTCCGGCCTTAATCGAGGAAATCGCCAGGGCCTAGTCGCGATATCCCCACCGGCAATCACTTCTATCTGGCGCCAGGAGCGGTCATTGGCTACCGACCGGGAAAGCAGACTTTGCGCGGTCTCACGGGTGAAAGGCTATCTTGATGCGACACATCAAATTGCTGTTCGCCGCTGCAGCTCTCCTAATGGAGACGCCCGCTTTGGCGCAGTCCGTCAGCGACGGGACGGCGAACGACTTTCACTCTGCCCAAGACTTTGGCGTTCTAGACGCGCCGCGTGTCAATGGAGCGGGACGCATGGACGGCCTTTTCTACTTCCCGTTCTACCAAGAACACTTCGATCTTGATCCGGGCGTCTCCGGCTTTGACGACGCATTTCTAAAATTTTCCATCACGAGTCCCCGTGCGTTCGGCAAGGCGCAAATTCAGGAAGCCGCCGGAAAGGCGGTGCAGGTTCGCTGGTATGATCTCTCGCAAAGCCAGATTGCCAACTGCACTAACCTATGTACGCTGACGCCCGGGATGTACTACCTGCGCATAACACCTGCCCAAGGTCATTCTCCCCAGGGCTATTACATCACAGCTAGTATAAGTGCATTGCCTGCCGATACATTTGTCTATGGAAGCTCAGACGTAAATTCGCCCTTGCCGATCGGAAGTATTTTGTCGCCGGGGCAATCGGGGTCATTCTCCGGCGTTTTATATGGGGTGCTGGAACGTGGAGCGCCCGTAGCCGGATACGCGACCCTACCAACCTCACATATTTATTCGACCGACTACCGGACACAATTTTTCTCGATAAACACTTCGGGCGGGGTGGTGCGGTTGTCAATTTCAGGCCAGGCGAGGAGCGTGCTCTATCGCGCAAAGTTTCCCATTGCTGCGTGGGCTACCGTTCCTGCGAATGGCATTGTGTGGGACTATGCCCAGCCTCTGACGCTTTGGCTGACGACGGAAACGACCTCAGACACAGTTGGAACTGGGACGACTTCGGATTTCTACGAGCGATTCACGCTGGGTTTTCAGGCTTTGTCATCCGGCAATGCCCCCGCAACAGGGCCGAGCATCGCGCCGCAACCAAATCAGCCGTATTCGGGCCCAGTCTATTGCGTCCTACCCCCCTGGCAGCAGCAAAATTGTCCGCCTGGCACCATCCACTAGGTGAGGGGCAGATAGATGATACCGGCCGACTAGCGGACCTTCCGAACTACCGAGTCGGGTGGAGGAGCGACCTTGTGGTCACGCGGCGGCGCGCTAGGTTCCTTTGGAATTGGAAGTCGTGGCGCGCCCGCCGGATCACGCTCACAGACGGGGATGCAAGTCCGATCGTCACGTAAGTTGGGGGCTCGCGGCATGACCAAGTTTAGGTGGAATGATCCACCGAGCGAGTCCGATCCGGCCCGCGTTCAGAGGGATCTCCGTCGCCCGATGCTATCGGACACGGAGACCGCTCGGCTGCGCGGTCTCGCTTGGTTGCGGATTCCCCTAGGGCCTGTCGGGAAGGCTCTTAAGGAAGCGCTGGCTCATAGAAGAACTGAGCGAAAGGCAGCCCGAAAGGAAGCAGCAGCGCAAAGAGAAGCGGTAGCTCGCGAGAAAGCCGCGGGCCGGAGGGCAGCTCGCCAGCAGGCGGCAGCCATCAACACAGCCATTGGCAAGCCCAAGCCCGGCAAGCCCGCACCTATGCGGAGGAATCTATCGAAGCATTCCAAGGTGAGCCCGAAGCCACCGCTGACACCAGCGGACATCGAGCAGGAGGAACTACGGAAACGCATCAAAATGCGCCAGATGGAGGATGGTCCCTGACCACCTCCGATCGTCGAAGCGAGGAAACTGCCTCCGCGCCGGCCCTAATGTTCGCTCAGCGCCTACTGGAACGTCCGCAAGGGGTCGAAATTCCCGTCGGCCTTCTGCCCGAAACCGGACTGTGGCCGGTCCCATCTGTTCGACCCGCGCTAGGTGAGGCCGAACTCGATAATAGGATTCTGGAAGCCCGCACGCGCGAGGTCCACGACGGCCTGGAACCAAGCGAGAAGGGCGTCGCTGCCGACGCCCCGATAGTGAAGATCGTATAGCAGTTCCGTACGTGATTTTAGCGTCAAGCTGACGTCCCGGCCTAGATCTGAGCTGATAAGTTCAGTGGCCCAACTCACCGCCAATATTTCGTTGACCATCAGGCCCATGTCGGGATCTACAGAGGGTGCCGAAATAACGTCAGATCGCACAAACATAACCGGACGAAGTTTTGTGGTCCACTTCGTAAAATATGCCGTCCGCTTCACAACATCGGACTTCAACTTACCTGAATTTCGAAGATGGTATGACTTGTACCGATCAATATCATCGTAGGTTGCAACGACAACATTGAGCGCTATTACTTCATCGAAGTGAAATTTCAAATCTTTGTGGATCGTGTTCCAAGCATTGCACATGTTGCCTGCGTAAACACAGTAGGCCCCGTATGCGTCCGCGTACTGCTTTGACGTGATGGTATGAGATGCGCTTGTCTTCAAGATGGCCCCCCAAAAGAAAAGCTGCCTGCTATGCAGACAGCTTTGCTATTTCTCCTGATTGACCGTCAGGTATTGAAGCGCTCAAGCGCCGGTTCGAACTCAGCAAGAGCCTCTTGGGCTTGGCGCACGCGCTCAGGCGCATTTTTGGATCGAGCGATCATGTCCTTCGGATCGAAG
Source organism: Caulobacteraceae bacterium (assembly GCA_035605655.1). Taxonomy (GTDB): domain Bacteria; phylum Pseudomonadota; class Alphaproteobacteria; order Caulobacterales; family Caulobacteraceae; genus Acaudatibacter. The sequence goes on along the minus strand of DASZKO010000058.1, from coordinate 15,115 downwards.
GCCTCGGACTTGTTGCCGCGCCGCGCCGCAATGATGCGGGCATTTGGGTCCTTAGGATTCTTGAGGACCCGCTTGAACGTGGCCGATGCGCGCTTCAGCACTTCTTTCTCTGTCATGTTGGTCTCCAACTCACAAAGGGCTGCCACACTCATTGTCGCACCTCGGCGTCACGCGAATGACCGCGCCCCTGGGGATATCCATCCCCACGGCACGGCCGAAATGCGGTCGAAAAAAGACCCGCTCGCGAGGCGTACTACGCGCAGGGCGACCAGGCTGTAAAGTCTGGCTGCGAAGCGCGCCGCGTGCGCTTTCTGCGTGGACGGAACCCTCTGGCCGTACATTTAGTGGCCTCAGCCGGCGAATCAACAAGGTATGGTGTCAATTGACTCCTGGCAACTCTAGCTCTGGGGTTGTTAACGCATTCCTTCGACTAAAGATCGACCGTGCTGTGGCGATCCTTTGATGGGCGAACTGCCGCCGGCGAGGTTGGAGGCAATCGACGCCAAACAGTTCGGACCCCACCGCACGAATGCGAGCCTTGCTCGCGAGGTTTGAGCGGCGGCACGAGACCTTCGAACACGCAATAGAGCTTGGCGGTGACTCCAAAAATCGCCTGGGCGGCGATCATCATCGCCAAGATCCGTCCGCCCATTTGCATGCGCGTCTCGATCGCATCTTGAAGGCCCATCAATAACATGGGGGCCGCCAATGTCCGCCCACCACCCTCCGCGGACCTTCGCAAAGTCCGCTTCAAGGAACTTTCCGATAGCGCGCCCTGCCTCGCCTCTGCCAGGGCCGCATTGTTCCGGTGAGGAATGCCTCCACTTTGGCCTTTGCAATACCATGATGGGGACCATCGCCGCACTCCCAGGCATTGACCGATCCGTCATCGATTTGAAGGAGGCCGGCGACCTGGTCGCATGAAAGACCACGACGCAGCCGCTCGGCGCGAAGACGGGCGGCAATCGTCGTCGGCTCAGGCCAAGGCTCCCTCCCGAGAAAGCGTATCAACGAGGGGAAGAAACGGCACGCCGGCGCGTGGTGATTGTGCTCCCAATGGAGAACGGTCCAGGGGTTGGCTCCCATGAGCTTCGCGGCCGATTCCAGTGTGAGACCGAGCTCCATTCGTCGCCTTCGGACCATCGCGCCTATGTCAGCGATTTGGCCGGGAAAACCTTCGTCCTCAGGTGCTAGGCCCTGGTTGGCAGGCGCGACCGTCGGAACAGTCACAAACTCGGCGACGCGAGCCCGATCGTTCAGTCGATGGGGTTTGCGTCCGGCCTCCCACCACCAGAATGTGGACGCATCCACGTCCAGTAGTTTCGCCGCATCTTGAATGCGCATTCCGCGACGCCAGCGCGCCGCCCGAATTCGCTCGGCCAGCGTCTTCGGCTCAGGCCATGGCTCGCAGCCGAGGAATTCGATGATTTTGGGATAAGCAGTGGCGAGGGGGTTGCGGCCATCCTCCCACTTGCGGAGGGTTCCTTCGGAAGTGTCCATCAGGACTGCGGCGGCTTCCCGGGTTAGTGCCAGTTTCAGCCGTCTGCGACGAAGCAGCGACGCCACGTTTCCACGGGCCAGGTTCTTAGTGTCGTGCTTTGAAGCCCTCAGCACAGTGGAGACGCCGGGTGACAAAAAGGCAACGCGACCGTGTCGGTGTGGAAATGGAGGGCTGGGACGGGGCAGTTGCGGGAAGGCCCCGCGATGCCAGCAAATCTACCAGGGACGAGTCTCCGGCCCCTTGCTCGACCGGATCGATCTCGCCGTCGAGGTCCCGCCGGTGACGGCCGCGGATCTCACCTTGCCACCGCCCAGCGAAGGCACCGCCGAGGTGGCCGCCCGGGTGGCCGCGGCCCGGGAGCTGGCTGTCGACCGGGCGCTGACCGGCGGGGCGGGCGCTCATTCCCTCAACGCTCGCTCCGAAGGGGAGTGGCTCGAGACGATCGCGAACCTCGATGCGCCAGGTAGGTCACTCCTCGCCAGAGCGGCCGAGGCGAGCGGCCTGACGGCCCGCGGCTGGACACGGACTCTCCGGCTGGCGCGCACCATCGCCGACCTCGAAGGGGCCGACGCCGTTCGCCGGGTGCACGTGGCCGAAGCCCTGATCTATCGCCGCGCCCTGCCTGGCCATGAAGGCGCGGAGCCGTCCGGCCGGGCTCCGCTTGGACTGAGACTCTGGAGATAATAGGCCAGTCCCCTAACGGGTCAGCTCGAACAGTCCTGACACTTCGATCCGAACCGTGATCTGACCGGACTCGATGGGAGTGGCGATGTTGGCCCTCGCCGCCATGGCCATCATCGGCATGGGGGGGCCGGGGCGATAGCCACCACCTTCGCTGAGGTTGACCAAACGACCAATCCGATAACCCGTCGCCCGAGCATAGAGCGCCGCCTTGTCCTCGAGCGCCTTGACCGCGGCCACGCGGGCGGAATCCTCCGCCGCGCCCGGGTTGGCCAAGCCGAAGCTGAGTTGGCCAATCGAGTCGGCGCCGGCGGCGACGACCGCGTCGACCACGCGACCGAGGTTAGTGAGATCATGGACTTGGACATCCACCTGATTGGAAGCCTGATATCCGGTCAGGCGCGGCGGCCCGCTCGGCGTGTCGGCATATTGCGCTGAAAGGCTGAGTTGGGAGGTTCGGATATCACGATCCGCCACGCCTTCCGCCTTCACGGCCGCCACGACCTGCGCCATCCTCGCCGCGTTGGCGCGGATCGCTTCACCCGCCGTCCCTTCGGTGAGGTTCACCCCCAGGGTGATAGTCGCGACATCGGGCGGCAAATCGATCTGGCCAGAGGCCGTCAGCTCCAGGGTGGTGGCCGCAAAGCCTCCGGCGGGGACCTCGGCGCGAAGGTCGATGGGGGCGCAAACCAGGATTGCCGCGAAGGCGATCGCAAATATGGAATTCATGGCGCGGTCTCCTCCGGCATGCTTTGAGCCGTTCACGGGCCATGATAACCGCAATTGCCCCGAAGATTCGCGGCAAGCGGGGGCCCGTAGCTCAATGGTTAGAGCCGGCCGCTCATAACGGTCTGGTTGCAGGTTCGAGTCCTGCCGGGCCTACCAGCGCCGCGAGCGCGATCAGTCGACGGCCGCAGCCATGGCTTGGCGCCAGACGAGACCGTCGGCGTTGCATACCCAGCGCCCGAGACGGCGATAGTCCTTTCCGTCTCGTATGGCGCCGAACGGCAGCAACTCGGTCAAGGCCGCCTCGACATACTGGAAGTTCGCGCCGGTGCGGCGACGGCCGAAGTCGGTCAGTTCCCGCTGCGCCCAGGCGATCGCCTCGAGGTCGTTTGCGAAACGCGCCTTCAGCGGTTCGAGACGGTTGTCGGCCAAGGCGTTCAGGCGCCGCTTGGAAGCGGCGTGGCGGAGGTCGATATTGTAGGTCTTCATGGCTCGGCGATCGCGCGTCCCGCTCTGGCCAGCCGACGCTGGTTGGCCCTGACCCGCCGCCGATAAAGGTTGAGCGCGCGGGCAGGGGCCAGATGGCCTTCGCCGGCGATCAGGGATTGCGTGATCAGGCAGTGGGCGTCCCACGCCGCCAGAGCCTTCTCCGCCACCATCCGTACGGCTTCTTCTCCGGCATCGAAATCGCCCCAGGCGGCCTTGATCAGCCTAAGCCCGATCACGTCCTGAGCCTCGATGCCAAGCCGGATCGAATCGGCGGCGAAGCTGAACCAGGGATTACGATCGGCGGTCATGGCGATGTCACTCGGGCGCGAACGCGATTCGTTGAGCGATCCTCACCTCTTATGTTGCAGCGCACCATAAAGATCAAGGGGACCGACTGTGGAGGCGAGGATTTGGCGATCGAGGCGCGCGGACTATTATCGGATCGATATGCGCACTTTCATCCAGGCCGACAACTTCGCGGACTCCGTGGCCGAGCGCTACGCCGCCCTGGCCGATGAGATCGACGCGGTTCTCGAGGGCGAACCGGACCTCATCGCCCGAATGGCGACGGTTTCGGCCATGCTGGCCGAGCGGTTCGAGCACTTTTTCTGGACCGGCTTCTACGTCGTCGACGCCGCCGCGCGCGACCAGCTGGTGGTGGGGCCTTATCAGGGCACGCTCGGCTGTCTGCGGATCGACTTTGGCCGGGGGGTGTGCGGGGCGGCGGCGGCGCGGCGCGAGACGATCGTCGTCGAGGATGTCGACGCTTTCCCAGGCCACATCGCTTGCGATTCGCGCTCCCGCAGCGAGATCGTCGTCCCGGTCTTCGACCCCGAACACCGGCTGATCGCCGTGCTCGATGTCGACTCGACCTCCCCGGCCGCCTTCGGCGAAGCTGACGCCCGCGCGCTCGAGGACATCGTCCGACGCACCTTCGGCCAGTAGGCGCGCGAGCTTCGCAAAACCCACAGGCAATCAGTGAAGACCGCCTTGCGGTCCATCGGTGTCTTCGAGTCGGCTTGGCCGCCGAAGCCAGGCGGCGCGGGCGCTTCGACGGCCGGCTCGAAATTCTGCCCTGGGCGAAAATCGGTTCCTGGTCCATGATCGAACGGGCGCGCGTCGCATCGGCGCCAATGATGGAACCCCGCGATCGCCTGATGCGCATACTGCTGGCTACGGACGCCTGGGAACCCCAGGTCAATGGCGTCGTGCGCACCCTTGCCCGGGTGGCGCGCGAGTTGCGCGACATGGGCGATCTCGTGGAAGTGATCAGCCCCGACCAGTTCCCCACCTTTCCCTTGCCCACCTACCCGGAAATCAAGCTCGCCGTAGGGGCCTACGAGAAGGTCCAGCAGAGGTTCAAGGCCTTCGAGCCGGAAGCCATCCACATCGCCACCGAGGGGCCAATCGGCCTGGCGGCGCGGCGCATCTGCCTGGAATGGAAGCTGCCTTTCACCACCAGCTATCACACCCGTTTTCCGGAATATGTCTCCGCCCGCCTGCCGTTGCCCCTGGCCGCCGGCTACGCCTACATGAAGTGGTTCCACAAACCGTCGGGGCGGCTGATGGTCGCCACCCGGACCATGGCCGATGAGCTCGACAAACAGGGCTTCAGGAACATTTCCGTGTGGTCGCGGGGCGTGGATACCGATGTCTTCCGGCCCCGGGCGGCCGATGAACCGGACCAGTTCGAGGGCCTCTCTCGGCCGGTGTGGCTGAACGTCGGCCGGGTTGCCGTCGAAAAGAACATCGAGGCCTTCCTGGCCCTCGACCTGCCCGGTTCCAAGGTTGTCGTCGGCGACGGCCCGCAGCGCGATGAACTCGCCGAAAAGTACCCCGATGTGCGCTTCACGGGAGCCAAGTTCGCCGCCGAACTGGCCGCCCACTACGCCAGCGCCAACGTCTTCGTTTTCCCCTCTCTCACCGACACATTCGGCCTGGTTATCCTGGAGGCCTGGGCGTCCGGTTTGCCGGTGGCCGCCTTCACCGCCCCGGGGCCGGCCGATCTCGTTCCCGGCTCGGGCGCCGGCGCGTTGGCGCCGGACCAGAATTCGGGACTTCTGGAGGCTTGCATCGCGGCCCTCGAGATCGACCCGGCCAAGGCGCGGGAGGCCGCCCTGCGCTATTCGTGGAGGTCCTGCGCCGAAGAGTTCCGCCGGCTGCTGCAGCCCTATCCGGAGCCGGCGAAGAGCCGGTTTTGGCGACGTCTGCGCCGCCTGGCGCGACTGCGTCGCGGCCCGCGTCCGGATCAGTCCGCCGCCTGACCCGCCGGCCTCAGGCGGCCTCGAGGTCGAATTGCAGCCGGGCCAGTCGGGCGTAGAGGCCATCTTCGGCCATGAGTTCCGAGTGCGTCCCGATCTCCACCGCTCGGCCCCCCTCCATGACAACGATCCGGTCCGCCGCGAGCACCGTCGCCAGGCGATGGGCGATGACCAGTGTCGTGCGTCCGCTCATCGCGTCGTCGAGCGCCCGTTGGACCAGCCGTTCATTCTCCGCATCCAGTGAGCTCGTCGCCTCGTCGAGCAACAGGATCGGCGCATTGCGGACTAGGGCCCGGGCGATCACCAGGCGCTGACGCTGGCCGCCCGACAGGCTCAGGGCGCGCTCGCCCAGCCGGGTGTGGGGACCCTTGGGCAGGGCGGCCAGGAAGACCTGGGCTTGGGCGGCCTTGGCAGCGCCGAGGAGCGCTTCATCGTCGGCGTCTTCGCGCCCGAACCTCAGGTTGTCGAGCGCCGTGCCAGAAAACAGGGGCGCATCCTGGGCGACCAGGGCGGTGCGCGCACGCACCTCCGCCGGATCGGCCGCTCGAAGATCGATCCCATCCATCTTCACCGCGCCGGCCGCGGGGTCATAGAAGCGCAGAATCAGGCGGAAGACCGTGCTTTTGCCGGCGCCCGATGGTCCGACGAGGGCGACCCGCTCGCCGGGCCGGACATGGAGGTCGAAACCGTTCAGCGCCGGCAGGTCCGGCCGGCCCGGATAGGCGAAGACCACGCTGTCGAAGTCGATCTGTCCGCGGGCGGGAAATGGCAACGGCGCCGGATGCGGCGGCGCGACGATCGTGGGTCTGGCGCGCAGCAGATCGGCGATTCGCTCCATGGCCCCCGCCGCCTTTTGAACCTCGCCCCACACCTCGCTCAGGGCGCCCACCGAGCCGGCCGCCAGCACCGCCAGAATGGCGAATTGCAAAAGCGCCCCCGCGCTCATCTGACGGGCGACGACCTGATGGGCGCCCAGCCAGAACACGGACGCGACGCCGCTGAAAACGAGCACGATCACCAGGCCGGTCATCACCGACCGGGCGCCCACCCGGGCCATCGAGGCTTCGAAGGCCGCTTCCACGGCGCCGCTGAACCGGTCGCCGACGCTTTTCTCCCGGCCGAAGGCCTGGACCGTTTCGGCTGCCTGCAGGCTCTCGCCGGCGAAGGCCATGGCCTCGGCGAACCGGCTCTGAGCGGCGGCGGAGAGCCGGCGCACGCGGCGGCCGAAGAACAATAAAGGCGTGAGGACCACCGGGCCGATCAGGGCGACGTAGAGCGTCAGGCCGGGGGACACGAAGATCAGCAGGGCGAGCGCCCCGACCATGGTCAGCAGATTTCGCAGGGCGATCGAAGCGGCCGAACCCACCACCGCCTCGACCATGGTCATATCGGTCGTCAGGCGCGACATCACTTCGCCGGCCGGCGCCTCCAGGAAAAATCCCTGGTCGAGCGTCAAGACTTGGCGGCACAAGGTGGTGCGCAGGTCGGCCACCACCCGCTCGCCCAGGCGGGTGATGAAAAAGAACCGCAACGCCGTCGCCACGGCCAAAAGGGCGGCCATGGCGAGCAGAAGAAAAAAAGCCCTGTCGAGACCATTGCGGGATGCGGCGGCGAAGCCCTTGTCGACCACCATGCGGGCGGCGGCGGAGAGCGCCAGGGTGGCGCTGGTCGAGAAGAGCAGGAAGACCACCGAGCCGGCGGCGTCGCCCCAATGGGCCCTGATGAAGGGGACGAGTTCGAACAGCGGCCGCAAGTCGCGACTTCGCTCGCCCGCGACCTCTACCGGCGCCGCTTCACGGCGGGCGCGAAACAGGCCGCCGCTCACCATGATCGCGGCCGACCCTTGCCTACCGGCGCGGGAGGCGTGTATAGCCGCGCGTCCAAATTCGCCCTCGTCGCGGCGAGTCCGTCATTTCCGTTCAATTCGGCTCGATCTCGTCATGAAACCAGACATTCATCCCAACTACCACTTCATCACCGTGACGATGACCGACGGGACGACCTACCAGACCCGCTCGACATGGGGCAAGGAAGGCGGCCAGCTCCACCTGGACATCGATCCCAAGACCCACCCGGCGTGGACCGGCGGCAACCAGCATCTCGTCGATCGCGGCGGGCGGGTGTCGCGCTTCGCCGCCAAATACGGCGGATTCCTCAAGAAATAGGGAATTGCCCGGCGCCGAGCGGTCCGACGGCGCTTGACAGCGATCCCGGCGCGGCGATCCGTTCCCTCCCACCATGACCGCCGCGCTCCCGGGGCTCGAGACCAGAGATGTCGCCGCGCGGCTCGCCCGCCGATATCTTGCCCCGCGCTGGATGGCGCTCGGCGTCTCGCTGCTCTGCGCCGCGGTCTTCGCGATCTTGTCCGGCGTACTGCTCGGCATTCTGCAGCCGGCCGTCGACGACCTCATCGTTCACCCCAAGCCGGGGGCGCTCGCCACTCTGCCGCTGATCATCGTCGTCCTGGCGATCGGCCGCGGCCTGGCTCAGGTCGTCCAGGCCCTGTTGATCAATAAGATCGGCAACGGCATCGTCGGCGACGTGCAGGTCGAGCTGTTCGCCCGCCTGGTGCGGGCCGATCTGGCCAGGCTCCGCGCCTCGCACAGCGGCGGCTTCGTCTCGTCTGTCCTCTACGACGCCGGTCTGATCCGCGAGGCGGCCACCACCGGCGTGATCAATCTCTTCCAGCAGGGCCTGACCCTCCTCGCCGCCGCGGTGGTCATGGCCCGGGCCGACTGGCGCCTGGGACTCTTCGTCCTGTTGGCCGCGCCGATCGCCACCCTGCTGATGCGCCGGTTCATGCGGCGGGCGACACGGGCGGCGAGCGGGGCCATGGCGGCGACATCGAACCTCTCCACGGCGATCATGGAGGGGCTGGACGGGGTGCGGGTGGTCAAGATGGAAAACCGCGAAGCCTATGAGGAAGCGCGGGTGGCCGCCGTCGTCGCCGAGCGCCAGCGCCACATCATCAGCGGCGACAACGCCCGCGCCGCCGCCGCGCCGGCCTCCGAGACCCTGATGATGCTCGTGGTCGCCGCGGTTCTGGCCTATGAGGGCTGGCGGGCCAGCGCCGGCCATCCGGACGTCGGGGCCTTCACCGCCTTCTTCGCGGCCCTGCTCACCGCCGCCCAGGCCCTGCGCCAGGTTTCCAACCTCGGGACGGTGATCAGCCAGGGTCTGGTGGCCGGCCGCCGTCTGTTCGCTGCTCTCGACGTCGAGCCGGAGGTTCGCGATACCCCTGGCGCGCCGGCCCTGGCGGCGGGCGAGGGAACCCTTCGCCTCGAGGCGGTGAGCTTCAGCTACGACGGCGAGGCGCCGGTGCTCGACGGGGTCGACCTGGAAGTCCGCCGCGGCGAGATCGTCGCCCTCGTCGGTCCCTCGGGGGCGGGCAAGACCACGGTGCTCAACCTCATTCCGCGGTTCTACGACGTCACGGCCGGAGCGGTGACGATCGATGGCCAGGACGTCCGGGCCGTCACCCTGGCCTCGCTTCGCGGCCAGATCGCCCTGGTCACCCAGGAGCCCTTCCTCTTCGACGACACCGTCGCCGCCAACATCGCCTACGCCAGGGAAGGGGCGCGGCGCGATCAGATCGAGGCGGCCGCCGCCCAGGCCGCCGCCCACGAGTTCATCCTCGCCTTGCCGGACGGCTACGACACCGTGGTTGGCGAGGCCGGGGCCCGCCTTTCCGGCGGCCAACGGCAGCGCATCGCCATCGCCAGGGCCTTTCTCAAGGACGCCCCGATCCTCCTGCTCGATGAGGCCACCAGCGCGCTCGACACCGCGAGCGAAGCCCAGATCCAGGCGGCCCTGGCCCGCCTGATGAGCGGGCGGACCACCCTGCTCATCGCCCATCGCCTCAGCACGGTGCGCGGCGCCGAACGCATCTATGTGCTCGACCGTGGGGCGGTGGTGGAGACCGGGGCTCACGCCGCCCTCATCGATCGCGGCGGCCTCTATGCCCGGCTGGCGCGCACCCAGGACCTGGAGCTGGCGCCCGGAACGGCGGCGTGAAGCGCATCTTTCGCTCGTCGCTCGCCCAGGGGATGCTCGGCTGGCTGGTCGCCGGTTATATCGAACTGATCATCCGCACGATGCGCTGGCGGTTCGAGAACCGCGCCCCCGTCGATGAGATCGTGTCGGGGCCCGAGGGCCTGATCGCCCTCTTCTGGCACGGCCGGATCGCCCAGGGCATGGCCTGCCGCCCGCTTCTGCGGGACAAGCCCCGCCGGGTGATGATTTCCCTTTCCCCCGACGGCGAGTTCATCGCCAAGGCCGCTCGGCGGCTGAAGATCCCGCCGGTGCGGGGTTCGGCCGGCCGCGAAGGGCGCCTTTCCAAGGGCGGGGCGCGGGCCTTTCGCGAAGCCCTGGCCTTCATCCGCTCGGGCGGCGTGATGATCCTGACCCCCGACGGACCGCGCGGTCCGCGCGAGGCGTTGCCGGCCGGCCCCCTGCTCATGGCCCGCGCCGCCGGCTGCCCGGTGTTCATCATGAGCCTGGCGGCCCGTCCGGCCCTGCGACTTGGCAGCTGGGACAAGACGGCCATTCCCCTGCCCTTCGCCCGCGGTCAGGTGGTCCTGGAAGGCCCCCTGCGCCTGCCGCCGGATCCCGACGCCGCGGCGATCGAGCAGGTGAGACTGGATTGGCAGGGGCGGATGCGCGCCGGCCAGGCCAGGGCCGAGGCGCTGCTGGCGGACGACGCGGCGTGACCCCGCGGCGGCCCCTGTCGCTTCGCGCCTACGGCCTGGCCGCGGCGGCCCTGGCGCCGCTCGTCCCGTCCCTGCTCGCCGCCCGGGCGCGGCGCGGCAAGGAAGATGTGGGCCGCCTGGGCGAGCGGCTCGGCCGGCCCGGGCTGGAACGCCCGGCCGGGCCGCTGGTGTGGATGCATGGAGCGAGCGTCGGCGAGGGCCTGTCGTTCCTGCCGCTGATCGTGGCCCTGAGGGAGCGGCGGCCCGACCTCGCCATCCTCGTCACCACCGGCACCCGCGCCTCGGCCCGGCTTCTCGCCGAGCGCCTGCCGCTCGGCGCTGTCCACCAGTACGCCCCTGTCGATACGCCGGCGGCGGTCGATCGATTTCTCACCCACTGGCGTCCCGACCTCGCCGTCTTCGTGGAAAGCGAGTTGTGGCCCAATCTGATCTGGGCGGCGCGGCGAGGCGGGGCGCGCCTGGCCCTTGTCTCGGCCAGGATGTCGGCGGCCAGCGCCGCGACCTGGCGGCGCTTTCCGGCGGCGGCGCGCGCCGTCCTCGGCGCGTTCGACCTCATCCTGGCCCGCGATCTCGCCGCCGCCGCCCCTCTGGCGGCGCTGGGCGGGCGGGTCGATGGCCTGTGGGACGCCAAGCTCGGCGCCCCGCCGTTGCCGGCCGATCCGGCCGAGCTGGCGCGCATGAAAGGTCTCCTCGCCGGCCGCCCGGTTATCCTGGCGGCCAGCACTCATCGCGGCGAAGAGGCGATGATTCTGACCGCGTTCGCCTGCCTGGGCGCGACGGCGCGGGCCCGGCTGGTCGTGGTCCCGCGCCACCCCGACCGCGGCCCCGAGGTGGCCGATATGGCTCTCGGCCACGGCTTCACCGTCGCCCGCCGCGCCACCGGCGAGGACGGCGAGGGGGCTCGGGTGCTCGTCGCCGACAGCCTGGGCGAGCTTGGCCTGTGGTATCGCCTGGCGCGCTCGGCGGTGATCGGCGGCAGCCTGGTCCCGGGCGTCGGCGGCCACAATCCGTTCGAACCGGCCCGCCTGGGCTGCCCGTTCGCCGCCGGGCCCCATGTCGATCAGTGGCCGATCTACCGGGGGCTCGTCGAAGTCGGGGCTACGCAGTTCCTGGCCGGCGAGCGCGACCTGGTGGTGTGGATGGAGGAAGCGATAGCTGGGGGTCCGGCCTTGCAGGCCATGGCCGCGAAGGCGAGCGACTACGTCCGGTTGCGGGACGCCGAGGGACAGGCGGTGATTCCGCGCCTGCTGGACCTCATCGGATGATCCGCACCCCGCGCCATTGGTACCAGCGGCGGCCGCGCCGGCTCGGGGTCGGCCGTCTCGCCGCCGCGCCCCTGGCCTGGCTATGGGCGGCCCTCACGGCGGCGCGCCTGGCCCGTGGCGAGCCGATCGATCCGGGCGTCCCGGTGATCTGCGTGGGCAATCTGACCCTCGGCGGGGCCGGCAAGACGCCGGTGGCGCGGGCGCTGGCCAAGCGGCTGGCCGCCACACGGACCGTCCACATCCTCATGCGGGGCCATGGCGGTCGCCTGGCCGGCCCCGTCCGCGTCGACCCGGCCCGGCACAGCGCCGCCGAGGTCGGCGACGAGGCCCTGATGATGGCGTCCGATGCGCCGGTGTGGATCGCCCGCGACCGCGCCGCCGGGGCGAGGGCGGCGGTCGCGGCGGGCGCGCAAGTGGTCGTCATGGACGATGGCCATCAGAATCCGGCCCTCGCCAAGGCCCTTTCCCTCATCGTCGTCGACGGCGAGACGCGGGACGACGAATGGCCGTTCGGCGATGGCCATGTCTTTCCGGCCGGGCCCATGCGCGAGCCCCTCGGCGCCGGCCTCGCCCGCGCCGACGCGGTCGTCCTGCTCCTCCCCGCCGACCTCCCGGCCCCCGACCCCGAGCTCGTCGATCTCTTCGCCGGCAAGACCGTCCTCATCGCCCGCCTGGAAGCCACCCGGCCGCCTCCGTCCGGACCGCAGGTCGGCTTCGCCGGCATCGGCAAGCCGTGGAAGATGGAGCGGGCCCTGCGCGCCGCCGGCTGCGACCTCGTCGATTTCGCCCCCCTGGCCGACCATCAGCCGCTGGATGAGGCCATCCTGCGCTTCCTGGCCGACCGCGCCGCGGCTCTGGGCGCGGGGCTCGTCACCAGCGAGAAGGACTGGGCGCGGCTGCCGCCTGAGTGGCGAGAGCGGGTTGTCGCCTGGCCGGTCGCGGCGGCGTTCGAGGACGAGGCGGCCATCGACGCCCTTCTGGCGAAGGCTCTGGCCCCTTAGATCACGAATCATAAAACGTAATCGATTCTATAAGGTTAGAGCGGATTGCGGGCCGAAAACCGCTTCGCACTTTTCCTCAACAGGCCCTAGGCCCCGGCCAGCCTGGCGAACTTCCAGGCCGTCTGGGCCAGCAGCGGCACCCGCTCTTCCATGGCCGCCGCCTGCGGACTGTTGGCGGTGCCGTCGCGCACCCGGCCGATGATCCCCTGGACTATCCCGGCCAGGCGGAACGAATTGTAGGCGAAATACCAGTTGACGTCGGGCAGGCCGGCCCGCCCGGTCAGGGCGCAGTATTCGGCGACATATTCTTCCATGGTCGGGATACCGTAGGCCGTCTTGTCCTCGATCCCCGCCACCGCGCCGTTCACCCATTGCATCAGGAGATTGGTGAAGTCGGCCAGGGGATTGCCGAGCGTCGCCAACTCCCAGTCGAGCACCGCCACGACCCTGGCCTCGGTGGGATGCATGATCTCGTTGTCCATCCGGTAGTCGGCGTGGACGATGCTCGTCTGATCATCGTCGGGGACGCTCGCCGGCAGCCACTCGATGAGCCGCTCGACCTCCTCGATATGGCGGGTCTCGCTCGCCTTGTACTGCTTGGTCCACCGCGAGATCTGCCGCAGCATGTAGTTGCCCGGCCGTCCGAAATCCCCCAGCCCGATGGCCTCGTAGTCGGTGTTGTGGAGGTCGGCGAGGGTCTTCAGCGCCGCCATGTGCAGGGCGTGGCGCTCGGCGGGCGCATAGGCCGGCAGCGTCTGGTCCCACAGGACGCGGCCTTCGACCTTGTCCATGATGTAGAACATCGTCCCGATCACGGCCTCGTCCTCGCACAGGGCGTAGGGTCGAGGGACCGGGAAGCCGGTCGGCCACAGGGCCGAGATGACCCGGAACTCGCGATCCACCGCATGGGCCGAGGGCAGCAGCTTGCCGGGCGGCTTGCGCCGCATGACGTATTTGCGCGCCGCGGTGGTCAGCTCATAGGTGGGGTTCGATTGGCCGCCCTTGAACTGGCGAACGCTCAGGGGGCCGGCGTAGCCCTCGACGTGATCGGCCATCCACGCGTCCAGGGCCCCCGCGTCGAAGCGGTGGGTCTCGGCCACGTCCTTGGTGCCGGTGTTCAGGGCCTCGCGGGTCTGTTCCTCGCTGGGCGTGGGCTCGGCCATCGGTCTTCCCTCTTCAGCCCTCTTCGGGAGAAAAGACTAGCGAGCCGGGCGAGCGCTTGCAAAGGCGCCGTCAGGCCAGGGCCCGCCAGCCGATATCGCGGCGGTAGAACCCGCCGGGGAGGTCGATCCGCTCCAGCGCCCCATAGGCCAGGTCCCGGGCCGCCACGAGATCGCGGCCGCGCGCGCAGATGTTGAGCACCCGTCCGCCGGCGGCGATGAGGGCCCCGTCGCCGCGCCGCGCCGTGCCGGCGTGGAAGACCATCACGTTTGGGCCGAAATCGGCCTCGGCGCCGGTGATCACCCCCCCGGCCGTCGGCGTTCCGGGATAGCCCTCGGCGGCCAGGACGACACAGATCGCCGCCTCGTCGCGCCAGTCCGGGGCCGGCAGGTCGGCGAGGCCGCCCGTGGCCGCCGCCAGCAGATAGGGGACGACGTCGCAAGCGAGGCGCAGCATCAGCACCTGGCATTCCGGGTCGCCGAAGCGGACGTTGAATTCCACCAGCTGCGGGCCGTCGGCGGTGATCATGGTTTCGCAGAACAGGGCTCCGCGGTAGGGCGCCCCCTCGCGGGCGATGCCGGCGAAAGCCGGGGTGATCAGCCGCGCGTCTATGGCGCTCACGCACGCCTCCGAGAGCACCGGGGCCGGCGCATAGGCCCCCATGCCGCCGGTGTTCGGCCCCTTGTCGCCGTCGAAGGCGCGCTTGTGGTCCTGGGCCCCGCCGAAAAGGATCCGGGTGCGCCCGTCGCAGAGGGCGAACTGCGAGGCGATCTCGCCCGCGAGGAAGTCCTCGATCACCAGCCTCGCCCCGGCGGTCCCGAACCGGCCGCCGAGCGCCTCGTCGATGGCGGCCTCGGCCTCGGCGCGGTCGGGCGCGATCACCACCCCCTTGCCGGCCGCCAGGCCATCGGCCTTGATCACGAAGGGCGCGCTCATGCCGGCCAGGAAAGCCTTGGCCGGGCCCGGCGCGTCGAACACCCCGAACCGTCCGGTCGGCAGGCCGTGGCGCTGGGCGAAGGCCTTGGCGAAGGCCTTGGAGGATTCCAGCCGCCCGGCCGCGCGGCTCGGCCCGAAACAGGGAATTCCGGCCTGCGTCAGGGCGTCGGCCAGGCCGGCCTCGATGGCCGTTTCGGGACCGGCCACCACCAGATCGGCGCCGATGTCCCTGGCCAGGGCGACTTGGCCGGCGACGTCGGTCGCCGCCACCGCCCGCGTCTCGCCGAGCCTGGCCATGCCCGGATTGCCGGGCGCCGAGATCACCGCGGCCACCCGCGGCGAGGCGGCGATCTTCCAGGCCAGGGCGTGTTCGCGCCCCCCCGAG
>DASZKO010000012.1:0-15268 GCA_035605655.1 Caulobacteraceae bacterium | reverse complement strand
GAGGCGTCGGGGTCGGTCCACGCCCCGGTGCGGGCGTTCAGCCCCAGCCCAACCAGGCCGATCTTCGAGCGGCGGGCGAAGGTCTCGGTCAGCGCCCGCCTGGCCTTGGCGTAGAAGACCGGGTCGCCGGTGAGCTTGCTGAGGGTCCCGAATTCCAGGATGAGAGTCCCGGTCTCCGCCGGATTGGTATCTTCGCCCCTCACCGCCCCGGTCCGCAGGTTGACGTAGGCGTAGGGGAGACCGGTGGGCGAAGCGAAGGCCGGCAGGAGGCGGCGGCCGAGGTCCTCGGCCTTGGCCAGCAGGCGCGGATCGCCGGTGAGCTCGTAGCCGGAAAGGAGGCCGCCCAGCAGGCGGATGGTCACCTCGAAGGTCTTGACGGAGACGTCCTTGTCGAAATCGAGCTTCGCATCGATGAGGGCGCGGTCGGCGTGGGCCTCGCGACGAAGGCCCATGATGACCAGGGTGTCGAGGGCGTCGACCGGGGTCATCAGCAGGGATTGACCATACCAGTCGCGCGGCGTGCGGCTGAGCGGCCGCAGCTCGTCGTGGCCCCAGGCATAGCGGTGATAGTTCCGCCAGGCGTGGAGGAACTCCGCCTTGACCCGCGCCGCCATCACCGGCGAGTCCGCCGGCGCGGCATCCGCGACCGCCGCCCAGGCCAGGAGGATCGCCCCGCCGATCGCCGCCAGGATCTTCATGAACGGCAGAGGTGACAGGCGCGGGCCGCGCGATCAAGCGGGCCGATGAGGTCCGAAACCCGCCAGCCTCGCGCACCGCGCCATGGCATTCTCGCCAGACAGAACAGGAGAGTTTCCATGGCCTCGATTCACCAGGAAATTTCGCTGGCCGCCAGCCCGGAGGCGGTCTGGGACGTGGTCCGCGACGTCGGCGCCGTCCACACCCGCTTCGCTCCCGGTTTCGTCGTCGAGACGGTGATGGGCGAAGGCGAGCGGACGGTGACCTTCGCCAATGGCTTCGTCGCCCGCGAAGTGATGGTCGATGTCGACGAGGGCGCCCGGCGCCTGGCTTATTCGGTCCGCAGCGAGCGACTGGCCCACCATAACGCCTCGTTCCAGGTCTTCGCCGAAGGGCCCGGCAGCCGTCTGGTGTGGATCGCCGACGTCCTCCCTCACGAGGCCGCCGCGACCGTCGGGCCGATGATGGAGGACGGGATCAAGGCCGTCGGCGCGGCCCTGGGCAGGTTACCGCACGCTCGCTGCGTCTAGGCCGAGGACATCGGGGCCGGCTCGGTCTCGCCCCGCGAAAGCGCTAGGGGGATTCACACATCTTTCCGGCCGCCCACGGACCACCTCTCCCATGGGGCTACGCGAAAGCGGGGATCCATTGGCGCCTCGCATCTTCACGACCCCCAGGCAGGCCGCGGCACGCCGAGCATCGGCAGGTTCACGTGGGCGCCGACCGCGGCTGTGGATACGGCCCCGGGCGCGGCGATGGCGAAGCTGGCGGTGGCGTGGGCCAGGGTGATCGCCTGGACCGCCGGCGAGGGCGCGGCCGGCGCCGTCGGGTCGACGACCACGGTCCCGCCCAGGCCGTCGTTGCTCAGCGTCCAGGTCGAACTCAGATAATTGCCCGTGAGATGGACGTGGGCGGTGTGCGTCCCGTCGGTCACCGTCAGGATGCCCGCTGTCGAGGTCCCGCTGTAGCTCGCCGTGGCGCTGGTGAAGTTGATGTCGAGGAGGTCGAGGGACGTGGCCCCGGTCTTGGAAAACCCGGTGACCTGGCCGGTGAAGGCCTGGCTGTCGCCCAGACGGAGTCCGCCGGTCGTTCCGAAGCTCACGTTCTCGGCGAGCGCGCGGGCAAACGTGGCCTGGCCGCCGTTGACGCGGACCACGCCGGCGCCGGTCACCTGCGAGTCGACGACGAGAAACCCACCGACGGTCGCGAGAGTGCCGGTGTTGTCGACGGCGCTGGAGCCGGAGATGAAGAGCTTATGTCCCGCGCCGACGGCCTCGATCAGGCCCGAATTGATCACCGTGTTGGCCCCGGTGTCGATCGTGAGGATCACCGAGCCGGTGCTCTCGATCGTGCCGGTGTTGACGAGGCTCATCGTCCCGCCGCCGATCTGTCCGGCGCCCTTGATGACGTCGCCGTTGTGGAGCGTCGCCGAGGCCGTGGCGCCGTGGATCGAATTGGTCACGAGGTTGGACAGGGTGATCACCCCGCCGCCGGTCAGAGTTGCGCCGCCCGCGGCCACGATCAGATTGGGCGTGGTCACCGCCACCGGCCCGACGTCGTCGATCGTCCCGGCCAGCGTCACGGTCGCCTTGCTGATGATGACCTTGCCGGCGGCCAGGGTGACGTTGGTCAGATCGTCGGTCCCGCCGCCCAGATCCACCGTCCCCGGGCCGATGATGGATCCGGAGAAGTGGTCGCCCACGCCGGTGAAGGTCATCCGCTCGCCGAACGTCACGGTCATCGTGCCGGCGTTCTGCACCCATTTCCGGCTGTCGGTCAGCTTGGTGTCCACATAGACCGAGGTCGAGGCGCCAGTGAGCTCGATCTCCGAAACCAGCAAACTCGCTCCCGGGTCGAGGTAGCTGGCGCCGCCGACGATATGGATCGTGCCCGCGCCTTTGACCTTGCCGCCGGTCACCAGGGCGGTGCAGGTGCTGACGCCCGAAACCGCATCGACCAGGCCGGCGCCGGCTTCGATCGTGCCGATGAATTTCGATCCCGCCTCGGCGTTCAGCCGCGACGTGCCGTCGGCGAGGACGACGGCGTAGCCTCCCGAACCCCCGAACACGCCGAAATTGGTCGCCGTGGCCGACGCCGCGACGTCGACGCCGATATCGCCCTGAGCGACGCCGGTCGCCTCGTTGGTGAAACTGGCCCCGGCGCCCACCTTGACACCGACGCCACCGGCCACGGCATCGCCGATGATCGTGCCGTAGTTGGTGATCTTGGTGGCTCCGGCGCCGTAGGCGCCGATGGAGCCGGTGATCAGCGCAACGTGGTCGGTGGCGCTCCCGTTGGTGAGCTGGCCGCCACCGGTCACGGCCGCGCCGAAGGAACTGTTGACGATGTGGCCGCCGCGGATGGTGCCGAAGTTGGCGAGGGCGCCGACCGTGTTTTCGATCGCCATGCCGCCCAGCCCGCCGGTGATCTGGGCGCCGGTGTCGCTCGCCGATCCGTTGACCACCGATCCGCCGCCGGCCAGGACTTCGCCGACTTCGGTTCCGGAGATGAGGCCGAAGTTGGTCACCGTGGCGGCCGCGCCCATAGCGGCGTAGACGCCCACCAGGGCGCCGGTGATCGAGGCCGTTGTGTCGGCGGCTGATCCGTTGACCAGCTTGCCGCCGTTGCTGAAGAACACCCCAGGAACGATCGAGCCGAGGCTCGCCGGGGCCACGCCCGATTTGATGGTCCCGAAATTCATCACCGTGCCGGCGAGCGTCTGAACAGCCACGCCGATGTAGCCTTGGATGAGAGCGGTCGTGTCGGTCGACGAGCCGTTGGTCACCACGCCGCCGCCGGTGAGCACAGCGCCGATCTCTGTCGCGACGCCGCCGATGGTGGCGAAATTCCTGATCGTTCCCGTCGCGCCCTCGATGCCGACGCCGAGCAGGCCGGTGATGCTGGCTGTCTTGTCTGTCGACGAGCCGTTGGTGACCACCCCGCCCATCTTCAGATAGACGCCGGAGGCGCTTCCGCCGCCGAGGTCGTAACCGCCGATGATCGCCCCAAAGTTGGTTACGGTGGCGGCCTGGTTCACCGCCGCGACGCCGAAGGTGTTTCCCGAGATCGTGGCCGAGGTGTCGGACGCCGAGCCGTTGGTGACCTGGCCGCCATCTTCCAGGATCGCTCCCGCGCTGACCGTTCCCGTCCCGCGCACTGTGCCGAAGTTAATCAGGGTCCCCCCCGCGCCGGTGATTCCCACCGCTTCTACCGTCGCGGTCATCAGCGCTGTCTTGTCGGTGGCCGATCCGTTTGTGATCACACCCCCGGCCTTCAAATAGCCGGCGGCGCCGGCCGTCCCCGTGCCAATGACCGTCCCGTAGTTGTGCAAGGTGGCGGCTAGCCCGGAGATAACCGCCTCATTGCCCTCGATGATCGCGCCGGTATGGCTCGCGTCCCCGTTGGTGACCACGCCGCCATCGACGAGCGCGACGCCATACTTGCCGACTCCGGCGATCGTTCCGTCGTTGGCCACGGTCCCGGCCGCGCCGATCACTTCGACTCCGCCGTAGCCGATGATCACTCCACCCGCCTGGTTGGTGACCTTGCCGCCGCCGCCCAGCACCAACCCCGCACCCGTCAAGCTATCGTAGGACTTGATCGTCCCGCTGTTGACCACCACCCCGGAGCCGGTGATGGCCAGCGCCGTGTAGCTCCCCGAGCTGGTGTTGGCGTTGACGATGTCGCCATGATTGACCACCGTGTAGGCGCCGTTCGAAGCGGTCGTGATCCCCAGGGCGACATAGCCGCTTGCGGTGACGCTCAGCGTCGTGACTGGCGAAGAGAGCACGTAGGCGCCTTCAATGACGCTGCTCAGAATCTTGGTGGTCATGGCAGTAGGCGCCCCTGTGGCTCAAAGCGACACCTTGCCCCAGGTTGCCGCGTGCGAGAAGCTGCAGCGAGATGCATTTCGATGCACGCGCGCCGAGCGGCTTGGGCGCCGTCGCCCGCGCGGACCCAATTTCGGCCCCAATGTTTCTGCCGAATGACCGAGGTCGGGCGGGGTGTCGGCGGGAGACAATGAATATGCGGACGACCAGATTACCGGTTATCGCGGTCGTGGCGGTCGCGGCGCTCAGCCTCGGCGCCTGCGCGACCAAGGGCTTCGTGCGCCAGCAGGTGGGCGTGGAAGACACCAGGCTGCAGGCCACCCAGAGCCAGGTCAGCGCCCACGACACCCACCTCGGCCAGCTCGACCAGACCACCCGCGAGGCCCTCGATCGGGCCAATGCGGCCGGCAAGCTCGCCGAAGGCAAGTTCCTCTATTCCATGGTCCTTTCCGACGACTCGGTGAAATTCCCCACCGACGGCTCCAAGCTGTCGCCCGAGGCCCAGACCCGGCTGATGGACTTCGCTCAGAAGCTCAAGAGCGAGAACAAGAACGTCTATCTCGAGATCCAGGGCCACACCGACAGCACCGGACCTGAGGATCTCAACAAGCGGCTGGGCGAGGAGCGGGCCGATGCGGTGCGCCTGTTCATGAACCAGCAGGGCGTGGCGCTCAACCGGATGTCGACGATCTCCTACGGCGACGCCTCGCCGGTGGCGACCAACAAGACCCGCGTCGGCCGCGCCCAGAACCGCCGCGTGGCGGTGATCGTCCTGGAATAGGGGTTCGAACGAGCCTTCTCTTCCCCCCGCATCCTACCGCGTTCACGCATCTCGCTCCGCGTTCTCTCCCCCCTCTGGGGGGAGTACCGGCGAAGCCGGGGAGGGGGGGCGGCCCACGCCAGCGCTGTTTCCCCAGCCCCCTCCACCCCTTCGGGGTTCCCCTCCCCCCGTGGGGGAGGAGAGCGCCGGGGCTTCCGCCGTGAGCGGCGAGAGATGTGTGAATCCGGTAGCTTGTGAAGGGGGAAGAGAACGGAGGCCGCTACCGCCGCGCGCCGAGCAGGTCGGACCAGCGCCATTCGCCTTGGCCGACGGCGAGGCGCGCGGCGCCGCCGGGGAGGCTGAGCAGGACCAGGCCGTGCACCTGTTCGGCGCGGCAGGCCCTTGGGGCGAAGGCGACTTCCCACATGATCGCCTCGCGGACCGCCGCCAGACCCTTGCCGTCCTCGCCGCCGTGACGGACCCAGTCGCCGTTCCACACGATGATCGCCTTGCCGGCCGAGCCGGCGACGGCCGCTCTCACCAGCGGATCGCGGCGCAGGGCCGACTGCAGGCGGGCGGCCATGTCGCATTCGCCGCCGCGCCCTGAGCCGGCGCTCGCCGCCCCGGCGATCTGGGCCTCGCTCAGGGTGTCGGAATCGCCGGCGGCCGGGCCCTCGTCGTTCGAAGCGACCGCGTAGATCTCGGCCCTGGCGGGGGCGGTTCTGACCGTCCCGCGCCGCGCCGCGGGCTTGGTCGGGCGGGGAGGCGTCGGTAGATCGACCGGGACGACCGTCGGGGCGGGCGGGGCGGGCGGCTGCGGCGGCGGGACGGCGACGAGCTCGACGACCATCGGCGGGGCCGGCGGCGATGCGGCCGGCGGGGTCGGGCGCCAGAAAATGACGCCCAGCATGGCGCCGTGAACCGCGAGGCTGGCGCCCACGGCCAGCGCCCGGCGGCGAGCCTTCCCGGACGTTGAAGCGTGGATCGCCACTGTGTCCCTACCGAATCCCCGAGCGCGCCCGCGAGCATGGCGGGCCGACATTTAAGACCCCGCTAGCGTCCAAGACCACAGCCCCGCGTCGGGACTTTGACGGCGCGGGCGCCGCGCTCCTAAGCTCCTCGCCAAGGCAGGGCGGAGAGAGGACATGAACGCGGCTCTCCATCTCGCCTGCGACGCCGCCGTGGCCCGGGCCGGGGCGGCCGCCCGACCGGCCGGCCATCCGCGCCTGGTCCTGACGACCACCATTCTCGCTTCCAGCCTGGCGATGGTCGACGGCTCGGTGGTCAATGTCGGCCTGCCGGCCATCGGACGCTCGCTGGGCGGCGGCGCCGCCCTGGCCTGGGTCATCAACGCCTACCTCCTGCCGCTCAGCGCCCTCCTCCTCGTCGGCGGAGCCCTGGGCGATCGGCTGGGCCGGCGCGTCGCCCTCGTCGCCGGCGTCGCCCTCTTCGCCCTCGCGTCCCTCGCCTGCGCCCTGGCCCCCAGCCTCGCCGTCCTCCTGGCCGGCCGGGCCGCCCAGGGGATCGGCGCGGCCCTGCTGATGCCCAACAGCCTGGCCATCCTGGGAGCCGCCTTCGAGGGCGAGGCCAAGGGGAAGGCGGTGGGCGCGTGGGCGGCCGCCGGCGCGGTGGCCGGGGCGGTTGGCCCGGTGCTCGGCGGCTGGCTCATCGACAACGCCGGCTGGCGGACCATCTTCCTGATCAACCTGCCCCTGGCCGCCGCGACCATCGCCCTGGCCCTGGCGGTCGTGGACGGCGGCGCCGAGGAGACCGCCGCGCCCCTCGACCTCACCGGGGCGGCCCTGGCCACGGCCGGCCTGGGCGCGCTCACCTGGGGCCTGACCGAGGGCTCCGGTCCGGGCGGCTGGCGCTTTCCCTCGGCGCTCGCCGCCGCCGCCGGCGCGGCCCTGCTGGCTGCTTTCGCCCTCGTCGAGCGGGCGAAGGGTGACCGGGCGATGACGCCAGGCGCCCTCTTCGCCTCCCCCGCCGTCGTCGGCCTGACCCTCCTGACCCTGGCTCTCTACGGCGCCCTGGGCGGCCTGCTGGTCCTCATTCCCTATGTCCTGATCAAGGCCGCCGGCTATTCGGCCCTGGCGGCCGGCGCCGCCCTCCTGCCCCTGCCGCTGATCATCGCCGGGGCCTCGCCGGCGCTGGGCGCCCTGGCCGGACGGATCGGCCCGCGCCTCCCCCTGACGCTTGGGCCCCTGGGGGTGGCGGCGGGGTGCCTGCTGCTGCTGAGGGTCGAGCCGGGGGCCGGCTACTGGACGATATACCTTCCGGCCATCGTGATGATCTCGCTGGGCATGGCCGGGGCGGTGGCGCCGCTCACCACCGCCGTGCTGTCGAGCGTCGATCGGCGCCACACCGGCGTGGCCTCGGGTTTCAACAGCGCCGTCGCCCGCACCGGCGGCCTGATCGCCACCGCCCTGCTCGGCGAGGTCCTCGCCGCCCCGAGCGGGGCCCTTGTCGCCGATTTCCATGTCGCCGCGATCATCGCTGCCGGCGCCTCGGCGGTCGCGGCCCTCAG
This sequence comes from Caulobacteraceae bacterium, assembly GCA_035605655.1. GTDB lineage: Bacteria > Pseudomonadota > Alphaproteobacteria > Caulobacterales > Caulobacteraceae > Acaudatibacter. The sequence goes on along the minus strand of DASZKO010000012.1, from coordinate 7,455 downwards.
CGTCTTCGCCCTCGTCGGGCGCCGTCTCGACGGGCGGGCCCGGCAAGCTTAAGCTCGGCCCCGCACGATCTTCGGGGAGGCATGAGATGCGGACCATCGTCGCCGGCGTCCTGGGCGCCATCGCCATGTACCTGTGGGCGACCATCGCCCACGTCGCCACGCCCTTGGCCACCATCGGCCTCAAAGCTGTCCCCAACGAGCCGGCCGTCATGGCCGCCATGGCCAGAAATCTCGGCGACAAGCCCGGCCTCTACTTCATCCCCTTCATGGTCGGGACCGACCAGAAGGCCATGGCCGCTCAGGAGACCAAGCTGAAGACCGCCCCGGCCGCCCTCGTCGCCTACCGCCCGCCCGGGACCGGCGGCATGAGCGGCAATCAGCTGATCACCGAATTCGTCCTCGAGCTGGTCGAATCGCTGCTCACCGCCGCCGTTCTCGCCGCCGCCGCCGGCTTCAGCGCGCGCCTCGGCATGGCCGCCGCCATCGGCCTCATCGCCGGCATGGCGACCAACCTTTCCTACTGGAACTGGTACGGTTTCAGTCTCGACTACAGCCTCGCCAACGCCTTCACCGAGTTCATGAAGTTCGTGGTCGCCGGGGCGGTCATCTCCCTCGTCATGGGCTGGAGACGCCGCCGCGACCGCCGGCCCATGTAGCCGATCACAGTCTCGTGATCGGTCTGGCCGTGGGCGCCCCCCAAGGCGTTGAAACCATGCGCCTCGACTCCTGCGGTTAGGGTCTCGTTAACGAAAAAAACCGGTGCGCAAAGCCCCAGCCCGGTTGACGACCTATCAACCTTGTGACCCCATATCGTGGGGCAAGCGGGCGTTCGGCCCACTATATATAGCTTTGAGCCGGGATCGCATCCCCGGCCGCGGGCGAGAAAAAGACCAGGGGTGACGAGGGAAAATGTCAGGGCGTCAAGCAGTCCGTGGAGAAGCCGTCTCTAGCGTCCCGCGCGTCGAGGGCGCGCCCAAGGCGCGGCCGAACCTGCAGCTGGTCAAGAAGGTCGAGATCGACCGCTCGCGCGACGCGCTGCTGACCGACTTCGGCCGCGTCACCCTCGAGGACCGCTATCTCCTCCCCGGCGAATCCTACCAGGACATGTTCGCCCGCGTGGCCACGGCCTTCGCCGACGACGCCGACCACGCCCAGCGCATCTATGATTACATCTCCAAGCTGTGGTTCATGCCGGCCACGCCGGTGCTCTCCAACGGCGGGGCCAACCGCGGCCTGCCGATCTCCTGCTTCCTGAACGCGGTGAGCGATTCCCTGGAGAGCATCGTCGGCACCTGGAACCAGAACGTCTGGCTGGCCGCCAACGGCGGGGGCATCGGCACCTACTGGGGCGGGGTGCGCTCGATCGGCGAGAAGGTGAAGGGCTCGGGCCAGACGAGCGGCATCATCCCCTTCATCCGGGTCATGGACAGTCTGACGCTGGCGATCAGCCAGGGGTCGCTGCGCCGCGGCTCGGCGGCCGTCTACCTCGACATCCACCATCCGGAGATCGAGGAGTTCCTCGAAATCCGCAAACCCTCGGGGGATTTCAACCGCAAGTCCCTCAATCTTCATCACGGCGTGTCGATCACCGACGAGTTCATGGAGGCGGTGCGCGACGGCGCCCTCTTCGCCCTGCGCTCGCCCAAGTCGGGGGAGGCGGTGCGCGAGGTCGACGCCCGCTCGCTGTGGCAGAAGGTGCTCGAGCTGCGCGTCCAGACCGGCGAGCCGTACCTCATCTTCTCCGACACGGTGAACCGGGCCATGCCGCGCCACCAGCGCGAGCTCGGCCTCAAGGTGCGCCAGTCCAACCTGTGCTCGGAGATCATGCTGTCGAGCGGGGTCGATCACCTGGGGGCCGAGCGCACGGCGGTGTGCTGCCTCTCCTCGGTCAACGCCGACATGTTCCTCGAATGGCGCGACGATCCGGCCTTCGTCGAGGACATCATGCGCTTCCTCGACAATGTCCTGCAGGACTTCATCGACCGCGCCCCGCCGGAAATGGCTCCGGCCGCCTACGCCGCCCGGCGCGAGCGCTCGGTGGGCCTGGGCCTCATGGGCTTCCACTCCTTCCTGCAAAGCCAGAACGTGCCGTTCGAGAGCGCCTTGGCCAAATCGTGGAACATGCGCCTCTTCAAGCACCTGCGGCGCGCCTGCGACGCGGCTAGCCAGGTGTTGGCGCAGGAGCGCGGGCCGTGCCCCGACGCCGCCGAGCGCGGGGTGATGGAGCGCTTCTCCCACAAGCTCGCCATCGCGCCGACCGCCTCGATCTCGATCATCTGCGGCGGGGCCAGCGCCGGCATCGAGCCGATCCCCGCCAACATCTACACCCACAAGACCCTCTCGGGCTCCTTCGCGGTCAAGAACCCCTATCTCGAGCGCGTCTTGGACGAGAAGGGCGAGAACACGCCGGCCGTGTGGGGCTCAATCCTCGAGAACGAGGGCTCGGTGCAGCACCTCGCGTGCCTCACCGACGCCGAAAAGGACGTCTTCAAAACCGCCTTCGAGATCGACCAGCGGTGGATCATCGACCTGGCCGCCGACCGCACCCCGCAGATCTGCCAGTCGCAGTCGGTCAACGTCTTCCTGCCCGGCGACATCCCCAAATGGGATCTGCATATGATCCATTGGCGGGCCTGGGAGCGGGGCGTGAAGAGCCTTTACTACCTGCGCTCCAAGTCGGTGCAGCGGGCGTCGTTCGCCGGCGCTGACGCCGTCGAGGCCGCGGTCGCCCCGCCCGCCGAACGCACCGACTACGACGAGTGCCTCGCCTGCCAGTAGGGGGCCGTCGTTAATGCGGCGAGGAGATCGCCGAGGGCGCGCCCCAGACGGGCGCTCTGGTCGGCTGGGCGATCGTGTTGATATTCGTCATCTGGGGCGTCGCCCTGTTCCTCACCGTTGGCGGCTCGTTGCCCGGAACAAGGAAGCCGCGAAAGGCTGACATAGCTCGGACATTCGACTAGCCGGCTTTCGGCGCCGCGATCGTTGGGCCAAGGTGATGGCCATCATGGCGGAGGCCCCCGCCGCCGCCGCAGGATGACGCCGATGAGCCACCCCATCACCGACCACGTGGCCAAAAGCGAGCGCCACGCCAGCTTCTACCTCGCCTGCGGGCGCGAGGACGGCCCGCCGGTGATCTTCGTCCACGGCTGGCCCGAGCTCTCCCTGAGCTGGCGCCACCAGCTGCCGGCCCTGGCCGCCCTCGGATTTCGCGCCATCGCCCCGGACATGCGCGGCTATGGCCGCTCCAGCGTCTATCCCCGCCACGAGGACTACGCCCTGCGTGAAAGCGTGGCCGACATGATCGAGCTGCTGGACAGCCTCGGCCACGAGAAAGCTGTGTGGGTCGGCCACGACTGGGGCGCGCCGGTGGTGTGGGCGATCGCCAGCCACCATCCCGAGCGGTGTCACGGCGTCGCCAACCTGTGCGTACCCTATTCCGCCAACGGGGACCTGTTCTCGGCCATCGACCGCCAGGTCTATCCGGCCGACCAGTTCCCGGCCGGCCAGTGGGACTACCAGCTCTTCTACGTCGAGAGCTTCGAGACCGCCCGCTCGCAGTGGGAGGCCGACGTCGAGGCGACCGTCAAAGTGCTGTTCCGCAAGGGCGATCCGGCCGGCGCCGGCCAGCCGGCGCTCACCGCCTTCGTGCGCCGCAACGGCGGCTGGTTTCCCGGCGGCAAGGCGCCGGACGTTCCCCGCGACGAAGACATCCTCACCGAGCAGGACTTCCGCGCCTACGCCGCCGCCCTGAAGCGCAACGGCTTCTTCGGCCCCGATTCCTGGTACATGAACCACCCGGCCAATGCCGCCTACGCCGCCGAGGCCAGGGACGGCGGCCTCCTCGCCATGCCGGTCCTCTTCCTCCACGCCGCCTACGACTACGTGTGCGAAACCATGGTCTCGCCGCTCGCCGAGCCGATGCGCAAGGAATGCGCCAACCTCACCGAGGCGGTGGTGAAATCCGGCCACTGGATGGCCCAGGAAAAGCCCGTCGAGGTCAACGCCGCGCTGGCCCTGTGGCTGGCCAAGCAGTTTCCCCAGCTCTGGGCGGTGAAGGGGCGGTAGGGCCCTACCGTCCCCACCCCTCCGGCCCGGTGCTGAGGGCGAGGACGCGGCTGATGGCGGTGAGGTCGCGGCCGCTCTCGGCGCTCCAGGCGTTGAAGGCGGCCTGCACGGCCTGGAGATCGCGGCGGCTCTTCGGCGGCTTCTCGATCACCTCGGCCGTGATTAGGGCGGCGGTGACGTCGCGGGTCGTGATGAAGCTCGCCTTGCCCATGAACCGGAAGAACCGCATCGCCGTCTCGCCGGAAAGGCGGGCGGCGCGCGTCTTCATCACCTCCAGCAGGCCGGCGAAATCGGCGTCCGGCCAGGCGGCGAAAAAGGCCGCGGCGCTGCCGTGCTCGGCGGCCAGATCGACGAGAAAGCAGGCGTTATCGCGCACCGAGGCGATCTTGGCGGCGTTGCGGACGATGCCGGCATCCTTGAGGTGGGCGTCGAACTCCTCTTCGCTCATGGCCGCGTTGAGGGGCGGATCGAAGCGATGGAATGAGGTCTCGAACCCCGGCCATTTGTTGTCGATCACCCGCCAGTTGAAGCCGGCCTGGAAGACGACCTTGCTCATCTGGGCGAGCCAGAGGTGGTCGGGGATGGCGGCCAGTTCGGCGGCGCTCTTGGGCGCATGTTCGCCGATCAGGCGCTCCAGGTCGGTCCCCTTGCGCTCCGCCGCCGCGTCGTAGATGGCCTGGAAGCTCCTCATGGAGTCAGTCTCACAAATCCGGACCCCATGAGCCTGAGCATTCCGATCAGCACCCACGCCGCCAGGGCGCCGACCACCAGGATCAGGGGAACCATCACCCACACCGCCACGCCGACTCCCGAATCGGAACTCGGCCGTCGCCGGGCCGAGACGGCGAGCCCGACGAGGACCGCCAGGGTGAGGACGCCCAGCAGCACCTGAGGCGGGGTGAGGGTGCGAAGGTCGGGCAGGTTCATGCGGCCCTCTCCTGGAGCGCGGCCAACTCGCCCGGCGCGAAGCGGCCCTGTTCGGTAATGACGCCGCCGATCAGGCGGGCGGGGGTGACGTCGAAGGCATAGTTGGCCGCGGCGCTGCCGGGCGCGGCGATGAGCACCTCGGCAATGGCCCCACTGGCCGTCGCCCCGCTCACGTGGGTGACCTCGCGGCCGTCGCGCTCCTCGATGGGAATCTCCGCCACCCCGTCGGCGAGGGTCCAGTCGATGGTCGAGAACGGGGCGGCGACATGGAAGGGCACCGCGCAGTCGCGGGCCGCCAGGGCCTTGAGATAGGTGCCGATCTTATTGGCCGCGTCGCCGGTGCGGGTGATGCGGTCGGCCCCCACCAGAACGAGGTCGACCCGGCCGTGCTGCATCAGATGGCCGCCGGCGTTGTCGGCGATGATGGTGTGGTCGATGCCCTGTTGGCCGAGCTCGAAGGCGGTCAGCGCCGCGCCCTGGTTGCGCGGCCGCGTCTCGTCGACCCATACGTGCAGATCGATCCCGCGCTCGGCGGCGACATAGATGGGGGCCAGCGCCGTTCCCCAGTCCACCGTCGCCAGCCAGCCGGCGTTGCAGTGGGTGAGGACGTGGACCGGCGCCCCGGCCTTGGCCTTGGAGAGGTCGGCGATGAGCTCGGCCCCGTGCTCGCCGATCCGCCGGCAGGCGGCGACGTCTTCCTCGGCGATGGCCACGGCCTCGACCCAGGCCGTGGCCGCTCGCGCCTGCGGCTCCAGCAGCTCGACCCTCCCGGCCACCCTCTGGAGGGCCCAGGCGAGGTTGACCGCCGTCGGGCGGGCCGCGGCGAGGCGGGCGCGGGCCGTGGCGAGGCCCTCGTCGGAGGGATCGGCGGTGAGGGCCACGGCCAGGCCGAAGGCGGCCGTCACCCCGATCAGCGGCGCGCCGCGCACCTGCATGTCGGCGATGGCGGCGACGAAGTCGTCGAGGGTCCTCAAACGGGCGACGACGATCTCGTGGGGCAGGCGGGTCTGGTCGATGATCTCCACCGCGCCATCGGCGCCGCGCCAGATGGTCCGCCAGGGCCGTCCGCCGATCAGCATGGCGGCGCGCTCATGATCCGGTCTTCAGGGAAAAGCGGTCGGCCCATAGGTCGGCGAGGCGCGGATCGGCCTCCACGCGGCGCGCCACCGCCCCGATCTTCGGCGCGATCGTCTCGTGCAGGGCCTTGCGCGGCGTCCATCGCGACACGACCGTGACATAGAGGTCGAGCACGGAGAGGCGGTCGCCCAGCAGATAGTCGCCAGGCTCGATGCCGGCTTCCATGATCCCCCAGCACTGAGCGATGCGCGCCTCCAGCGCCTTCACGATCTCGCCCTGGGCGGCGGCGTCGCCGGTCAGGCGAACCGGGAAATCGAGCGCCCAGTAGTGGGCGTAGATCGCCGAGGACACGAAGGCCATCCAGCGCAGGAAGGCGGGGCGGGCGGGATCTCCGGGCGGCGGGGCGAGCCTGGCGTCCGGGTGAGCCTCGGCCAGCCAGGCGAGGATGGCGGCGCTCTCGGTCATCACCTCGCCGCTGGGCAGCCTCAAGGCCGGGACCTGGGCGAGGGGGTTGAATCCGGCGCCGGCGAGATCTGCGTGGGCGAAGTCATGCCGATCGTACGGCGCCCCCGCGATGACGAGTGCGGCCTCGATCGCCACCGAGCCGGCGCCCTTCTGGCCGTAGAGAAGATATCCCGCGCTCATCATTTTATCCCCAGGCTACCCACACCATATTGATGGCGTTACGTCGTATCCTACTAGATGTTGTCTGGGCCTCTGGTAGGCTCCTGATCGACTCTAACGCCTTCCGTGAGGCTGGACCATGACCGCTTCGACCAAACCCGGCCTGCTCACCCCCTCGGTGGGCTACAAGCCGTTCCGCTATCCGTGGGCCTACGACTTCTGGAAGCGCCAGCAGCAGGTGCACTGGATGCCCGAGGAGGTGGCGCTGGGCGAGGATTGCAAGGACTGGGCGGCCAGGCTGAACGACCGCGAGCGCAACCTGCTGACCCAGATCTTCCGCTTCTTCACCCAGTCCGACATCGAGGTGAACGACAACTACATGGAGCGCTACGCCCGGGTGTTCAAACCGGTCGAGGTGAAGATGATGATGGCGGCGTTCTCCAACATGGAGACCGTCCACATCGCCGCCTACGCGCTCTTGCTCGAGACCATCGGCATGCCCGAGAGCGAGTTTTCCGCCTTCATGGAGTTCGGCGCGCTGAAGGCCAAGCACGACTACATGCAGCAGTTCGGCATCGACACCGACGCCGACATCGCCCGCACGCTGGCCATGTTCGGCGCCTTCACCGAGGGCCTGCAGCTGTTCGCCAGCTTCGCCATGCTGATGAACTTCCCGCGCTTCAACAAGATGAAGGGCATGGGCCAGATCATCTCGTGGAGCGTGCGCGACGAGAGCCTGCACTGCGACGGGATGATCAAGCT
>DASZKO010000006.1:0-19925 GCA_035605655.1 Caulobacteraceae bacterium | reverse complement strand
GGCATCAGGGCGGCGGCCCGGCGCGAGGCGTCGACGAAGCTGTAGGCGCTGATGTCGAGGGCCTGGGCGAAGGCCTCGCGGGTGGCGTTCTCCACGAACGAGCCCTTGATCTGGTCGCGGCCGGCGTAGGCGATGGCGTGGACCAGGAAGTCGATCTTGCCCCAGGCGTCCTCGACGACCTTGAAGGCGCTCTCCATGGAGGCGTCGGACGCCGCGTCGAAGGTCGTCCACACCTTCACCCCGATGGATTCGCCCAGCGGCCGCACCCGCTTCTCGTTGGCCTCCATATAGGCCAGCGCCACCTCGGCCCCCTGGGCGGCCAGCTGCGCGGCGATCCCCCAGGCGATGGAGTTGTGATTGGCCACCCCCATGACCACCCCGCGCTTGCCGCGCATGAGCTCGCCTTTGGGCAGGTTCAACTCGTCAGCCATGGGATCTCCACCGAGAAACAGCGGCGCTATTTGACCCCTTGCCGCCGTCGCCGCAACTCCAGGGCCTCTCCCCGAGTGAATGCGCCCAAGCGGTTGGCGAGCGTCCCCACCACCCTACCGTCATAGCCGGGCGTAAGTCCCGGCTACCCATTGGGCGCTGACCTCTCCCTGGCCGCGCCAGACGCGGCCACTCCCTTGGCGCGTAACCCCACAACGACCGCCATGACCGCGCGGTCGCACGGCGCCCCGTCCCAAGGTGTTCGTGGGCAGCCGGGATTTACGCCCGGTTATGAAGGCTGAGGCGAGTCTCACGTGAGCCGGGGCAGCAAGTCCTCCCACTGCGGATTGTCGCGCTCGATGAGGTTGATCTTCCACTCGCGCTTATACTTCTTGAGCGACTTTTCCCGCTTGATGGCCTCGACGATGATCTCGTGCGACTCGAACCAAACGAGGCGCCTGAGGCCATAGCTCGCGGTAAACCCTGGAACCGTCCCGTCCACGTGCTGGACGACCCGGGTGACGAGATCCGCGGTGACGCCAATATAAAGCGTCCCGTGCCGGCGGTTGGTCATCACGTAGACGGCGATGAACGGACGGCGGGGCATGACCCGACCATCGTCCCTGCATCCGTGGCCGGCAAGTCGCGTTGGCCGTGCGCGCGCACGGCCACTCCACGCGCCGGCGCTCAATGGGTAGCCGACACTGACGGTCGGCTATGACGGTAGCGGATGGGGAGTGACGCGACCCAAGACTACAAATCCGCGCGGCTGAGGACGAGGCAGCCGTTGGTGCCGCCGAAGCCGAAGCTGTTGGACATCACGGTCGTGAGCGGCCGGTCGGCCCGTTCGCGCAGGATCGGCAGGTCGGCGAACTCCGGATCCAGGGTCTCGATGTGGGCGCTCTTGGCGGCGAAGCCGGCCTTCATCATCAGCAGGCTGTAGATCGCCTCCTGGGCCCCGGCGGCTCCCAGGCTATGGCCGGTGAGCGCCTTGGTCGAGGAGATCAGCGGCGCCTCGCCCGCGAACACCTCGCGCACCGCCGCCATTTCCTTGGAATCGCCCACCGGGGTGCCGGTGCCGTGCGGGTTGAGGTAGTCGATGCGCCGGTCGCCCGCCCCGGCGAGCGCCATCCGCATGCACCGCGCGGCCCCCTCGCCCGAGGGGGCGACCATGTCGTGGCCGTCGGAGTTGGCGGCGTAGCCGACGATCTCGCCCCAGATCCGCGCCCCCCGGGCCCGCGCCCGCTCGAGGTCCTCGAGGACGACGATTCCAGCCCCGCCGGCGATCACGAAGCCGTCGCGGTCGAGGTCGTAGGGCCGGCTGGCGGTCGCCGGGGTGGCGTTGAAGCCGCTCGACATCGCCCCCATGGCGTCGAAGAGGCAGCTCAGCGTCCAGTCGAGCTCCTCGCAGCCGCCGGCGATGACCACGTCCTGCTTGCCCATGCCGATCAGCTCGGCGCCGTAGCCGATGCAGTGGGTCGAGGTGGCGCAGGCCGAGGAGATCGAGAGGTTGACGCCGCGGATCTTGAACCAGGTGGCGAGCGTCGCCGACGGGCCCGAGCTCATTCCCTTGGGGACGGCGAAGGGGCCGATCCGCTTGACCCCCTTGTTGCGGGCGGTGTCGGCGGCCTCGACGATGGACTTCGTCGACGGGCCGCCCGAGCCGACGACGAGGCCGGTGCGCTCGTGGCTGACCTCGGTCTCGGTGAGGCCGGCGTCGGCGATGGCCTGCTCCATGGCGAGGTGGGCGTAGGCCGTGCCGGCGGCCAGGAAGCGGGCGGCGCGGCGGTCGATCAGGCGCTCCCAGTCGATGTTGGGAGCGGCGTGGACCTGGCAGCGGAAGCCGAGCTCGGCGTAGGCCGGGGCGGCCACGACACCCGAGCGCGCCTCGCGCAGACCCTGCGTCACCGCCTCGGCGTCGTTGCCGATCGGAGACACGATTCCGAGACCGGTGACGGCGATCCGCCGCATCTTTGTTCGTCCCTCCCGCAGGCGGGGTGTGCGTCAGGCGAGATCGGCGGGGCTGTACAGGCCGACCCTGAGGTCTTTCGCCTCATAGATAGGTTTGCCGTCAGCCTCCATCACCCCGTCGGCCACTCCCATGACCAGTTTTCTGATGATCACCTTCTTGAAATCGATCCTGTACACCACGCGCTTGATCGCCGGGGTGACCTGGCCGGCGAACTTCACCTCGCCCACGCCCACCGCCCGGCCGCGGCCCGGGGCGCCGTTCCAGGCCAGGAAGAAGCCGACCAGCTGCCACATGGCGTCGAGGCCCAGGCACCCGGGCATCACCGGATCGCCGATGAAATGGCAGGCGAAGAACCACAGGTCCGGGTGGATATCGAGCTCGGCGGTGACGCTGCCCTTGCCCATCGATCCGCCCTGGGCGGAGATGTGGGTGATGCGATCGAACATCAGCATCGGCGGGGCGGGGAGCTGGGCGTTGCCAGGCCCGAACATCTCGCCGCGGGCGCAGGCGAGCAGATCCTCATAGCCGAGCTGGCTGGGGGCGGGAACGTCCATGGGCCTGACTAGCATAGGGATCCTCCTCCGCGAAGCGGGGGAGGGAGCGCCGGCATCCACCAAATTCCGAACGGAGTAGGTCTCAACGGCATTGGGCGGGCTCGGCCAGGCCCCACACCTGGTCGGCGGCCAGCCAGCCGCTCACCCCGCCGGCCTTGACCTTGCACCAGCCGCCCTGGCAGCGGCCGAGCGCGGCCAGGGCCCGGGGGTTGAGGAGGCCGACCACGGCGCCCCCCTCGGCCGGCGCGCGGCGCATGGGGGCCGGGCTCGCCGCCAGGGACATGATCGTCCGGCGCCCGTCGATCTCGGCCCGGTTGACCCACGCCGCGCCGCCGCCCGGATCGCAGACGCGCCGCCATTCCTCGGTCTCGGCGACCACCTGCACCGGCAGGCCCTTCACCTTGTAGATCCATTGGGCCGGATAATCCTTGCCGGGGCCTTTGCGGGCCATCACCTCGCCGTGCTTGAGGCTGACCCAGCGGGGGACGCAGAAGCCGGAGACGGAGCGGGCCTTCTGCGCCGCCGGGCAGTCGCCGCCCTCGACGGCATGCTCGCCGCAGCCGGCCAGGAGCGCCGCCAGAACGGCCAGGAGGGGCCAATTGCACTGCAGTGGAGCCATCCCCGCTTGATTTGCCCAGCAAAGCCGGTCTGTTAGTGGGGCCCTTTGTCAGATGCTCCTATGGCCCCCCGCAAGCCCAAAGTGATCGTGACGCGAAAGCTGCCCGATGCGGTGGAGACCCGCATGCGTGAGCTGTTCGACACCGAGCTCAATCTGGACGATGCGCCGATGGACGCCGAAGCCCTCTTCGCGGCGATGAACCGGGCCGATGTGCTCGCCCCCACCATCACCGACCGCCTGGACGGCGAGGTCATCGCCAAGGCCGGTCCGCAACTGAAGCTGATCGCCAATTTCGGGGTCGGCATCGACCACATCGACGTCCCGGCCGCGCACCAGCGCGGGATCATCGTCACCAACACCCCGGGCGTCCTCACCGAGGACAGCGCCGATCTCACCATGGGCCTCATCCTCACCACGGCGCGGCGAGTGGTGGAGGGCGCCAACATCGTCCAGGGCGGCGATTTCCACGGCTGGACCCCGACCTGGATGCTCGGCCGGCGCCTGACCGGCAAGCGGCTCGGCATCGTCGGGATGGGCCGGATCGGCCAGGCCCTGGCCCGCCGGGCCCGCGCCTTCGGCCTGTCGATCCACTACCATAACCGCAAGCCCGTGCCGGCCCGCCTGGCCGAAGAGCTGGAGGCCACCTACTGGGAGAGCCTCGACCAGATGCTGGCCCGGATGGACGTGGTGAGCGTCAACTGCCCGCACACCCCGGCGACCTATCATTTGCTGTCGGCGCGGCGGCTGAAGCTGCTCGCCCCGCACGCCATCATCGTCAACACCGCCCGCGGCGAGATCATCGACGAGGCGGCGCTCGCCACCATGCTCCAGCGCGGCGAGATAGCCGGGGCGGGCCTCGACGTCTACGAGCACGAGCCGACGGTGAACCCCAAGCTCATGAAGCTGCCCAACGTCGTCCTGCTGCCGCACATGAGCAGCGCCACCATCGAGGGGCGGATGGACATGGGCGAGAAGGTGATCATCAACATCCGCACCTGGATGGACGGCCACAAACCCCCCGACCGCATCGTCCCGGCGATGCTCTAGTTCGCCCGCGTCCAGGTCTGGGTGCGGCAGAGGGGGACGACGATGCAGCCGGTGAGCCTGAGGGTCCCCTCGGGGGTGAGCTTCATCGCGCCGTGGTACGTGCCGCCGTTGGTCGGATCGTAGGCCCAGCCGTCGCCCCACTGGCCGGGCGACCGGTAGCGCAGCCGCAGGGTCAGCAGGCCGCGCACGGCGCGCCCGCGCAGGGCCGGATCCTTGTTGCGGATGTCCTTCTGGTCGGGATTGGCGCGCAGGCGCGGCGAAGTGACGACATGGCCGCAGACACCCTCGCCGCACGGCTCCAGGCGGACGATCGAGCCGCCGTCGGTGGGCGTCCGCCACAGGCCCGCCAGGCTCGCCGAATCGCCGGCGATCGCGGCGGCCAGGGCCAGGGCGATCACGCCGCCGCCTGGGCTGCGTGGCGGCCAAGGGTCGCGGCGGCGCGCGCCGCCAGGGCCCGGTCGTCGCGCTTCCAGGGATGGAAGCCCGGCAGGAAGTAGGCGAGGTAGGCGCCCGCGACCTGGCGAAGGATGCCCGGGCGGGCGAGGAGGAAGCCGGCCGCCCGCCGCCAGGCCCGCCGGCGATCGAGGCCGCCGGCCGCGAAGATTTCGCCCATGTTGGCGCCCACGGTGGTGAAGAGCAGGCGGGTGGCGACGATCATGCTCGCCGCGCGCAGCAGCCAGCGGCGGGGCGCGCGGAGCCCTCCGCTCGCCGCCGCGAAGGTGTCGAAGGCCACCGCCTTGTGCTCGATCTCCTCGACCGCGTGCCAGCGCCACATGTCCCTCGCCTCGTCCGGCGCCCCGGCCAGGTGGCGCGGATCGGTGAGGACGGCGTGGGCGAGGATGGCGGTGAAGTGCTCGAGCGCGGCCGTGGCGGCGAGCTGCTTCAGGGGCTCCTGGGTGCGGGCGAAGTCGAGGATGGCCTTGGTCCGCGCCTCCATGGCCGCCACGTCGAAGCCGTTGGCGGCGATCTGACGGTTGAAGAAGATGTGCTCGCGGGTGTGCATGGCCTCCTGCGACAGGAAGGCGGCGATCTGCCCGGCCAGCTCCGGCGCGGCCCGCTGGCGATAGCGCCGCACGGCGTCCATGAAGAACCGCTCGCCCTGCGGAAACGTCGCCGAGAGGGCGTCGTAGAAGGCGGTGGCCACCGGGTCTCCGCCCAGCCACCACCGCGCCGCCTGCCCGTCACGCCCGAAGGCGTAGTCGCGCGGCGAGATCGTGAGGTCCTTGGGCGTAGCCTTGCTCATGACGCCGCGGAGTCTCCTGATATCACTGTCAATAAGCTCTAGCGCCCGTTATCAATCAGGGATGCGGCGCGTCGTCCCGGTTCACCTTTCCGCCGGCGAAGCCGCCCGGTTTTCGGCCGGTTCCAGCCTCGCTATCATATCTACATTGGTGTAAATTAAACCGGATGTCAAGAGCCGACCAGGAGCCGCAGCCAGCGGGGCAGCGTCCGAAGCGCCGGCGGCGCACCCCCGACGAAGCCCGCCGCGAGGCTCTCGTCGCGGCCCGTCGGCTGCTGATCGAGTCGGGGCCGACCGCCATCACCCTCAAGGCGGTGGCCGGCGACATCGGCGTCACCCACGCCAACCTCATCCATCATTTCGGTTCGGCGGCCGGCCTGCAATCGGCCCTGATGGGCTCCATGGTCCGCGACCTAACCGACGCGCTGGCCGAGACCGTCGTGCTGCTGCGCGCCGAGGCCGGAGCCCCCCGGGCCCTCACCGATTCGGTGTTCGACGCCTTCGACAAGGGCGGCGCCGGCCGGCTGGCGGCGTGGATCGTCCTTTCCGGCGACCTCAAACACCTCGAGCCGGTGCGGGCGGCGGTGCAGGATCTGGTCAACGCCATCCACGAGCGCCTGGCCGAAGGCGAGGCCACCCGCCACCGGATCACCGGCGCGGTCCTGTTCATGGCCCTCTGCGCCTTCGGCGATGCGGTGATCGGGCCGCCTCTGCGCGATATGCTCGACCGCGACGAGGACAGCGCCCGCCGCATCGTGGCGCGGTTCTTGCCGAGCTACTTCCAGTAAGCGCCCCACCGAAGGCGCAAAATCTCCTATTTACATTGACGATAAAAGGTCGTCACCATGTCTTGACATTGGTATCAATAGGCACGGGGCGGTCGCGTCGGTGGACCAGCAGACCCAGTTCGCATTCCGCCCGCGCCGGCGGCGGCGATCTCCCGAAGAGGCCCGCACCCTGGCGCTGGCCCGCGCCCGCGAACTCCTGATCGAGAACGGCCCCGACGGGGTCACCCTGCAGGCCATCGCCCGCGAGATCGGGGTCACGCACGGGACCCTGCTGCACCATTTCGGCTCGGCCGGCGCCCTGCAGTCGGCCCTGATGGCGGCCATGGTCAAGGATCTCACCGCCGCCCTGGCGACCGCGGTGGTCCACGTCCGCTCCGACAACGGGGCGCGGCGAACGGTGGTGGACATCGTCTTCGATGCCTTCGGCGAGGGCGGGGCGGGCCACCTGGCGGCGTGGATCGCCCTCTCCAACCGCTACGAGCATCTCGAACCGGTGCGCGAGGCGGTGGGCGAGCTGGTCGAGGCCCTCGACGAGAAGGTGCGCGCCGTTCCCGGCGCCCCGCGCCACATCCCCTCGGCCCTGCTGTTCATCACCCTGTGCGCCTTCGGCGAGGCGGTGATCGGCGGGCCGCTGCACGACATGCTGGGCCGTGATCGCGACTCGAGCAGGCGGCTCGCCACCCGCCTGCTGCCGACCTTTTTGTGAATCGCGAATTCGCCGCTATCAACATTCTTGCCAATAGCTATTGACAGTCTCGTGAATACGTGGAACTTGAGCGTTGGGGGGATAAAAAGACGGGCCGCGGGGAAACATGCGGGACAGCAACGCTCGATCAACGTGCGGGCCACAGCAACGGTTGCACGGCCGTCGCCCCTGGCTAGCGGGCGTCTCGGCCCTGGGGCTGGCGATGAGCGCCGGCGCCGCCCTCGCCCAGCAGGCTCAGGCTCCGGCGCCGGCGCGCGCCGCGCTGTCCGGCGGCGCCACCTCGGTGGGCGAACTGGTGGTCACCGCCCAGAAGAAGAGCGAGAACATCCAGAGCGTGCCCATCTCGGTCACCGCCTTCTCGGGCAAGGCCCTGCAGGCGCAGAAGATCGAGGGCGGCCCCGACCTCCTGAAGGGCGTCCCCAACACCTCCTTCACCAAGACCAATTTCTCGGGCTACGACCTCACCATCCGCGGCATCGGCACCGAGGCGGTGTCGGTGACCACCGACCCTGGCGTGTCGGTCAATCTCAACGACATGCCGCTGATCCGCAACCGCCTGTTCGAACAGGAATTCTTCGACATCGACCGGGTCGAGGTGCTGCGCGGCCCGCAGGGCACCCTCTATGGCCGCAACGCCACCGGCGGGGCCGTCAACGTCATCACCGCCAAGCCGACCGCGACCTTCGGCGGCGAGATCAAGGCCGAATACGGCAACTATGACAGCCGTCGGGTGAGCGGGTTCGTCAACCTCCCGATCATCGGCGACAAGCTCGATCTGCGGATCGCCGGCGCCTGGACCAAGCGCGACGGCTACGAGTTCAACAGCATCACCGGGCACAACATCGACGGCCGCGACTTGTGGTCTGGCCGGGTGACCCTCGGTTTTCGGCCCAGCGAGAAGATCCACGGCTACCTCGTCTGGGAGCACTTCAACGAAAACGACAGCCGCGAGCGCAGCGGCAAGCAACTCTGCACCCGGGACCCTGGACCGACCTCGGTGGGCGGGGTGACGAACCTCAGCCCGCTAGCCAGCGCCTTCATGAGCCAAGGCTGCGCCGACGCCTCTCTCTATTCGCCCAGCGCGTTCGGCACTCCCAACGGGCTTTCCATTCCCTTCGTCCTGGCCGGGGTGCAGAACACCCAGACCATCGGCATCGATCCCAAGACCTTCAACTCGATCAACCTCCTGAAGCCGATCGACCCCTACGGCGGGGAGATGCAGTCACCCAACCTGCGCGAGATCGCCTCGATCTTCGATCCGAAGTACCGGGCCAAGGCCGATGTCGTCGAACTGATCGTCAACTGGGACATCTCCGACCACCTGCAGCTGACGTCGGAGACCGACCTCGACTGGGACAACTACTTCTCGTCCGAGGATTACAACCGCTTCAACACCGTGCCGGGCGTCTTCAACAGCTCCGCGGGGCTCCTCAATTCCGACCTCAGCGGGCCGGCCCCCAACATCACCCCGGGCGGCGTCTACTGCGACCCGCAGCTCGGCTGTTCGAACACCATCGCCGGCCTCGACGAATCCAAGGCCACGAGCTTCCAGTTCTCCCAGGAGTTCCGGCTGTCGTCGTCGTTCAAAGGGCCGTTCAACTTCAGCCTCGGCGCCGACTACACCTACTATCACACCGACGAGGACTACTTCGTTTTCTTCAACATCATCAGCGCCCTCGCCCAGAGCACCGGCCCGGTGGGCAACAGCAGCGCCAATCTCAGCCGGTGCATCACGCCCAACGGCAACATCGCCACGGTGAGCCCGACGAGCAACGTCGGCTGCGTCTATATCGACCCCAATCCGCTCGCCAGCGTAAACGGCCTCGGCCACAACTACTTCCGCAGCCAGAACCCCTACAAACTGGAGTCGGAGGCCATATTCGGGGAGGTCTACTACAATATCACCCCCACCTTGAAGCTGACCGGCGGCCTGCGCTTCACCCGCGACATCAAGACCTTCACGCCCATCCCCTCCCAGGTCCTGCTTTCGTCGGCCGACGGAGGGACGGTGGACGGCGGTTATCCCACCCTGGAAAACATCAAGCAGTATTTCCCGGCCCTGACCGGGCGCCTGGCGATCGACTGGACGCCGACAATTCCCTTCACCACCAAGACCCTGCTCTATGCCTCGTACAACCGCGGTTACAAGGCCGGCGGGGCCAATCCGCCGGGGATCGGCTACAGCACCCAGCCGTTCCTGCCGGGCCTGCCGCCTCTGGTGCAGCTGTTTTCCTATCCGGCCACTTTCAAGCCGGAAACCGTCGACGCCTTCGAGGTCGGGGCCAAGAATGCCCTGATGGGCGGGGCCCTGATCTTCAACCTCGGGGCTTTCTTCTACAACTACAAAAACTACCAGGTCTCGCAGATCGAGGACCGCACCGCGATCAACGAGAACTTCAACGCCGAGGTGTGGGGCGCCGAGATGGAGACCATCTGGCAGCCGACCCGGCATCTGCGCATCAACGCCACCGTGGGCTATGAGGGCAGCCGCCTGGCCAACGGTTCGCAGTCCATCGACGTCGAGGACCGCACGCAGGACAACCCGGCCTACGCCCTTCTGAAGGCCAACGAGTTCATCCCCTCCAACTGCGTGGTCTCGACGGCCTTCATCGCCAAGATCATCCAGTACGACCGTTCCAACGGCCTCAGCGACGACGCCAACCTCGGCGAAATCTGCCCAGGCAGTATTCTCAGCCTCGCCCTTCCCTTCCAGCCGACCGCGGCGGATCTCCCCAACGGCGGGCGCGGCTTCTTCGCCAACGTCTCCGGCCACAGCCTGCCCAACGCCCCGCCGTGGACCTTTTCCATCGGGGCGCAGTACGACCTCGAGTTCGCGGGCGGCTGGCGCTCGACCTTCAGGGTCGACTACTACCACCAGGCGGGCTCATGGGCGCGGGTCTACGAGGATCCCATCGACCGCCTGGAAGGCTGGTCGAACGTTAACCTGCGCCTCACCGTCGCCCCGCCGTCCGGCCGGCTGGAGTTCGAGATCTACGTCAAGAACCTGCTCAACCAGACGGCGATCACCGGCGCCTTCATCAACTCCGACGACACGGCGCTCACCACCAACGTCTTCACAACCGATCCGCGCCTGATCGGGGCGAGCCTTACGGTGAGGTGGTGATGACTCCGTCGATCAGGACCCCGCGCAAGCAACAAACGGCGCCATTGGCGCGTTATCCAGCGAGGCCGACCATGGCAGGCTGACAGTCGAGATTTTTGGCAAATCCCTTTCTTTCACCGCCTTCGACCGCCCCAGGCGAATCGATCGCCCCACCCCTGAGGAAACGTCCATGAAGACCCTCATCACCCTCGGCGCCGCGGCCTTGGCGGCGTTCAGCATCACCACTCAGGCCTCGGCCTATTCCTTGCATCCGCGCAGCACGAGCTTCACCGGCTCGGGCAAGACCCAGCTCACCAAGGGTAGTCTCACCGTGCCCTGCACGGCCAAGTTCACCGGCCATACCGACTCCGTCGGCGTGGGCCACGTCACCGGCGCCGCCTTCTCCGGCTCGAGCCTCTGCACCGGCATCAAGGCCACTGGCCTGCCGTGGACCGCCAAGGCGGTGAGCGCCACCCACGCGGTCATCCACAATGTCTCGGTGAGCGCCTCGATCTTCGGGACCTGCGGACCCAGCAACGTCCGGACGGCGGTCAGCAGCACCGGCCTGATCACCTTCAGTAACGTCACCCTCACGCCCGACTGCGTGGTCAAGGGCTCCATCCAGACCACGCCGCACGTCACCATCGTCTCGCCGTAAGCCCCCCCCCCGCCAGGCGATGGACTGGAGGCCCGTCCGGCCGCAAACCGGGCGGGCCTTTCTTCGTCGGGCTTCAGCTCGACGGCGCCGGCGCCGTCCACACCACCGTATCGCCGGCCTGGAGGCCGGAGAGGATCTCCACGCCGTCGGGGCCGACGTGGCCGATGCGGACGCGGACCGTGCGGCGGCCGAAGGGCCCCTTGACCTCGACGGTGGCGGCGGGCGCGGCGCCGCGCACCGCCGCCGGCGGGACGGTGAGGGCGCGCTCGGCGCTGTAGGTCGCCACGGTGATGTTGGCGGTCATGCCGATCCGCACCGTCCGGGCCTGATCGGGGGTCAGGGGATCGAGGCGGGCCGTGGCGGCGAAGGTCGCCAGGGGGCCGCCGGCCCCCGAGCTCGGCGAGGCCTCGCCGGCCACCGAGGTCACCTTGCCGTCGATCTCCTCGCCGCCGAAACCGGGACCGGTGACGCTGACGCTCATCCCCGGCCGCACGGCGTTCGCGTCGGTCTCGCTCAACTGGAAGCTCACGGCCAGGGCCCCCGTGCGGGCGATGGAGCCGATCAGCTGGCCCTTGGCGAGGGACTGGCCGACGTGGATCTGGCCGCTGGCGCTTTCCTTGTCGGCGGGCGGGCGCACGATCACCCCGGCGGCCGGGGCGCGGATGACGGCCCCGCCGACCTCGCCCTCCAGCTCGGCGAGCTGGGCGCGGGCCTCGCGCAGCTCCAGGGCGGCGACTTCGCGGCCGGTCCCGCGGCCCCGCTCCATTGTCACCGCCAGCTCCTGCCGGGTCCCGGCGAGGGCCGCCTCCTGGCTCTTCTGCTGGGAGAGGAGGGCGTCGTATTCGTCGCGCGCCACCAGGCCGCGGTCCAGCAGGCGGCGGGTCTCGACGGCCTTGCGGCGGGTGTCGGCGAGGTCATAGGCGGCGAGCGCCTCGGCCCGGCGGTCGCGCGACGCGTCGGGGCTGGACGGCCAGTCGGCCATCTCCTTCCAGTCCTGGACGGCCTTCAGGTACGTCGACCGCGCCTCGTCGCGGCGCTGGACGGCGTCGGCGTCGTCGATCCGCGCCAGGACCTGACCGGCGACCACCGGCGCGCCGTACTCGAACTCCACTTTCCGGACCGCCCCGGGCAGGGGGGCGGTGACGGCGAGACTCTGGTCGGGGACGACGGTCCCCACCACCGCGATGGTCGAGGCGAAGGGCGCGGCCTCGACCACTTGGCTCTGTTCGGCGGCGGCCGGACCGTGACCGCCGCGCAGGGCCACAAGGGCGAGGATCAGGCCGGCGGCCAGGGCGCCGACGACGATCAGCGGCCGGCGCGCCGCCCGCGCCCGCCATTTGTTCAGCCATGCCCGCCGTTCGGCCATCACTCCGCCCGCAGCGCCTCGATGGGATCGAGCCTGGAGGCCTTGATAGCTGGATAAAGCCCGAAGGCCACCCCCACCAGCAGGGCCATGCCCGGTCCCAGCGGCAGGACCCACAAAGGCAGGCTGAAGGTCCAGCCCGAGGCGAGGGCGACCACGAGGGCGGCGACAAGGCCGGCGACAAGGCCGATCAGGCCGCCGGTGAGGGCCAGCGCCGCGGCCTCGATGAGGAACATCACCTGAAGATCGCCCGGCGTCGCCCCTATGGCGGCTCTGAGGCCGATCTCCCGGCGCCGTTCCATCACCCCCATGAGCATGACGTTCATCACCCCGATGCCGCCGACCAGCAGGGAGATCGCTCCGATGGCGGTCAAGAGACTGGAATGGATGGCCTTCTCGGCGTTCATGCCGGCGATGAGCTCGCGCGCGGTCACGACCTGGAAGGTGGCGGTGGGGGTGGCGAGCGCCGCCGAGGCGGCTTCGCTGGTCGCCTTGGGATCGGCGCCCGGCCGCATGCGGATCAACGCCGTGTCCGGGTCGGGCGAGGAAAGGATGCGGCGGGCGGCGGTCAGGGGGACCATCATGGCGCTGTTGAAATCGGTGGGATCCAGCGCCGTGAAAGGGACCGGGGCGAGGGTCCCGATCACGGTGAAGACATAGCCCTTGAGCCGCACCTGGGCGCCCGGGACGATGGGGGCGCCGGGGGCCGACAACTTGCCGACCGTTTCCGAGCCGACCACCGCCACCAGGCTGTCGTCGTCCACCGGGGCGATGAACCGGCCACGATCGATTCTGAGGCTGATGACCTGATCGAGGGCCGGGGTGACGGCGGCGATGCCGACATCGGCGCTCTGCCGTCCGGCCCCGGCGGTCGTCCGATCGCCCGCGAAGGGGGCGGCGGTGAGGACGCCCGGAACTCGCGCCGACAGGGTCTCGATCGTCCGCCGATCGAGCCTGGCGACCTGGTCGCCGGCCGGCTCGGCATGGATCGACAGGATGTCGACGCCCATGTGGGCAAAGAGCTTGAGGGTCTCGCGCTGGGCCATATGGCCGATCGTCAGCATGGCGACGATCGAGGCCGAGCCGATCAGTATGCCGAGCAAGGCCAGCAGAGAGCGCTGACGATGGGCGCCCAGATTGGCCAGGGCCTCGGCGAGCGTCTCGGCGAAAGGGGCGCCGATCCCGGCCCGGCGACGGGCGAAGTCGGCCAGGTTGGCGAGGGGAGCGGCGAAGCTCACGCGGCGGTGTCCAGCGCCACCCGCCCGTCGAGGAACTCGATCCGGCGGTCGCAGTGGGCGGCGACCTCGCGGTCGTGGGTGACCATCAGGATGGTGACGCCCATTCGCCGATTGAGATCCTTCAAGAGGCCGATCATCTCGCCGGCGGTGACGCTGTCGAGGCTGCCGGTGGGCTCGTCCGCCAGCACCAGGCGCGGCTGGCCGATCAGGGCCCGGGCGAGGGCCACCCTCTGGCTTTCGCCGCCCGAGAGCTCCGCCGGGCGGTGCTCGGCGCGGTGGCCAAGCCCGACGAGGTCGAGCATGGCGAGCGCTAGGCGGCGACGGTCATCCTGGTCGGCCCCGCGATAGAGCAGGGGCAAGGCGACATTCTGCCAGGCCGTGAGCCTCGGCATCAGGTGGAAGGCCTGAAAGACGAAGCCCAGGGTGCGGTTGCGGAAGCGCGCCGCCTCGGCCGCGGAATCGAAATCGATCGGGACGCCGTCGAAGACAACCTGGCCGGAGGTCGGCCGGTCGAGCAGGCCGACGATGTTCATCAAGGTGCTCTTGCCCGATCCCGAGGGACCCAGCACCGCGCAGAAGCCCCCGGCCGGCAGGGTGAAGGAGACCTGGCGCAGGGCCGGGACCGGATTGGCCGCCGGGCCATAGGTCTTGGCGATGTCGACCAGCTGCAGCATGGGCGGGAATTTACACGCGTCGGCGGAAATCCCCGCAAGCCTTTCCGCCGATACGGAACCGGCCAGGTTCCTTCTCTTCCCCCGGCATCGGGACCGACGATGGGGGACGGACGCCGGCCTCGAGTCTCCGATCCCCCATCCCCGGTTTCACCGGTACTTCCCCCTTGTGAAGGGGGAAGAGAGCCAGACTGGCGAGTTCTGTCGGGAGCGAGAAGCGTCAGTGCGGGGTCGAGGCGGCGTCGTTCGGCGGCGTCGCGCCAGGCGTTTGGCTGGTCGTCGCGCCAGCGCTCGTCCCGGTCGTCGCCCCGGCGGACGTTGGCGGCGCGGCGGCGGCCGGCGCCGTTCCGGAGGCCGTCGCCGAGGTATCGGCGCCTTGGTCCGCGGCGCTTGGAGTCTTGGATTTCTTGCTTTTGGCCTCGTCTGGCTTCCTGGGCTTTTGCTTGTAGCCCAAATGGCCCGGCCCCGGATTGGAGCTGTCGCTGGTGTCGCCCATGGTGGCGGGGTTCTGGCCGGGCTGACCGGCGAGGCCGCTGGGCGCGCCGCTCATCTGGGCCATCGCCGCTGAGCCGGCCATCAGGACCGCCGCGGCGGCCGCGAGGGACACAGTCGTCTTGATCATGATCTTTCCCTGGAAAGCGCCCACCCAGGTCGGAGTGAAACGCGGCGCGCGGCCGGATCGATCCACGCAGCCCAGGCGAGCCCGCACGATAGCGACGGGGCGATCCCTACACGCGCCGCGGCAATCCGTTTAAGCTTTCGCCGGCGATCAGGGCGCGGCGCGCTCTTTGGGAGGTCACGGGTGCTGTTGCGGATCGGGCACGGCGTAGGGGGGCAGGGGATTGGGCTGCGCCGGGGGAGCCATGACCGGGGCCGCCGTGGGCCGTGTCAGCTCCGCCGGCGTGCCGCATCCGGCAAGGAGACCGGCGGCCAGCGCCCAGGCGAGCGGTCGAAGTGTCATGCGGCGCGCCTCCTGGGCCTTTCCTTGGCGGTGATCATGAGCCTGGCGGGCGCAACCGTGAAGGCGCAATCGGTGAAGCCTCCGGTCGCCTCGCCGCCGGCCCCCACCCCCTCGGCCATCGGTCCGCGCCTGGCGCTCAGCCTCGCCGACGCGGTGTTCATCGGCCTGCGCGACAACCGCGCCGTCAAGTCGGCCTACATCGACCGCGTCTCCCAGAAGTTCGATCTCTTCGTCGCCGAGGCGCGGTTCCGGCCGACCGCCGTGCTCAACGCCAGCGTCGAAGCCACTCGCCAGGGTGGAATGAGCGGCACGTCCTACACCCTCACCCCCACCGCTACCTGGCTGGTCCCGACCGGAGCGCAGTTCCAGTTCTCGTGGTCCAAGCTCGACAGCCGCCTGGGCGGGATCAACATCGGCTCCGACGTCGCCACCCTTTCCGTCACCCAGCCCCTGCTCAAGGGGGCCGGCTTCGCGGTCAACGAGGCCCCGATCAAGGTCGCCAGGCTGCAGGAGCGGATCAACCGCCTGGGCCTGAAGTCGACGGTCTCCCAGACCGTCACCGCCATCATCCTGGCTTACCGGGCCCTCGCCCAGGCCCAGCAGCAGGCGGTGATCGCCCAGGAGTCCCTCGACCGCGCGCAGGCCCAGCTGCGCTCGAACCAGGCCTTCGTGGACGCCGGCCGGATGGCCGCCGCCGATCTCGTCCAGACCCGGGCCGAGATCGCCAACCAGCAGGTCTCCCTGCTGGGCGCCCAGCAGCAGCGCAACAGCGCCCAGCTCGCCCTCCTCGCCCTGCTGGCCATGGACCTGCACATCAACGTCGCGGCGGCCGATCCCATCGAGGCCCCGCACGCAGCTATCGACCTCGACAAGGCGATCGCCATCGGTCTCGACAACCGGATGGACATCCTCTCCCAGCGCCTGGCCCTCGAGCAGGCCAGACAGAACCTCATCGTCGCCAAGAACAACCGCCTGTGGACCCTCTCGGTGGTCGGCAGCGTGTCGCGGGAGACCCAGAGCGGCGGCGGGTCCCTGGTGATCAATCCGGCCACCGGCCTGCCGGTCCCCGGCCTCGACATTCCGCTCACCAACCTGCCGGCCACCACCGGCACGGTGGGACTGGAGCTCTCCATCCCGCTGGGCGACTTCACCCTGCGCCAGCAGGAGATCCAGGCGGCCACCGCCGTGCGCACCGACGAGCTAGGGGTGGCCGAGCTCGATGAACAGATCGAGGCCCAGGTGCGCGACGCGGTTCAGGCGGTTGAGCTGAGCTGGCGCCAGGTCGAGGCGGCGCGCCAGGCTCGCGACCTGGCGGCCCAGACCGTAGAGCTGGAGACTGAGCGCCAGCAGGCCGGGCGGGCCTCCAATTTCGAGGTCCTGAGCTTCCAGACCGATCTCAAGGCCGCCGAGATACAGGCCCTCTCCGCCCAGATCGCCTACCTCGACGCCTTGACCACCCTCGACGAGGAGCTGGGTACGACCCTCGACACCTGGAAGGTCAGCCTCAACGACTGAAGGCGGCCGGCTCGCCGCCCCCGCCGCACACCGGGCAGGCGGGATCGGGCTCGAGCCTGACCGTGCGGGTCTCGGCGCCGAGGGCGTCGTAGATCAACAGGCGGCCGGTGAGCGGCTCGCCGGCGCGGGCCAGGAGCTTGATCGCCTCCACGGCCATCAGCGAGCCGATCACCCCGGCCAGGGCCCCCACGACGCCGACCGCGGCGCAGGTCTCGGCTTCCGGGGGAATCTCGGGCACCAGGCAGCGGTAGCACGGCCGTCCGGCGAAGACCCCGACCTGGCCGGTCCACCGGCCGATCGCCCCGCTGACCAAGGGGATGCCGGCGCCGACGCAGGCGGCGTTCACCGTCAGGCGGGTGGCGAAATCGTCCGTCCCGTCGAGCACCAGGGCGTGGCCGGCGAGGAGTTCGGCGGCATTGCCTTGGCCGAGGCTGACCCGCGCGCCCTTCACCTCGACGTGCGGGTTGAGGGCGGCGAGGCGGGCGGCGGCGGCCTCGACCTTGGCGGCTCCGACATCGGCCGTGGCGAAAAGAACCTGGCGCTGGAGATTGGAGACGTCGACGACGTCCGGATCGATGAGGGTCAGGGCTCCGACACCCGCCGCGGCGAGATAGAGCGCCGCCGGGGCGCCCAGGCCGCCGGCCCCGACGATGGCCACGCGGGCGGCCTTCAGGGCCTGCTGACCCGCCCCGCCGACTTCGCGCAGGACGAGGTGGCGGGCGTAGCGCTCGACTTCGTCGTCGGTGAACATGGGATTGCCTTAGCGTGCCGGCCGACTGCGCGCCACGGCGCCCCTTGACGGGTATGTGACCCCGGCGCCTTACACTAGGGGCTCCACTCGCGGTCGCGAGCCCTCGGAACCAGGGCTCCGGCGGCGGCTTGCAGGCGCAGGCCGGCGCGCTAAACGGAGTAAGACGCCATGACGACCAAGATCCTCAGCGGAACGTACAACGCCGGCTACTCGCTGAAGTCGACCTATTCGGCGGTGAGCGTCACCCCCACCGGACGGATCTTCGGCGCGTCCGGCGCGGTGGGGTCCGCCAGCTACAACTACATCGGCGGCCAGGGCGGGATGGGCGGCGACGGCCTGACGCTATCCTTCGCGGCCAGCGCCGCCAATGACGGGCAGATCGTCGGCGGCAGGGGCGGCGCGGGCGGCTACGGCTACTACGTCGGCGGCCAAGGCGGCTACGGCGGGGCCGGCGTCTATCTGGCCAAGGGCGCCTCGCTGACCAATGACAGCCAGATCGCCGGCGGAGCCGGCGGCGTCGGGGGAGCCGGCTACTACGGCGGCCAGGGGGGCGTCGGCGGGGCGGGCGTCTATCTGGCTGGAAGCGGCCACGTGTCCAACACCGGAACGATCCACGGCGGCCGCGGCGGATCAGGGGGCTACGGCTATGTCGCCGGCGGGTACGGCGGCTATGGCGGGGCCGGAGTGGCGGCCTTCGGCGCGGCGATCATCTCCAATCAAGGCTCGATCGTGGGCGGCGCGGGCGGCGCGGCCGACGCCGGGCAAGGCGTCACGGCGGCTCTCAATATCTCCGGCGACGGCGTCGATCTCGCGGCCGGCGGGCGGGTGACCAATGGCGGCGGCGCCAACCACACGGCCATCATCCGCGGCTACGACGGGATCCACGCGGCGGCCGGCGCCGCCGTCACGGTGACCAATTTCGCGATCATCGACGGGACGAGCGGCGTCTCGGTGGACTTCCGTTCCCAGACCGACCGGCTGATCATCGAGACCGGCTCGCGCCTGATCGGGACCGCCGAGGGCGGCGGCGGCACGGCGGAGCTGGCCGGCGGAAGCGGGACCATCACCGGCCTGGGCGCCCTCGCCTCGCTGAGCGGCGGCGCCAGCGGCCAGCTCGCCCGCTTTGGCGACTACGACATCGACGGCGGGACCACCTGGACCCTGATCGGCCCCTCCAGGCTTGGGGCCGGCCATGAACTCGAGGTGCGCAACGGCGGTACGGCGGTGATCGAGGGCGCCATGAAGGGCGCCGGCCTCATTTCGCTGGCGAGCGCCGGCGCGAAGACGGACCTTTTCGTCGGGCCGGGCGGGGCGACCTTTTCGGGCGGCGGGCAGGTGCAGCTTTCCAACAACGCCGGCAATACGATCGAGGGCCTCGCGGGCGGCGACGCCCTGGTCAACATCAGCGACACGATCAGCGGGGCGGGCGAGATCGGGGCCGGCCAGATGACTCTCCTCAACGCCAAGGGCGGATCGATCATCGGCAACCGGACGCAGGCCCTCGTCATCGACACCGGAAGCAACGTCATCTCCAACGCCGGCCTGATCGAGAACCTGGGCAAGGGCGGGACGCTGGTGGTCAGCGCGATCAGCAATACCGGGACCCTGCTCGCCGCCGGAGCCGGAGCCTTGATCATCCAGGGCCGGGTGAGTGGCGGCGGGGTGGGTCAGATCGCCGGGGGGACCCTGTTCGTGCAACGGGCATTTCACGAGAACGTCGCCTTCACGGGCGCCACCGGCATCCTCGAGCTGGGCGATTCGGTGGCCTACGACGGCGAGGTCAGCGGCTTCTCCATGACCGGCCAGACCGCCTTCGACCTGGCCGACATCAGTTTTGTGAATATCAACCAGGCGAGTTTCAGCGGCACAGCCAGCGGCGGCGTCCTGACCGTGAGCAATGGAGCCCGCACCGCCCACATCCATCTCACGGGCGACTACACCTCGCTCTTCTGGGTGACCCAGAGCGATGGCCACGGCGGGGTGACGGTCCGCGACACGACCGCGCCGCCGCCGGCCACGGCCAGCGCCCTCAGCCAGCAGATGGCGGCCATGGGCGGAGCAGCCCCGGCGGTCTCGGCCGGTTCCGGCGGGGCTCAGAGCGAACTGATGGCGAGACCCCTGCTCGCCGCGGGGAGGTAGGGGCCGGCGGCCGACCTTGACCCTCGCCGCCCGGCCCCTCACATGGGCGCGGATGGACGAGGGATTTCCCCACTGGCATGGCACCACCATCCTGGCGGTGCGCAAGGCCGGGGCGACGGTGATCGCCGGCGACGGCCAGGTGACCATGGGCCAGACCATCGTCAAGGGGAA
>DASZKO010000097.1:0-10300 GCA_035605655.1 Caulobacteraceae bacterium | reverse complement strand
AGATCGCCCGTCCCACCCCATCGCCCATGCCGCGCCTCCCCACTCCATCGATCTCGGTAAAGGATTGCCCGACCCGATCAATCCCCGTTGGCGAGGGCTGGCGTGGGGACCCCAGCGGCGGTAACGGGGCGGCGCCATGAGCCGGTCGCCCGCCTCCCCCATCTGGCTGGTCGCCGGGCCGACGGCGAGCGGCAAGTCGACGGCGGCGCTCGCCCTGGCCCGCGGGACCGGCGGAGAAATCGTCAACGCCGATTCCATGCAGCTCTACGCCGACCTCGGCGTCCTCACCGCCCGGCCGAGCGCCACGGACGTGGCCGCCCTCCCCCATCACCTGTTCGGCATCGCCGACGCGGGCGAGGCCTGGTCGGTAGGGAGCTGGCTGGCCGCCGCCCTCGAGGTGCTGGCCGCCATCGCCGCGCGCGGGGCGCCGGCCATCGTGGTGGGTGGAACGGGCCTCTATTTCCGGGCCTTGACGGTCGGCCTCGCCGAGATTCCCCCCATCCCCGCCAGCGTCCGAGCCGCCGCCCAGGGCGACTATGACCGGCAGGGCGAGGCGGCCTTTCGCGCCCGCCTGGCCGAGGTTGATCCGGACGCGGAGGCGCGCATCGCGCCCGCCGATCGCCAGCGCCTCACCCGGGCCATGGAGGTCTTCGAGGCCACCGGCCGGCCCCTGAGCCACTGGCAGGCGGCGACCCGGCCGGCCCTGCCCGCCGACGCCTGGTCGGGCGTGGTGCTCGCGGTTCCCCGCGCCGATCTCCACGCCCGCATCGATGCGCGCCTGGAGGCCATGGTCGCCGGCGGGGCCCTCGCCGAAGTCGCGGCCTTGGTGGAGCGTCGCCTCGACCCCGCCCTGCCGGCCATGAAGGCCCTGGGCGTCGCCAGCTTCGCCCGCCATCTCGCCGGCGAAATCACCCTCGCCGAGGCTCTCGCCCACGCCCAGGCCGAAACCCGCCGCTACGCCAAGCGCCAGATCACCTGGTTCGGCCGCCAGGCCGCCGACTGGCCGCGCCTCGAAGCCGACGCCGTGACCCGGGCGTTCACCGCCTAGCTCCGCCGCGAGGTTGCCCCGGTCAGCGGGAGATGCGCCAATGCGCCCCGCCCTCCCCGTCCGCGAAAGCAATCCGCCCATGTCCGAGCCGTTTTCGGCCAAGCTCGCCCTGGTGCTCAAGGTGCTGTCGCTCAGCCGGGCGCGGATGGCCGCCGACCTGGGCGTGCACAAGTCGGTGGTCGGGCGCTGGTTCGCCGGCGCCGTGCGGCCATCGGCCCACAACCTCGCCGCCCTGACCGCCCAGGTCGCCCGACGGTCTCCGGGGTTCACGATTCTCGACTGGGACCGCGATCTCGACGACCTCGCGGCCCTGTTCGGCGTCGCGCCGGGCCGGTCGGGACCGGCCGGCTCCGGCGGCGGCTTGCCGATCCCGCTCCTCGGCCAGGCCCTGGCCATGACCGCCCAGTGGGGCGCGGCCTATGAAGGGTTTTTCCGCTCCACCCGGCCGTTCGCCCAATATCCCGGGCGGTTCGTGCACGACCACTGCCTGGTGCGCAGGGATGGAATGGGGCTGCTGAGACTGCACCTGGCGACCGGGTCGGTGTTCATCGACGCCTGGCTGCTGCCCCTGAAGGGACATGTGTTCATCGTCGGCTCGGACTTCACCAACGCCACCATGGCCTTCGGACTCCTCAACGGCGTGGTCAGCGAAAAGGTCGAGACCCTGGACGGCCTGATCATGTCCGTGACCCAGGGGACGGACCTGACGCCCACGGCCACCGCGATCGTGCTCGATCGGGTGGGCGACCTCAGCGGCGACCGGGCGGCGGACGACGCGCGCTTCGCGGACCTGGCCGGAGGCGACGCCCTGGCTCCCGAGGGATCGATCCCGGAGGCCCTTCAGGCTCACCTGGCGCGGGACATCGGGCCCACCGCGCTCGCCCTCGGGGGTGACTGGTTGCTGCGGATGCCGGCATCGCGGTCGCTCTCCGGCGGCGTCCCTCACCCGGTCGCCGTCCTCCATGGCGCCCTGACCAGGGTGCAGCCTTCCGAAGTTTGACGAACGCGCGCCGTGATGGGAGGCGGCGGCAAAATCTTGCGTCAGGACCGAGCTTGACCCGAACCGCCGGCAATGGCATGTCGCCAATCGGGATTTTTGGAGCAGGGCCGATGCGCGCGCGCGCCATCGTACTTATTAGGCGGCCGATCGCGGCGGGGGGCTGAAGAGCCCTCTTCGCCTCGCGGTCGGTCGCACAATTCAAGGGCCCCTCGCGGGCCTTTTTTCATCCCTGAGCCCCCATCCCCCGAGTCCAGCGTCATGACCGTCCATCCCACCCTCCAGACCGACCAGGCCGCCGAGATTCTCACCGGGGCCCAGATCGTCGTGCGCGCCCTGGTCGATCAGGGGGTGACCGACCTCTTCGGCTATCCGGGCGGGGCGGTGCTGCCGATCTACGACGCCCTCTTCCACGAGCCGCGCCTGCGCCACATCCTGGTCCGCCACGAGCAGGGCGCGACCCACGCCGCCGAGGGCTACGCCCGCTCCACCGGCAAGGTCGGGGTGGTGCTGGTGACCTCCGGCCCGGGGGCGACCAACGCCGTCACCGGCATCGTCGACGCCTTGATGGATTCCATTCCCCTGGTGGTGATCACAGGTCAGGTGCCCACCCACCTCATCGGCACCGACGCCTTCCAGGAATGCGACACGGTGGGCATCACCCGGTCGTGCACCAAGCACAGCTATCTGGTGAAGAACGTCGCCGACCTGCCGCGGGTCATGCACGAGGCCTTCCGCATCGCCGCGACCGGCCGGCCGGGCCCCGTGGTCGTCGACGTGCCCAAGGACGTCCAGTTCGCCAGCGCGCCCTACGTCGGGCCCGGGGAGGCGGCGCCGCTGCACAGCTACCATCCGCCCTCGGAGCCCAATCCGCGCGCCATCGCCGAGGCCGCGGCCCTGATCGCCGGCGCCAAGCGGCCTCTGTTCTACACCGGCGGCGGGGTGATCAATTCCGGTCCGGCCGCCGCCGCCGCCCTGCGCGAGCTCGCCGCCCTGACCGGCGCGCCGGTCACCTCGACCCTGATGGGCCTGGGGGCCTTTCCGGCCGACGATCCGGCCTGGCTGGGCATGGTCGGCATGCACGGGACCTTCGAGGCCAACCACGCCATGCACGACTGCGACGTGATGATCGCCATCGGCGCCCGCTTCGACGACCGGGTCACCGGCCGGCTCGACGCCTTCTCGCCGGGCTCGAAGAAGATTCACATCGATGTCGATCCGTCCTCGATCGGCAAGATCGTGCGCGCCGACGTGAAGGTGCTCGCCGACGCCGGCAAGGCGCTGGCCGCCCTCGTCGCCGCGCTCGGGCGCGAGCGCCGCCGCCTGGGCGGGCAGCGGCTGGCCCCGTGGTGGGACCAGATCGCCGGCTGGCGGGCCCGCGACTGCCTGGCCTATCGTCCGTCCACGGACATCATCAAGCCGCAGTACGCGATCGAGCGCCTGTTCGCCCTGACCGCCGACCGCGACGTCTACATCACCACCGAGGTCGGCCAGCACCAGATGTGGGCGGCCCAGTTCTACCGCTTCAACAAGCCGAACCGGTGGATGACCTCCGGGGGCCTGGGAACCATGGGCTACGGCCTGCCGGCCGCCATCGGGGTCCAGGCGGCTCACCCGAAGAGCCTGGTCATCGACATCGCCGGCGACGCCAGCGTCCAGATGACCATCCAGGAACTCTCCTGCGCCATCCAGCACGACCTGCCGATCAAGGTCTTCATCCTCAACAACGAATGGATGGGCATGGTCCGCCAGTGGCAGCAGCTTCTCCACGGCGAGCGCTACAGCCATTCCTATTCGGCCAGCCTGCCGGACTTCGTGAAGCTCGCCGAGGCCTACGGGGCCATGGGCCTGCGCGCCTCCCATCCCGACGAGCTCGACGGCCTCATCGAGGAGATGATCGACAGCCCGCTGCCGGTGGTCCTCGACTGCCGGGTCGAGCGGTCGGAGAACTGCTTCCCGATGATCCCCTCGGGCAAGGCCCACAACGAAATGATCCTGGCCGGCGATGTCGGCGAGATCGGCGCGGTGGTCGGCGAGGCCGGACGGAGGCTGGTGTGAGTGATCGGATCGAAGATGCGCCGGCCAGCGCCTATGACATGGGCCACGCCGAGGAGGCCGAGGATCTGGCGACCTTCGCCGTGCGGGTCGACAACGAGCCGGGGGTCCTACACCGGGTGGTCGGCCTCTTCGCGGCCCGCGGCTACAACATCGAGAGCCTGACCGTCGCCGAGACCGACCGCAAGGCCCACACCAGCCGGATCACCATCGTCACCCGCGGCACCCCCCATGTCCTGGCCCAGATCGAGGCCCAGCTGGAAAAGCTCATCTCCACGCGCCACGTCCAGAACGTCACCCGCGACCCCAACGGCGTCGAGCGCGAGCTGGCCCTGGTCAAGGTGCGCGGCGTCGGCGCCGACCGGGCCGAGGCCCGCGACCTGGCCGGCATCTTCCGGGCCCGGGTGATCGACACCAATTCCGAGAGCTTCATCTTCGAGATCAGCGGCGCGCCCTCCAAGATCGACAAGTTCATCGACCTCATGCGCCCCATCGGCCTGGTGGAAGTCTCCCGCACCGGCGTCCTCTCCATCGAACGCGGCGAGATGAAGCTCTGAGACACCTCTCCTCCTTACCCTTGATGGGGGAGGTGGCTTGCGAAGCAAGACGGAGGGGGTGGCGCAACCCACCCCACCCGTCTCGACCTCCGGTCGATCCACCCTCCCCATCAAGGGGAGGGAGGAAATGCGCTGCCCCGTTCATCCCCCCGCTTTGGTGAGCGCCGCCGGGCCGGTCGGCTCGCAGCCTCGAGGGTGGGACGTGGCGCAGAAGTCGGGCCATACGCCGGTGACCCGCCAGATGTGCAGAAGTCCGCGCCGGGCCGCCAGCGCCATGAAGCGCGGGTCATCCTGGAACCGCGAAAGACCGGCGTGGAACAGCAGCTCGTCATTGTCCTCGTCGATGTCGCCCGTCGCGCCGAGCGCCAGGCGATAGGCCGCCTCCGTCTGGCCGAGTTGCGCGAGGCGGAGCGCGGTCGGAAGCTGGTCCTGGCGCGGGTCGGCGGAAGCGGCGGCAAGCAGGCGAGCCGTCGCCGCGGCGATGTTTTTCGGGCTCGGATCGCGGCGCAGCCGCAGCCATTGGCGGGCCTCCTCCACTTCCATTGCATCGCGACGTCCGGGACGGTCGGGGGCGTCGAGCATCGCCTCGGCCCGCGCCGGATCACCCACCCGAAGTTCGACGGCGAAAGCGAAGTTCCAGATCACCAAATTCCTCGGCCAGAGCCGCAACGCCCTGTCGATCATCGGTTCGGCCTCGTCCAGCTGCCCGTCGAAGGCGAGCGCCGCGAACAGGGTGGCGGTCTTCACCGGGTTCAGAGGATCCGCGGCCATGGATCGCCGATAATAGGTGATGGCCTCGCGGGATCGCCCGACACGCATCAGCTCTTTGGCCATGGCGTTGTTCAGTTCGGATCCGTCGGGTTCGACCTTCAATCCGTCCCTGATGACATCGACTCGCCTCTGCCAGTTGACGATTCCAGGCATGACCTGGACCAAGGCGTAATAGGCGAGGCCCGTCCGGGGATCGAGCGCCAGCGCGTGCCGCGCGTTGACGGCGACTTCACGATAGGCGGCGCCGCGCCGCGCCGGGTCGGCGCGATCGATGGTGAAGGCCTCGGTTGTCGCCAGATCGGCCCAGGCGCGCGCGAAACCGGGCTCGAGGACGGTCACCTGGCGGAACGGCGGAAGCGCTTCGTCGACCCTGAACTGCTCCACGAAGTCGCAGGCCTTCAGATACAGCCGATCGGCTTCGTCGCTTATCGGCGCGGCGCCGCCATGGCGCGTGCTGAGGGCGCAATTGATCACGGCGTCGCTCTTGGTGGCGATCTGCTCGCGCACGACATCGGGATGACCCGGGTCGCCCACGAAGTCGTTGGCCCACAGGATCGCCCCGCCGCGCGCCGTGGCGAGCTGCACGTGCGCCTGCAGGCGTCCGCCGAGCGTGGCCACGTCGCCCGAAACGATGAAGTCGGCGTCGGCGGCGCGCACACCCGGCTCGCCGATCTGATCGATGATGATCCGGGCCGGGTTGCCCACCAGGGCATGGGTCAAGTCGCCGGAAAGACCAAGACTGACGGCCTGGGCGGGCCCATCCCCCCCCGGCGCCCGCAACGGCTCCACGGCCAGGACCCGATGTGGCGGCGCCGGGCGCAGCCACCACGCCGCCGCCACGCCGGCGGAGAGCAATAGAACGGCCAACCCGGCCAGCAAAGGAGCGTGACGTCGCCGAGCCGCCGGCGCGGCCCTCCCGGAGGGATCGGCCGCCTCCAGGAACTCGGTGATTGGGCCGTTCAGGGGCCGGCCGCCGCCCTCCGCGCGTTTGGCGGCCGCGCTCACGGCCTCGCGCAATTCCGCGCGCTTCTCCAGACGAACGGCGGCGAGCCACGCGTCGATCGTCGGAGATATTCCATCCAGGTCGGCGAGCAGGGGCGGCAGGCTCGGCCCGAGCGCCGACGCCACGGTCTCCAGGTCGTCGCCGCGCGCGGCGGCGATCAGCCTGTCGAGATCGCTGTCGAGAACCGCCGGATTCGCCCGCGCCGCCGTTCGGCTGGCGTGGATCAGCGGCTCCTGGCCCGCGGTGAGGCTTCGCGCCTCATAGAGCGCCTGCCTGAGGCTGGCGCGTCCCTGTTCCTCTTCGCGCTCGCTCCACGCGAACTGGATCAGCGCGCCACGCGGCAGGGCTTCCCCGCGGGCCAGGAGGATCCTGGCCACCAGCGCGCGCGTCTTGCGCATGGGTGGCAGGACATTGCGCCCTTGCGCGTCCTCAAGGGCGAAGGCGCCGACAAAGCGAGCGTGGAACCGCACTGTGCTGGATCTATCCGGGTGAGGGCGAGTCGATGCGGGCAGCGTTCCGACGTAACCGGCTCGACGGCAAGAGGAATTGACGTTCCTTGACGGCCTATTGACGACCGGTCGGCGCGGAATTCCGGCAAGCTGCCGCCAGGCCCGGACGGTTCCACTTTGGGTGGCGTCGGACGCGGCCACGACATGCGGACAGGTGCGATGAGGAGCTGACGCATGACCAGCAAGACTCTGACCGGAACCTACAGCGGCGGCTATACGCTCGCGGCGAGCTATTCCAGCCTGCTGCTGACGGCCACCGCCCTCATCGAGGGCGCGGGCCTCTCGGCCCCGGCCCCGGCCACGGTCACCAACCGGGGGAGCATTCTCGCCGGAGTCGGGGCGAGCGGCGCCGGCGCGGGCGGGACGGGCCACACTGGCGTCAAGTTCGGGGCCACCGGGCGGATGACCAACAGCGGCATTATCGTCGGTGGGAAAGGCGGCAACGCCGGCTACTATGACGGCGGCACCGGCGCCAGCGGCTACGCCGGCGGGACCGGCGGGGCCGGCCTCCAGTTTCTGGCCGCCGCGACCGCCGTAAACTCCGGCTCGATCTTCGGCGGCGCCGGCGGGTATGGCGGCGCGGTGGTAGCCTATGGATGGAGCGGAGTCGGCGGCGGAGGCGGCGCTGGCGTCGAGCTCGCGGCCGGCGGAACCCTGAGCAATTCAGGGTTTGTGGGCGGCGGAGGCGGCGGCGAGAGCGTTCGCCCCATTAACACCGGGTTTTTCGGCCATTACGGGCCCGGGGGGAACGGCGGCGGCGCCGTCGTCTTCGGCGCCAGCGGCTCGCTGGCCAACACGGGAATAATTAAGGGCGGCTACGGCGGCTACGGCGGCTTCAGCAACGGCGACCTGGCGCCCGGTCGCGGCGGCGATGGCGTGCTGGTCGCGAATGCGGCTGTCGTGCTGACCGTGACCAACGCCGGCGAGATTCTCGGCGGCGTCGGCGGCTCGGGCGCCCACCCGTCTATCGGCGGCGATGGCATCCGGATCGCCGCCGGCCGGGTCGTCAACAGTGGCACGATCGCCGGTGGCAACGGCGCCGCCTACTTTGGAACCGGTGTTGGCGGTGACGGCATCCTGGTGGGTTCGGGTACGGTGGTCAACAGTGGCACGATCGCCGGCGGCGACGGCCAGCGCTATTCCGCGGTGGGAGGCGTCGGTCTGGTCCTGAAATCGACCGGCGTGGCGACCAATACGTCGGGCCTGATCGAAGGCGGCAAGGGTGGCGACGGCTCCAATCAATTCACCTACGCCACCGGCGATCAACCCGCTCACGGCGGCCAGGGTGGTTACGGGGTCGACCTGGACGGGGCCGGGACCCTCGCCAACCATGCGACCATTGCCGGCGGCCAGGGCGGGACTGGCAGCCCCGGGGACCGTCACCACGGCGGGGCCGACGGGGGGTATGGCGGCGGCGGCGTCTGGTCGTTGGGACGCGCCACGATCCTGAATCTGGGGCTGATCACGGGTGGCGCCGGCGGCGCCGGCGGCGCGGCCTATTCGGGACCCAACGGGTCCCAACAGGCCGGCAATACCGGACGAATCGGGAACGGGGTGAACCTGTCCGGGGGAGGCACGCTCACCAACGGCAGCGCGGCCCTGACGACCAGCGTGATCATCGGCGCGTACGCCGGGGTCGTTGCACACAGTGGCGCCGCCGCGACGGTGATCAACTTCGGCACCATCGAGGGGGCGGACTCTTCAGTCCTCTTCCAAACGCCGAACAACCTGCTCATCGCCGAGGCCGGCGCGGTGTTCGACGGCTACGTCTCTGGCGGCGGCGGAGCCTTCGACTTCAATGGGGGAACGGGGGCGATCAGCGACCTCGGCGTCGGCGGTGGTGTCGTCACCGGCGATGTCTCCGCGACCTTCGGCGATTTCGGCTCCTACCTCATCGGGGCCGGCGGCGACTGGACATTGAGTTCGGGCGCTCTCGGTAGTGTCGATGCGCAGACCCTGACCGTGAACGGCGCGCTCAACGTGACCGGCGCGCTCAGCGTGGCCGCGGCGGCCCAGGTGACCCTGGCCGGAACGCTCAACCTGGTGGCCGACACGGCGAGCCCCGGCAACGGCGGCGAACTCGACCTCGGCGGCGCGCTCGGCGGGACCGGCACGCTCAGTGTCGGGGCCGGGGCCCTGGCGGACTTCGAGACCGGCGCTTCCCTCGCCATCGGCCACGTCACCCTCTCGACCGCCACCAGCCAGGCGCAGGTGAACGACGCCAACCTGACCTACGCCGGCAAATGGACCCAGAACGCCGGGACGCTCTCGGTGGCCGGCGGCGATACCGTCACCTTCACCGGCGTGGGCGACACCTTCAAGGGAACCCTGGGCGGAGCGGGCGCCGTGGTGCTCGGCGGCGGCACGGATACCCTGAGCAACCTGACCATCAACGACGCTCTGACCATCACCGGCCCCGGCACGGTGACCGCCACGGGGTCCATCACCATGGGCGCGAGCGGTATCCGCCTCGACAGCGGAACTCTCGTCATAGGCCTGGGAACCGGCGGGGCCACATTCTCGGGCGAGCTCCTGATCATGGACGCTTCCAGCGTGGTGATCGGAGCGTCGGCGACAAGCACGCTCACCAACATCGACACAGGCATATGGGGCGCCGGCCAGCTGGGCGACGGCAGGATGCGGCTGGTCAATCATCTCGCGGGCGAAATCGCGGCCACCTCCGACACCGCCGCCTTGGTGATCAACACCGGCACGGTCGCGATCGTCAACGACGGCGAGTTACAATCGTTCGGCGCCGGCGGCCTGATCATCGAGAGCGGATTGAGCAACAATGATCTCCTCGAGGCCCTCCAGGGCAATATCACTGCCCAGAAGGCCGTCAGCGGGACGGGCTCGGTGGAGATCAACAGCGCCACCGCCGACTTCGCCTCCACCTTCACCCAGAACGTCGACTTCGTCAGCGCCTTCGATCTGCCTCCCGCCAGCGGAACCCTCGAACTCGCCAAGTCGCGGACCTACACCGGGACCATCAGCGGCTTCACCACCACCGGAACCACCGCGCTGGACCTGGTGGACATCAAGTTCGCCAGCGGGACCACCAAGGCGACCTACAGCGGCACGACGAGCGGCGGCGTGCTCACCGTCTCGGACGGAACGCACACCGCGCACATCAACTTCGCCGGTAACTACACCACCTCCGGGTGGACGCTCTCCAGCGACGGACATGGCGGGACTACCGTGGTCGACCCGCCCAAGACCGCCGCCACGCCTCCGCACATGGCGCCGCTCGTCGCCGCCCTGGCCGGCTTCGGCGCCTCGGGGGGCGCTGGGCCGACGTCCTACCGCGACGCCGGCCGATTCGAATCGGCCCTGCTGACCCGGCCCGCGTGAGGGGCCGCC
>DASZKO010000208.1:0-3953 GCA_035605655.1 Caulobacteraceae bacterium | reverse complement strand
TTCGATCACCTTGCGCAGGGCGGCCGGCTTGGCGGCCGCGAAGCTCAGCGCGCCGGTCAGCGCCGCCAGGGCCCAGCCGCGCTCCGGGTCCGGCGTCTCGCGCAAAAAGTCGCTCGTGAGGGTCAGCTTCGTGTTCCGCGAGGAGGTCAGCGACAGGCGGTCGAGGAGATGGGCGAAGGCGCGCATCAGTCCTCCTCGTCCTCGTAGCCCACCAGGGCCAGGGCGCGGGCCGGAATGCCGGCCAGCTCGCACCAGCGTCCCAGGGCCTCTTCCCGGCCGTGGGTGATCCACACCTCGGCGGGGCTGAGCTCGGCGATCGTCCCGGTCAGCTCGTCCCAGTCGGCGTGGTCGGAGATGACCAGCGGCAGTTCGACCCCGCGCTGGCGGGCCCTCGCGCGGATCCGCATCCAGCCAGAAGCGAAGGCGTCGACCGGATCGGGCATGCGCCGCGCCCACGGCGTCGACACGGCGGCAGGCGGGGCGATGACGATGGCCCCCGCCAGGGTGCCGGGCCTGGCCGTGGTCGCCGGCGCCAGCGGGCCCAGGTCGACGCCGAAGCGGGCGTAGACCGCGTTCATCGTATCGAGCGCCCCGTGGACGTGGATCGGGGCGGCCCAGCCCGCCTCGCGCAGGAGGGCGATCACCCGCTGCGCCTTGCCGAGCGCGTAGGCGCCGACCACGTGACTGCGCTCCGGAAACTGGCGCACCGACCCCAGCAGCTTTTCGATCTCGCCGGCGTCGGGCGGATGGCGAAAGACCGGCAGGCCGAAGGTCGCCTCGGTGATGAAGACCTCGCAGGCCACCGGTTCGAAGGGCCGGCAGGTCGGGTCGCGCCGGCGCTTGTAGTCGCCGGAAACCACCATCGTCAGGCCCCGCCAGCGGACCACTGCCTGGGCCGAGCCCAGCACGTGGCCGGCCGGCGCCAGGCTCACCTCGACGCCGTCGCGGCTCGCCGTCTCGCCATAGGCCAGGGCCCGGGTTTCGCCCGCGAAATCCTCGCCATAGCGGGCCGCCATGATCGCCAGGGTCTCCGCCGTCGCCAGCACCAGGCCGTGACCCGCCCGGGCATGATCGCCATGCCCGTGGGTGATCACCGCCCGCGCCACCGGCCGCACCGGATCGACGTAGAAGTCCCCCGGCGGGCAATAGAGCCCGGCGGGCTTGGGACAAAGCAGGGCATTGGGTCTGATCACTGCCCCGATATAGGCGCTTTCAAAAGCGATCCGCAGATGACGCAGATGTTCGCAGATGGTTCGGAGGTGACCGCGCCACAGGCGCAAGATCCCAGGGTGTTTTCAAGGCGCTGCGCGCGAGGGCTCACCGCCATCTGCGCCCATCTGCGTCATCTGCGGATTCTCTTGCCGACTCGATTGATCTCATCCCGTGGCTATAAGGGCCGGATGGACGACAGCAGCGAAGCTCTCGAGGCCCTGGGCTTCAGGATGGCCGAGGCGACGCCCCAGGCCGCGGCGCTCGGCATGCGGGTGATCTCCGTCGAGCCGGGCCTCGCCGTCATGGCGGTGGCGCACCGCGCCGATCTCGTCGGCGATCCGGAGACCGGCGTCCTGGCCGGCGGGGTGGTCACCACCCTGCTCGACCACGTCTGCGGCCTGGCGGTCTCCTCCCGGCAGCTGGCCGAGGGCGCGGCCGGCCCGATCGCCACCCTCGACCTGCGGATCGACTACATGCGCCCCGCCGAACCCGGGGCCGAGGTGACGGCCAAGGCGCACTGCTACAAGCTCACCCACTCCATCGCCTTCGTGCGGGCCAGCGCCTTCGACGGCGACGAGGCCGATCCGGTGGCCACCGTCCAGGCCGCCTTCGCGCTCAAGACCGGCCAGGAGGGGCCGAAATGAGCGATCCGCGCGGCGAGCGCCTGGCGGCGATGATGAGCGCCATCCCCTACGTCCGCTTCCTCGGCATGAACGTCGAGCTGGCCGGCGACGAGATGACCGCCGTCCTCCCCTTCGCGCCCCATCTGGTCGGCAATGTGATGCTGCCGGCCCTGCACGGCGGGGTCATCGGCGCCTTCCTGGAGATGACCGCCATCTGCCAGCTGGGGGTGCGCGAACCGTTCCGCCGCCTGCCCAGAACCATCGACGTCACCATCGAATACCTGCGCCCCGGCCGGGCCCATACCACCTTCGCCCGCGCCGACGTGCGCAAGATCGGCCGCCGGATCG
The DNA here is from genome assembly GCA_035605655.1 of Caulobacteraceae bacterium. Taxonomy (GTDB): domain Bacteria; phylum Pseudomonadota; class Alphaproteobacteria; order Caulobacterales; family Caulobacteraceae; genus Acaudatibacter. Next base: position 1,770 of record DASZKO010000208.1, on the reverse strand, counting down.
CCAACGTCCATGTCGAGGCCTGGCAGGAATTCCGCGCCGCCCCCGTCGCCGCGCTGCGCGGCCACTTCATGCTCAGCCCGATGGAGAAGACGGCCGGCTGAGGAGCAGCTGACTCTTAATCAGCGGGTCGTAGCTCCAGCCCCCGCCATTGACCCATCCCCGCGCGCATCCTACCCCCCGGCCATGCTCACCGGCCTCTCCCATCTCGCCCGAGAGGCGCGCGTCTGGCCTTTCGCCGAGGCGCGCAATCTCCTTGGCCGCCTGCTGCGGGTGCGACTGGCCGACGAGGGGGAGCGCGATCTCGCCGCCACCCTGCTCGCCGCCGGGCGGATCGACGAGGCCCTCGCCGCCCTGCCGGCCCTCGCCGCGCCGGTGGTCTTCCAGACCGGCTACGGAGCCTCGGGCCTGCCGCACATCGGCACCTTCAACGAGGTCGCCCGCACGACCATGGTCCGCAACGCCTTCCGGGCCCTCACCGATGACGCGATCCCCACCCGCCTGATCTGCTTCGCCGACGACATGGACGCCCTGCGCAAGGTCCCGGACAATGTGCCGGGCCGCGAGGCCCTGGCCGAGGATCTCGGCAAGCCCCTGACCGCCGTGCGCGATCCGTTCGGCGAGCACGAGAGCTTCGGGGCCCACAACAACGCCCGCATGCGCGCCTTTCTCGACGCCCACGGCTTCGACTACGAGTTCTTCTCCTCGACCGCCTGCTACCGGGCCGGGCGGTTCGACCAGACCCTGCGCCTCATCCTCGAGCGCTTCGACGCGGTCCAGGCGGTGATGCTGCCGACCCTCGGTGACGAGCGCCGCGCCACCTATTCGCCGTTCATGCCGATCAGCCCGACCACCGGCCACGTCCTGCAGGTCCCCACTCTCGAGCGCCATGTCGATCGCGGAACCATCGTCTTTACGGATGAGGACGGCGCGCCGACCGAGGTCCCGGTCACCGGCGGGGCGGTGAAGCTGCAATGGCGGCCGGACTGGGCCAGCCGCTGGGTGGCCCTGGGCGTCGACTACGAGATGAGCGGCAAGGACCTCATCGATTCGGTGAAGGTCTCCTCGAAGATCTGCCGGATCCTCGGCGGCGCGCCGCCGGAAGGCTTCAATTTCGAGCTCTTCCTCGACCAGGAAAATCAGAAGATCTCCAAATCCAAGGGCAATGGCCTGACGCTGGAGCAATGGCGCCGCTACGGCACGCCGGAGAGCCTGGTCTACTACCTGTTCGGCTCGCCGAGGTCGGCCAAGAAGCTGGCCTTCGAGGTCATCCCGCGCGCCGCCGACGATTACCTGGCCCAGCTCGACGCCTACAATCGCCCGCCCGCCCCGCCGGGCGAAAACGACCGCCCGGCCAACCCCCTCGACAATCCGGTGTGGAGCGTTCACGGCGGCGCCCCGCCGGCGCACGGCTCGCCGGTCTCCTTCGGCCTGCTGCTCAACCTCGTCTCGGCCGGCAACGCCTCGGAAAAGGCGATCCTGTGGGGGTTCATCAGTCGCCATATGCCGGGGGTGACGCCGGCCAGCGAGCCGCTGCTCGACCGACTCGTCGACCACGCCATGAACTACTACGAGGACTTCGTGCGCCCGGCCAAGCGCTTCCGCCCGCCCGACGGGCGCGAACGGGCCGCCTTCGCCGACCTCGCCGGCCGCCTGCGCGCCCTGCCGCAGGACACCACCGACGCCGAGCGCGTGCAGTTCGAGGTCTACGAGGCCGGCAAGGCCGCCGGGTTCGAGCCCCTGCGCACCTGGTTCGCCGCCCTCTACGAGGTT
>DASZKO010000064.1:0-21320 GCA_035605655.1 Caulobacteraceae bacterium | reverse complement strand
GCCAGGCGCGCCCCCGGGGCGTGCTCGCGGGCCAGCTCGATCTCATGGAGGGAGGCGACGTCGAAGCCGGCGACGCCCTCCTCGGCCAGGGCCCTGATCACCCACGGCGAGGGATTGGCCTTGAGGGCGTAGAGCGTCTCGCCCTTGAACATGTGCCTGAACCAACGCGCCGCGATACGCACGGCGTCCGGTCGCACAAGGGCTACGGGACGTTCGGGCGGCCGCTCACGGACCAGGTCCAGGGGCGATTGGTACGTGGACAATTCACGTAACCCCCTGCGGATTGTTGAACCCAGACCGGCGTTAGCAGCGCTTGAAGGACACGGGGTCCGCCGGAGCGGGTGCACATAGGGACCAGGGGCGGCGATGTAAAGCCCAAATGACCCCCGCGTGCGGGCGGTGGTCCGCTCGCGCCCTGGACCGGGCCGCGCCAGGCATGGCAGACTCCCCCTCAGGGCCGCCGCTCCGCGCGCGTCGGGAAAATGCGGAGAGCACCGATACCGAGAGCCAAGACGATCGGCCGACGCCTGGCGGGTCTTCTGCTGGCCGCCGTCGCGCTCGCCGCCTGTGGCCGCGGCGGCGACTTCGACATCGGCGGCTCGGGCGTCATCCGCTTCTCGGTCTTGTCCCAGGAGCCCGCCGACGTCAGCGCCCGCAAGTGGCGGCCGGTGCTCGCCGACATGGAAACCTCGACCGGCCTGAAGGTGCGCCCCCTTTTCGATCGCAGCGACGCGGCCCTCGTCCAGGCCATGCGCGAGCGGCGGACCGACCTCGGCTGGTTCTCCAATTTCGGCGGTCTCGAAGCGGTGCGGCGGGCCGGAGGCGAGGTCTTCGCCCGCACCGTCGATCCGAGTGGCGATGCGGACGGCGGGGCCGCCTCGGTGCTGATCGTCGGCGCCAAGAGCAGGCTCACCCTCGACAAGGTCCTCGGCTGCGGAAAGACCCTGAGCCTGGGGCTCGGCGAGGCGTTCTCCACCGCCGGGGCTCTGGCCCCCGAGACCTATCTGTTCGCCCCCAAGTCGATCCGTCCGGCCGCCTGCTTCCGGCAGGTCCGCGCGGGCGGCCTCGCGAGCAACATCGCCGCTGTCGCCGCCGGCCAGGTCGACGTGGCCGCCAGCAGCACCGCCGCCCTGGCGCTGAGCCGCCGCGGGGCCGGTCGCGAGGCCGACGCGGTGCGGGTGATCTGGACCTCTCCGATCCTGCCCCAGGAGCCGATCATCTGGCGCCGCGACCTCGATCCGGCGATCAAGGAGAAGCTGCGGCAGTTCTTCCTCACCTACGGCCAGGACGCCGGCCCGGCGGCGGCGGCGCAGCGCGCCAATCTCGCCCGGATCGGCATCGGCGGCTTCAAGAGCGCCGACGATAGCCATCTGCTGCCGATCCGCGAAATGGAGGCGACCCGGGTATGGATGGACGCCAAGGCCAGCGGCGATAAGGGGCGGATCGACGCGGCCCGCAAGGCCCTCGGCGCCATTACCGTCCAGCGCCAGGACCTCGAAGCCCGCACCCGCGCCCCCGCGGCGGCTCAGTGACGCCTGACCGCATCGACGCGACGGGTTGGGGCGATGGCGCCCGCGGCGCTCAGGATGGCGGCGGGGGATTGCGCCGGTCGGCGGCCTCGCGGCGGGCGCGGGCGGCCAGGGCTGCATCGGCGCACATCACCCCGTCGACGCCGGCCAGAAAGAGGGCGGTCAACCGTTCGCGGGCGCCATGCGGCTCATGCGGCGCGGGCGGCCGAAACTCGGCGTAGACAGCCAAGCCCGCCGCGTGGACGCTCGCCACGAAATCGTTCGCGTGCATCGGACCCTTGGCGTCGTCCTCCACGATGAGGTTCTCGACGACTCCGACCGCTTCGCAAACCCCCTTTGCCCCCTCGAGACCGAACCCGCGGCCAGAGAACAGCTGCACCCGGCGCGCCCGGGAGAGACCGCCGAACGCCTTCAACGCCGCCGGTTCGCTCGACTGGACCCTCATCGCCGCCGCCGGCGAATCGAAGCCGGCCACGGAAATCTGCCGGGCCAGGGCGGCCTCGAGAGAGACCTCGGCGCCGCTGAAATAGCCGGCCGCCATCATTCGCGGCGCCGCCCCGACGACCCGAGCCTCGCGCACGCTGCCCGCCCGGGCGATGTCGATCACCTCGCTCAGGGTGAGCAGGGTTGGCGGCGGCGCCCCGCGTTTGGCTGCGGGGCCGGTGGAAAGCGTCTTCAACTCCGCCAGCGTGAAGTCATCCACGAACCAGCCGCTCATCGGCGCGCCCAGCACGGTCTTGTCCTTGCGCCGGGCCGCGAACCGGGCGTGCGAGGCGATGTCGGTGACGGCGGAAAGCTCGAGATCCGCCACCACAAGCGCGCCGTCCTGGCTCAGCACCACCGGTGCGACGAGGTAGTCCGCCCCCGCGCCGATCGCCTGTTCATAGGCGACCTGGCTCGCCGTTCCCGGCTCGAAGAAGATCAGCGGCGCGGCCGGCTCGGCGCTCGAGCCGACCGGCGCCAGAACCGTCGCCGCGCTCGCCGCGAGCAGGTGCCTGCGCGTCATCGCCATGCGGCGAGACTAGCGAATTCGTCCGCGGCGCCAAATGGCTGCGCCTAGAACCGGCGCTCGATTTCCAGATTGATCCGCGCCTGGCTGGACGCCTCGCGCCGGGCCGGGCCGACCGCCGCCAGCCAGCCGGCGTCCACGCCGATCTCGAACGGGGAGCGCCCGGGCCGGCCCTCCCATTTTATCTGAGGCCCGACATAGGCGCCTTGTGCGCCCAGGCCGTGGTCGTCGCCCAGATCGCCGAACGCCTCGGCGCCGATCCTCAGGGAGCCCACCGTCCGCCAGGTCGCCGAGGCGGCATAGCCGTAGGACGCGAATTCCTCGCCCGTCGGCGCGCCGAAGGGCCGCTCGACGATCAGGTTGACGAGCCCCTGGAAGCGGCCCTCGGTCCTGGCCAGGAGAAGCTTGGCCTCGCCGCCGCCGTTTTCGCCGGCGAGGCCCTTGGTGACCTCCGCGTAGAGCCCGACATCGACGCCGATCACCGGGACCTGCCCGACATAATAGCGGCTCTCCAGCCCCAGACCGGTCAGGCGGCTGCCGCCGCTCTCCCGCTCCACCGACCCGACGAGAGCCACGCTCAGCCGGTCGGATACGCCCGCCTCGGCCTCGATCACGACGGTCCGGGCGTTCTGCTCGTCGCCGGCCCCGATCTCCTGGCCGAGCCGGGTCTCGAGTTCGACGACGCGGTTCTCGATGTAGGGCGAATAGACCACCTCGTCGAGGCGCGGATCGGCCCGGGCGGCGAGCGCGCTCCCCGTCAGCGCCAGGGTCAGAGCCCACGTCTTCAATGCCATGGGCTCCTCGTGAATTTGCGAGGCATTCGCATATATGATGTTGCGAACGCGTGTCAATTGCGATTAAACGGAGGCATGAAAACCGCTTTCGTCGCCTTCGCCCTCGGCCTCGCCGCCGCCACCGCGGCGTCCGCCGCCCCGCTCGTCCTGACCCTCGAGAACCACCGCTTCACGCCCTCGGCCATCACCGTTCCGGCCGGGCGGAAGATCGAGATCCAGCTGATCAACCTCGACCCGGCGGTCGAGGAGTTCGACAGCCGCGATCTGCGTGTCGAGGAGGACGTCACCCCGCACGGCCGGACCAGCTTCACCGTCGGGCCTCTGAAGCCCGGGGCCTATTCCTTCATGGGCGAGTTCCACGCCGGCACCGCCGAGGGCGTGATCACCGCCCGCTGAGCATTGACAGCCTGGCGGGAAAGCCGGACCGCTCAGGGCGGACAAGCTCAGGGGCGCGCGCGGCCATGGTCGTCACCATCCTTCTCATCGGTCTGGCGGTGCTGGGCGTGACGTTCGGCGGGGCGGTGCTCCTCACGGCCAGGGCGCGGGGCGAATTGACGCTCGGCCCCGAAAGCATCGGCCTGGGCTTCGTCACCAATTTCTTCGACACGCTCGGGATCGGCTCCTACGCGCCGACGACCGCGTGGCTGAAGCTGCGCGGCATGGTTCCGGACAGTTTCATCCCCGCCGTCCTCAATGTCGGCCACGCCATCCCCACCCTCGTCCAGGCGGCCATATTCATCACCCTGGTCAAGGTCGATCCCAGGCTGCTGACGGCCTGCGTCGCCGCCGCCGTGGCCGGAGCGGTCGTCGGCGCCCCCATCGTCGTGCGCCTGCCGGTGCGCACCGTCCAGGCGGTGGTCGGCGTGGCCCTGCTCATCGCCTGCGCGGCCTTCACCATGACCAACCTCGGCCTGGCCCCCGCCGGCGGCGCGGCGCTCACCCTGGAGCCGGCGAGGTTCGCCCTGGCGGTGGTGATGAATTTCGTTTTTGGGGCCCTGATGACCTGCGGCATCGGTCTCTACGCCCCCTCCCTGGTGATGTTCGGCCTCATGGGCCTCGATACCCGGGCGGTGTTTCCGATCATGATGAGCGCCTGCGCCTTCCTGATGCCGGCCGGCAGCATCGGCTTCCTGCGCTCGCGGCGCATCGATCTGAGGGTGGTGCTGGGCATCGCGCTCGGCGGCGTGCCCGCCGTGCTGATCGCCGCCCTGGTGGTCAAGTCCCTGCCGCTCACCTGGATCAGGTGGGGCGTGGTAGCCATCGTGCTCTACACGGCCATCATCCTGCTGCGCGCCGCGTTCGCTCGCGCCCTCAGCCCGCGGCCTTCAGGCGCTCCAGCAGCTTAGGGTGCAGATCGGCGTTGGCGGCGCAGACCGAGCCGGTTCCCAGGACGTCGTCCCTCCCGTCGATATCGCTCACCTGGCCGCCGGCCTCGGTGACCATCAGCATGCCGGCCGCCAGATCCCAGGCGTGGAGGTCGCGCTCCCAGTAGCCGTCGAACCGTCCGGCCGCGACCCAGGCCATATCCAGCGCCGCCGAGCCGAATCGCCGCACCCCCGACACCCTTTGGCTGATCTGATGCAGCTCGCGCAGGAAGCGGGCGTGCTGCCCGTGACCCATGAACGGTATGCCGGTGGCGAACACCGCCTCCTCGAAGCGGGTGCGGGCGGCGACCCGCAGGCGCTTGTCGTTGTGGAAGGCCCCGCGGCCGCGCTCGGTCCAGTAGAGATCGGAGGTGGCCGGATTGTAGGTCACCCCGGCGACCACCGTCCCCTCGCGCTGCAAGGCGATGTTGATCGCGAAATGGGGCATGGCGTGGAGGAAGTTGGTGGTCCCGTCGAGGGGATCGACGATCCAGGTGTGGGTCTTGTCGCTCCCTTCGATCAGGCCGCGCTCCTCGCCCAGGAAACCGTAGCCGGGCCGGGCCCGGGTCAGCTCCTCGAACAGGGTCTGCTCGGCCTTGAGGTCGGCGGCCGAGACGTAGTCGGCCGCCCCCTTGCGGGAAACCTGCAGTTCGGCGACCTCGCCGAAGTCCCGCGCCAGGGCACGCCCGGCCTTGCGGGCGGCGTCGATCATCACCTTGACCAGAGCGGTGGGGGTGGTCACCGGCTCAGTCGGCCCGGCGCAGGTATTCGCCCGTTTCGGTGGAGACCAGGATGCGCTCGCCCTCGCCCATGTAGGGCGGAATCATGATCCGCATGCCGTTGGAGGCCTTGGCCGGCTTGTAGGAGCTGGACGCCGTCTGGCCCTTCACGGTCGGCTCGGTCTCGACCACCCGCAGCACGACGCTCTCGGGCAGTTCGATGCCGATCGGCCGCTCCTCGTGGAATTCCAGGGTCACCTGCATGCCGTCGTGCAGGAAGCGGATCTGGTCCTCGCCGACGAAATCCTTGTGGAGTTCGATCTGGTCGTAGGTCCGCTGGTCCATGAACACCAGGGCGTCGCCCTGCTCGTAGAGGTACTGGAAGTCCTTCTGCTCGAGGGTCACCCGCTCGACGGTGTCGGAGGAGCGGAAGCGCTCGTTGAGCTTGCGCCCATCGATCAGGTTCTTCAGCTCGACCTGGGCGAAGGCCCCGCCCTTGCCAGGTTTGACGTGGGCGGTCTTCACCGCCACCCACAGGCCGCCGTCATGCTGGATCACATTGCCGGGCTTGATGGCGTTGCCGTTGATCTTCATCGTTTCGCTTTGGTTCGTCCGGCCGGAATCGGCGGCGGAACCTAGTGGAGGGGGCGCCGCGAAGCAAGGCGGCGCGCCCCTCCGCGTCAAGCCGCGTGGACGAGCGGCGCCGTGGGCCGGCCGGCATGGTCGCGCCAGGCCTCGCGGAAGGCCAGTCCCGGTCCGGTCGAGGGTAGTCCGGCCATGGCCGCCACCAGGGACGCCGGGGGCGCCGCCGGCGGGTCGGTGACCTTGGTCCCGCCGTGGCCGTCGCTGGCCACGGTGAAGGTCGAGTTCCGGAAATTGCCGATGAGCTCGATGTGGGCCGTACGGGTCCCGTCGGTCACGGTGAGGGTCCCCGATGTCGTCGTGCCGCTGAAGCTCGCCTTGGTCACCCCGCTCTTGAAGGCGATGTCCTCCAGATCGAGGATGGTGATGGAAGTCTTGGCGAAGCCGCTGATCGAACCGGTGTAGGTTCGCGACCGGCCAAGGGCCAAGGTCCCGCCGTTGGCGGTGAAATGCACGTTCTCCGCGAAAGCCGAAGCGAACGCCGTCACGCCCTTGTTGATGGTCACGCCGCCGCTGCCGGTCACCGTGCCGCTGACGGTCATTGTGCCGCCCGCCACCTCGAGCAGGCCGCTGTTCTTGACCGTCCCGGCCAGGGTCAGGCTGCCGATGGCCTCGATCGTGCCGGCGTTGACCACGCTGCCGGAGGACCCGCCCAGGCGCAGCACGCCGGAGTCGATGACGTGGTGGCCGGTCCCGACGCTGACCACGCCGGTGTCGGTGAAGGTCGCCCCGGCGGCGATCTTGAGGGTGTAGAATTGTCCGAACGTCGCCATCGCCATGCTGCCCGACACGAAGACGTCACCGTAGGCGTCCATTCCCGACAGCGACCCTGTCCCGTTGGCCAGGTTGAGCGTCCCGCCCCCGCCGAGCACCACGCCCTGGAAGGCCGATCCGGCCTCGACATTGAGCACGGCCCCCGACGAGAAGAAACTCAGCGCCGTCCCGTCAACGCCGCGGATGGTGCCGAAATTGGTTACCGTCGTGGCGGACGCGGCATTGGCGGCGAGGCCGAGGCCACCGGTGATGAGCGCCGTCTTGTCGCTCGCCGAGCCGTTGGTCACGCTCCCCGCCGAAACGAACAGGCCCTCCGTATTGCCTCCCAAAAGGGCCGCTTCGATGGTTCCGAAGTTCACGACTTTGGCTACGGCGCCGACGCTGACCCCATCGTCGCCGCCTTCGATCAAGGCGTGAATGTCGGTGGCGGACCCATTCGTCAGAGTGCCGGTGGTCGCCATCCCCACGCCAACCGCCGAATCATAGGCGATGATCGAACCGAAGTTGCTGACTGTCCCCACCCCGCCGGAGATGGTCACCCCGACGCCGCCAAAGATAAGGGCCTTGGTGTCGGCCGCCGATCCGTTGATCAGCGAGCCGCCGGCGCCGATGATCACGGCTTCTTGAGGCCCGAGGATGGTGCCGAAGTTGCTGATCTTGCCGACGCCATTGATCACCACGGCGACATCGTCGCTCTCGATCGTCGCGGATGTATCGTTGGCCGCCCCGTTGGTCACTGACCCGGCGGCCTTCATGCTGATACCCGCGGGGTTCAGCCCGTCCGCGCCCTTGGCGTCGATGATCCCGAAGTTGGCGATGCTCGCCCCGGCCCCGGTCGCCAGCACTCCATGATAAATTCCCTCGATCAGGGCGTGGACGGCCAGCGTCGAGCCGTTGGTGACCACGCCGCTCGCGAACGCCACGCCCGAGCCCTTGGTGGTCGAGACGATCGTCCCGAAGTTGCGCAGAGTGGTGAGGCCGCCGCTGCAATAGACGCCCTGCGTCGCCCCCTGGACCAGCGCCACGGTGTCCGCGGTCGAGCCGTTGACCATCAGGCCGCCGTTGTCCAGCGAGATGCCCCGTTGACGGTCGCCGATCACTGAACCGAAGTTCTTCACCGTGGCGGCGGCAGTGGAGTGGATGCCGGCGAAACGGCCGTAGATCCTGGCCAGAGTGTCGCTCGCCGTACCGTTGGTCACCTCGCCGCCGCCGACGAGGCTGATCGCCGCCGAGGCCGTTCCATGGGCTTCGATCAGGTGGAAGTTGGCGATCGTGATTGGCGTCGAGCCGCCCGCCACGCCGCTGATCTCGCCCTCGATCGTGGCCCGCAAGTCGGTCGCCGAACCGTTGGTGAGGCTTCCCCCGGCCTGCAGATAAACGCCGATGTCCTGGTAGCCGCTTATCCGGCCGAAATTCACCACCTTGGCGGCGGCTTGGAGGAACACGCCGTCCAGAGTGCCGGCGATGATCGCCGAGGCGTCGTTGGCCGCGCCGTTGGTCAGCGTGCCGCCATCCTGCAGCTGGACCCCGAATCCCTTGGCCCCGTGGCCGATGATCAGGCCGAAATTGCTTATTGTGGCCGACCCGCCGACCGCCGACAGGCCCGAATATCCGTAGATACTGGCGTCAGGGTGGCCGACGTAACCATTGACGAGCGTCAATCCGCCTTCGGCGGTGAGGGCGGCGACGCTGCTGAAGATATCCCCGTCATTGGTCACGGCGGCGGTGGCGGAGAGCGTGAGGCCCTTGCCGCCGATGGCGCCGGTGTTGGTGACTTCGAGCCCGCTGTAGGTCGCCGAGAGGGTGTAGCCGCCCGGGTAGCTGGTGGAGATGATCTTGGTGGTCATGGCCGCCGCCTCGCCTTCGAAGGAGCCGGTCTAGGACGCTCGAGTGAAACCGGCGCCCATCCGCCGTCCGGCTGGTTCCGGCGACGGGCGACCCCCACATCCCTGGCGTTGAGATTTCTCCCGGCGGCGCTGAAAGTCAAACCGGGAGGGGCCGCCTCAAGCGCCCGGCTGGCGTGGGAGGGGCTCGTCGGCCGTCCCGCCGGGCGGGGCCTTGGCCGCCACCGCCAAGGCGACCGCCGGGCTCATGGCGTCGACCATGGAGGTGGGCATCAGGATCGTCGCCCCCCGCTCCTTGGTGGTCTCGTAGATGATGTTCATGGCCCGCAGCTGCAGGGCGGCGGGATTGTCGGCATAGGCGCGGGCGGCTTCGACGAACTGGCCGGCGACCGCCACCTCGGCCGAGCCCAGGATGATCCGGGCCTGCTTCTCGCGCTCGGCCTGGGCCTCGCGGGACATGGCGTCCTGCAGGGCGGCCGGGATCGAGACGTCGCGGATCTCCACGGCGTTCACCGAGATCCCCCAGGCCCTGGTCTTGCGGCCGATCTCCGTGCGCAGCGCGTCGTCGGCCGACTTCAGCTCGGAGAGCAGGGCCGACAGCATCGAGGCGCCGATCATCTCGCGCAGGGAGGTCTGGGCGATGCGGTCGATGGCGGTGCGGTAGTCGGTGATCTCCAGGGCGGCGGCGCGGGCGTCGTGCACCTGCCAGAAGATGATCGCGTCGATGTTCACCGGCACGGTGTCGCGGGTGAGAGCCTGCTCGGCGCTGAAGGCGGTGGTCTGGATGCGCTCGTCGATCACCGCCACCACGGTGTCGAGCACGGGAAAGATCACGAACAGGCCCGGCCCCTTGACTCCCTGCAGCTTGCCGGCCCGCAGGATCACGAACTTCTGCCAGGTGTTGGCCATCTTCAGGGACATGGCCACGATCACCGCCAGGATGAAAAACGGCGCGCCCGAATAGGGCGGCGCCAGGGACTCGGCCCCCGCCCCGGCCAGCACGAGAACGAAGACTATGAAGAGGGTGATCGGATTCATCGCCTGATCCCTTTCGCGGTGGCCGGCTTACGATACACCCGCTCGCGCCTCGGCGATGGCCGAATTGAAGGCGGCCACCGCGGCGGCCGCGCCGGCCGGATAGTCCCAGACCCCGGCGCACACCGCGAGGAAGTCGGCCCCGGCCGCGACGAGGGGGCGGCAGGTCTCCACGGTGATCCCGCCGATCGCCACGCACGGCGTGAGCATGGTCTCCTGCCAGATCTCGAGGATCTCCAGCTCCGGGCGATGGACCGTCGCCTTGGTGGCGGTCGGGAAGAAGGCCCCGAAGGCGACGTAGTCGGCGCCGGCTTCGGCGGCGGTCATCGCCAGGTCCCGGCTGGCGTGGCAGGTCACGCCCACGATCCGCTCGGCTCCCACGGCGGCGCGGGCGGCGGCCACCGTGCCGTCCTCCTGGCCGATGTGGACGCCGTCGCAGTCGAAGCGGGCGGCGAGGTCCGGGCGATCGTTGAGGATGAGGCTCACCCCGCGCCGCCGGGTGACCGGGACCAGGGCGCTCACGACCGCGGCGATTTCCGCCTCGCTCGCTTCCTTGAGGCGAAGCTGCACGGCCGCCACGTCGCCGGCCTCAAGGGCGGTGTCGACGAGTTCGGCGAACCCGGCCGGGTCGCTGATCCTCGCCGGCGAGATGAGATAGAGGCGGCACGGCTGGGCCATGCCCTTGCTTTACTATTCCGCGGCCTTCAATTCCCGGCCGAATTTCGGGGCCAGTTCGCCGGCGGCATAGCGCTTGGCCATGGCGGCCATGGGGATCGGGCGGATCTTGTCGGCCCACCCGGCGGCCCCGAATTCCTCGAAGCGCTGGCGGCACACCGCCCGCATCGCCTCCAGGGCGGGCTTCAGATATTTGCGCGGATCGAACTCGGCCGGATCCTCGGTGAGCACCTTGCGGATCGCCCCGGTCATGGCCAGGCGGTTGTCGGTGTCGACGTTGATCTTGCGCACCCCGTGGCGGATGCCGTGCTGGATCTCCTCCACCGGCACGCCCCAGGTCTGGGGAATCTCGCCGCCGTAGTGGTTGATGATGTCCTGCAGCTCCTGGGGCACGCAGGACGAGCCGTGCATGACCAGATGGGTGTTGGGGAGCCGCCGGTGGACCTCCTCGATGACTCCCATGGCCAGCACCTCGCCGTCGGGCTTGCGGGTGAACTTGTAGGCCCCGTGGCTGGTGCCCATGGCGATGGCCAGCGCATCGACCTCGGTGGCGCGGACGAAATCCACCGCCTGGGCCGGGTCGGTGAGCAGCTGGTCGTGGGATAGGACGCCCTCGGCCCCGTGGCCGTCCTCCTTCTCGCCCGTGCCGCTTTCCAGGCTGCCCAGCACGCCGATCTCGCCTTCCACCGAGGCGCCGACCCAGTGGGCCATGTCGACGACCCGGCGGGTCACCCGCACATTGTAGTCGTAGGAGCCCACGGTCTTGGCGTCGGCTTCCAGGCTGCCGTCCATCATCACGCTGGTGAAGCCGTGCTGGATGGCCGTGGCGCAGGTGGCTTCGTTGTTGCCGTGGTCCTGGTGCATGACCAGCGGAATGTCGGGCCACAGCTTGACAAGGGAGTCGATGAGGCCGGCCAGGACGATGTCGTTGGCGTAGCTGCGCGCCCCGCGGCTGGCCTGGATGATCACCGGCGCGCCGACCGCCTCGGCCGCCTCCATGATCGCGAGGCCCTGTTCCATGTTGTTGATGTTGAACGCCGGCACGCCGTAGCCGTGCTCGGCGGCGTGATCCAGCAGCTGTCGCAGCGTGATCCTGGCCATGAACTGTCCCCGCGCCCGTCTTATTTGAAGTCTTGGCCCTGAGACTAGCGGGTAGGCTTCAGGCTTGCAAAGCCGCGACGCCCGGCAGGGTCTTGCCCTCGAGCCACTCGAGGAAGGCCCCGCCGGCGGTGGAGACGAAGGTGAAGTCGGCCGCCGCCCCGGCGTGATTGAGCGCGGCGACGGTGTCGCCCCCTCCGGCCACGGCGATCAGCCGGCCGGCCTTGGCCAGGCCCCCGGCGTGGCGGGCGGCGGCGACCGTGCCGGCGTCGAAGGGCGGGACCTCGAAGACCCCCAGCGGCCCATTCCACACCAAGGTGGCGGCGCAATCCATCGCCGCTTCGAGGCGGCCCAGGGTCCTCGGCCCGGCGTCGAGAATGCGCTCGGCGGGGCCGACCTCGTCCAGCCCCCGCACCCGCGCCGGCGCCCCGGCCTCCACCCGCTCGGCCACCACGACGTCGACGGGGAGCAGCAGTTCGCAGCCGCGCTTCGCCGCCAGATCGATGATGTCCCTGGCCTTTCCGGTCAGGTCGTGTTCGCGGAACGAGGCTCCGACGTCGTGCCCCTGGGCGGCCAGGAAGGTGTTGGCCATCCCCCCTCCAATGGCCAGCTGGTCGAGCTTGCCGATCAGATTTCCCAACAGGTCGAGCTTGGTCGAGACTTTCGAGCCGCCGACCACGCCCAGGACCGGGCGGCGCGGATGGCCGAGCGCCGCGTCGAGGTGGGCGAGTTCGCGGGCCATGGCGTCGCCCGCGCAGCTCGGCAGCAGGCGGGCCAGGCCCTCGGTGGAGGCGTGGGCGCGGTGGGCGGCGGAAAAGGCGTCGTCGACGAAGAGGTCGCCGTTGGCGGCCAGGGCGGCGGCGAAGGCCGGATCGTTGGCCTCCTCGCCGGCGTGGAAGCGGAGATTTTCGAGCAGCAGGACGCCGCCGGCGGGGAGGTTTTCCACCGCCGCGGCCGCCTCTTCGCCCACGCAATCGTCGGCGAAGGCCACCGGCGCGCCGATCAGGGCCGCCAGCCGCCCGACGACGGGCGCCAGGCTCATGGTCGCGACGCGCCGGCCCTTGGGCCGGTCGAAATGGGCCAGCAGGACCACCTTGGCCCCGGCCGCGCGCAGGCGCTCGATGGTCGGCAGGGCGGCGCGCAGGCGGGTGTCGTCGGTCACCTCGCCATCGGCCATGGGGACATTGAAGTCGACCCGCACCAGGACCCGCTTGCCCCGCGGGTCGATGTCGCCGAGGGTCCTGAAGCTCACCGGCTCAGGCGATCGCGGCCATGGCCAGGGCGGTGTCGGCCATCCGCGTGGCGAAGCCCCATTCGTTGTCATACCAGGCCAGCACCCGGGCCAGGGCCCCGTCGATGACCTGGGTCTGCGGCAGGGCCACGGTCGCCGAGGCGTCGATGTGGTTGAGGTCGGCGGAGACCAGGGGATCGCTCGTCACCTGCAGGATGCCGGCCAGGGGGCCTTGTTCGGCGGCCGCGCTCATGGCCTGATTGATCTCCTCGCGGGTCACCGTCCGGCCAGGGACGATCTTGAGGTCGACCACCGAGACATTGGCGGTCGGCACGCGGATCGACGAGCCATCGAGCTTGCCGGCCAGCTCGGGCAGCACGAGCCCCAGCGCCTTGGCCGCCCCGGTGGAGGTGGGGATCATCGACAGGCCGGCGGCGCGGGCCCGGTAGAGGTCCGAGTGCAGGGTGTCCTGCGTCGGCTGGTCGGAGGTGTAGGCGTGGATGGTGGTCATGTAGCCGCGCTCGATGCCGCACGTGTCCAGCAGCACCCGGGCCACGGTGGCCAGGCAATTGGTGGTGCACGAGCCGTTGGAGACCACCAGGTCGGCCGCCGTCAGGGTCGCGTGGTTGACCCCGAAGACGATGGTCTTGTCGGCGTTCTGGCACGGGGCGGAGACCAGCACCTTGCGCGCCCCGGCCGTGAGGTGGGCGGCGGCCCTGTCCCTGGCCGTGAAGAGGCCGGTGCATTCCAGGGCGATGTCGACGCCCATGGCCTTGTGCGGCAGGGCGGCCGGGTCGCGCACCGCGGTGACCGCGATAGGGCCCGTCCCCACGTCGATGGTTTCGCCCTCCACCTCGACGATCCCCGGAAAGCGGCCGTGCAGGCTGTCGTAGCGCAGCAGGTGGGCGTTGGTGGCCACCGGCCCCAGGTCGTTGATCGCCACCACCTCGATGTCGCGCCGGCCGTGCTCGACGATCGAGCGCAGGACGAGGCGTCCGATGCGGCCAAAGCCGTTGATCGCGACGCGGACGGTCATGGGCGTGGTCCCCTTGGGGCTTTGATGAGAATGCCGGGCGGTTTTTCAGGGCGCGGCCGGCGAAGTCAAGGGCGGCGCCCTACTCAGGGGAGCGACCGGAATCGTCGCCCGGGTGACGAGGCTCCGCCGCCGTCAGAGTCAGCCTGAGATTCAGCGCCTTCACGGCCTTCGCGAGGGTATCCAGGGTCGGATTGCCCCCTGGCTTCAGCGCCTTGTAGATCGTCTCGCGACTGAGGCCGGTCTCCTTCGCGAACCGAACGGCGCCATGGGCGCGAGCGATATCGCCCAGGACCGCCGCGATCAGGCTGGGATCGCCGTCCTCGAGAGCCGCCTCCAGATAGGCGACCTCATCTTTCCGAGTCGCCAAATACCGCTGCGCGTCAAAACGGGTGGTCTGGACAGCCATTCGCCTAAACCTCCTCGGCCATGATCTTGGCCAACCGAATGTCTTTCGCCTGGGTGCTTTTGTCGCCGCCGCACAGCAACACGACAACGATCTCACCCCGGCGCACGAAATAGAGCCGGTAGCCCGGCCCGTAGCGGATGCGAAGTTCGCCGACGCCGCCGCCGACCGGCTTGAAGTCGCCCAAGGCGCCGATCTCAATGCGGCGGAGCCTGACGACAATCCGGGCCCGCGCCTCTCGATCACGAAGATCGTCGAGCCAAGCGCCGAAGGCTGTCGTCAGACGAACTTCGATCATGCGTATCTTACGACACAACAGCTCGGGCGATGTCAACTAAAATACACACGACGCAACCTGCTCAAGGACCCGAATCGGATCCCTTTCCCAGCGCCCCCCTGGCCGCCGCGGCGACCGCTTCGGGGGTGATGCCGAACTCGGCGTAGAGCCGCTCGAAGGGGGCCGAGGCGCCGAAGCCGGTTATGCCGACGAAGACGCCCGCCTCGCCGATGAAGCGGTCCCAGCCCTGGCGGACGCCGGCCTCGACGGCCACCCGCACCGGGGCGTCCCCGATCACCGCCGCCTGATAGCCGGCGTCCTGGCGGTCGAACAGCTCCCAGCAAGGGGCGGAAACGACCCGGGTGGCGACGCCTTCGGCCTGCAGCAGGTCGCGGGCGATGAGGGCGATGGCGACCTCGGTTCCGGCCGAGAAGAGGCTCACCTTGGCCGCGCCGTCGGCGGCGGCGAGCTCATAGGCCCCGCGCTCGACGGCCGGAGCGCCGGACTTGCACACCGCCGCCGTCTTCTGGCGCGAGAGGGCCATGATCGAGGGGGAACGCCGCTCGCTCAGCGCCGCCTTCCACGAGGCCGCCGTCTCGGCCGCGTCGGCCGGGCGAAAGACCAGGAGGTTCGGCATGGCCCGCAGGGAGGCCAGATGCTCCACCGGCTGGTGGGTCGGGCCATCCTCTCCCAGGCCGATGGAATCGTGGGTCATGACGTGGATCACCCGCGTCCCCATCAGGGCGCCCAGGCGGATGGCCGGGCGGCTGTAGTCGGCGAAGGCGAGGAAGGTCCCCGAATAGGGGATCACCCCGCCGTGCAGGGCCATGCCGTTCATCGCCGCGGCCATGGCGAACTCGCGCACCCCATAGTGGACATAGCGGCCGGCGTAGCCGGGGGCGTCGAAGACGGTCATCCCCTTCACGATGGTATTGTTGGAGCCGGTGAGATCGGCCGAGCCGCCGATCATCTCCGGAATGGCCGCGATCAGGCTCTCCAGGGCCGCCCCGGAGTGGATGCGGGTGGCGGCCGCCGGCCGTTCGGCCAGGGCTCGCCGCGCCGCCGCGTCGAGGTCCGTGAATGCATCCGCCGGCAGATCGCCGCGTTCGGCGCGGGTGAACTCGGCGCCCTGGGGCGAGGCTTTCAGCCGCCGCGCCCAGGCCCGTCTGGTCCGCTTGCCGCGGGCCCCGGCCTTGCGCCAGGCCTTGGCGATGTCGGCGGGGATCTCGAACGGCGGCGCGGTCCAGCCCATGGCGGCGCGGGCGGCGGCGATCTCGGCGTCGAAGAGGGAATAGCCGTGGCCGTGCGGATCGCCTTCCCGGGGGCCGGCCCCGCGGTTGATCTTGGTCTTGCAGGCGATGAGGCTTGGGCGGTCCTGGCGCCTCGCCCAGCGCAGGGCGGCGGCGATCTTGCCCGGATGATGGCCGTCGACGGCCCGGACCGCCCAGCCGGCGGCCTTGAAGCGGGCCGCCTGATCGCCGGTCTCGGCCAGGGTGGCGCGGCCGTCGATGGTGGTGTCATTGTCGTCGAAGAGGACGGTGAGGCGGGCGAGCTTCAGGCGGCCGGCGAGGTGGATCGCCTCGTGGCTCACCCCTTCCATCAAACAGCCGTCGCCGGCGATCACGAAGGTGCGGTGGTCGACGAGATCGGCGCCATGGCGGGCCGCCAGGCTCCGCTCGGCCATGGCCATGCCGACGGCGGTGGCGAGGCCCTGGCCCAGCGGCCCGGTGGTGGTTTCCACGCCGGGGGTGTGGCCGGCCTCCGGATGGCCGGGGGTCAGCGAGCCCCATTGGCGGAAGGCGCGGATCTGATCCATGCTCAGCGCCTCGACGCCGGAAAGATGCAGCAGGGCGTAGAGCAGCATCGAGCCGTGCCCGGCCGAGAGCACGAAGCGGTCGCGGTCCGGCCACGCCGGATCGGCGGCGTCGTATTTCAGGAACTTCGTCCACAGCACGGTGGCGACATCGGCCATGCCCAGCGGCATCCCCTGGTGGCCGCTCCTGGCCTTGTGGACCGCGTCCATGGAAAGGGCGCGGATGGCGTTGGCCATGGCCAGGGGCGAGACGGACATTTCAGGGGCGCCTTGGCGGGAGAATCGGGGCGATCGGGGGGGAACAAGCGGGGCCTCGCACGGGCCGCGCGGAGGGTCAAGCAAGGCGCTTTCGCGCCCCTTGCGGCGCGGGCTATAGATGGCGCCGGGGGCCCAGGGAGTGCGGCATGAAAGCGGAGTCGGGCGGACGGCTGGACGTGGCGGCCCAGCGGCTCGAGCGGGCCCTGACCATGCTCGACCAGCGGCTGGCCAAGCGGGTCGCCGAGGCCGGGGCCGACGCCGGCGGCCTCTTCGACCAGGACCGCGCCAAGCTGGCCGCCGATCTCGACGCCTCCCGGGCCCGCGCCCGCCAGCTCGAGGAGGCCGCGGCCGAGGCCTCGGCGGCGCTCGGCAAGGCCATCGCCGAGCTGCGCGGCCGGCCGGAGGAGGGCTGATGGCCCAGGTGACCATCCACGTGAACGCCAAGTCCTACCTCGTCGGCTGCGAGGACGGCGAGGAGGCCCGGCTGCAGGCCCTGGCGGCCGAGCTCGACGCCCGGGTCCGGGCCCTCGGCGTCAGCGGCGCGGCGCTCGGCGAGACCCGTCTGATGCTCATGGGGGCCCTCGTCCTCGCCGACGAGGTCGCCGCCGGCGCCGCGCGGGTCGCCGTCGCCGAGGCGGAGACCGCCCGCCTGCGCGCCCAGCTCGACATCGCCGACGCCAGGGCCGTCGCGGCCCTCGAAGCCGCCGCCCGGAAAATCGAGGCCATCGCCTCGCGGTGAGGCCGTCATCGGCCTTGAGTCGGCGGCCGGGCGACCTTACCTTGTGAAGTGGCGGGTCTGCTGCGGATCTCGTCGAAGGCAATCTAATCCCGGGGACCGTAATCTCTCTCTATAGGGAGCTGTCCCTGGCCGGGATCGTGGTCCCGGGCACACGGCGCCCACCTGGTCTGCCAGGTCCGAGGGGATTAAAACCGCCTTCACGGCTCTCGCGGCGCCGCCACCCTTCCTTGATGCTCGTGAGGACGGCGCCCTGATCGACAAGATCGCTATGAGGGCCGCCATGCGATCGCTGCGCGCCGCGCTGGCGGCGGCGGCGCCGGACGCCGGCGAGGAAGCGGCGGCCCGCCTCGCCCTGCCTCGCCCGCCCAGGGTGGTCGGCGGCTACCGGCCCCTGGGCGGGGAGATCGATCCCGGCCCCCTGATGCGTCGCCTGGCCGAGGGGGGCGCGGCCCTGGCCATGCCGACGGCGGTGGGGCCGGACGCGCCGCTTATCTACCGCGCCTGGTCCGAAGGGGACCTGCTGGCCCCCGACGCCGCCGGCGTCCCCGCCCCGACCCCGGCCGCGGCGCTCGCCGCGCCCGACCTCGTCATCGCCCCGGTGCTCGCCTTCGACCGCACGGGCGGGCGCCTGGGCCAGGGCGGCGGCCATTTTGACCGCACCCTCGCGATGCTGCGCGCCGCCGGCGAGGTCTTCGTCGTCGGCCTGGCCTTCGCCGGCCAGGAAATCGAGGCGATCCCCCGCGAGCCGCACGACGAGGCTTTGGACGCGATTTTGACGGAAAAGGCCTATATCGTCGTCGAAAAGGACTTCTGATGCGCCTCGCCTTCTTCGGCGACGTCGTCGGCCGGGCCGGCCGCGACGCTCTCGCCCACCACCTGCCGGCCCTTCGCCGGTCCCTCGGTCTCGAGTTCGTGATCGTCAACGCCGAGAACGCCGCCGCCGGCTTCGGCATCACCGAGGCCACCGCCCGCGACCTCTTCGCCGCCGGAGCCGACTGCCTCACCCTGGGCAACCACTCCTGGGACCAGAAGGAGGCCCTGACCTACATCGTCCGCGAGAACCGGCTGCTGCGGCCGCTCAACTACCCGGCCATGGCCCAGGCCCCCGGCCAGGGGGCGCAGCTCTTCGAGACCGACGGCGGCCGCCGGGTGCTGGTGATCTCGCTCTTGGGCCGGATCCACATGGACGCCCTCGACGATCCCTTCGCGGCGGTGGACCGCGAGCTTCACGCCTGCCCGCTCGGCGAGGCCGCCGACGCCGTCGTCGTCGACATGCACGCCGAGGCGACCTCGGAGAAGATGGCCATGGGCCACTTCTGCGACGGCCGCGCCAGCCTGGTGGTCGGCACCCACACCCACATCCCGACCGCCGACGCCCAGGTCCTGCCGGGCGGGACCGCCTACCAGACCGACGCCGGGGCCTGCGCCGACTACGACAGCGTCATCGGCAACCAGAAGGAGGAGCCGCTTCGCCGCTTCACCACCCGCATCTCCGGCGGCCGCTTCAAGCCGGCCGAGGGCGAGGCGACGGTCTGCGGGGTGTTCGTGGAGACCGACCCCGCCACGGGCCTCGCCCGGCGCGTCGATCCGATCCGCGTCGGCGGACGGCTGGCGCCCGCCGTTCCGGTGGTGACGGCGGTCAAGGCGGCGTGAATATGTCTGGACATGATCGCATCGGCCCGGCGCTTTTCTGGCCGAGCCCGCAACCTCGGCCGCCGGGTCGGCGTTCCAGCCGAAGTCCCGCTTGTTCGGGGCGTTCGGGAGATTCAGCAGCCATGAAGCTCATCCTCATCGCCGGCGCGGCCGTCGCCGCCGCCTCCATCGCCTCCGCCCAGCCCGCCTGCCCGCCCGCCGACGTGACCGTCGCGGCCGCGCCGGACGGCGCCGCCGCCAATGTCTACGACGACGCCCGCGACACCGCCGCGATCGTCTACGCCGACCATGTCGCCAGGGCCGAGCGCCACTCCAGCGTCGGTGAGATCTATCGCTGGCAGATGGTCAAGTACGCCTGGCCGCGCGGCGACTACGACGCCATCTACGGCCCCGGCGCCTACCGCCAGAACAGCGAGCTGAGACCCTACCCCGACTATCCGTACTGAGGGGCCTCGCTCCCCTCCGGGGAAGCCCAGGGTTGATCGACTAAGGCGGCTGGACTAAGTCTGGCGGCCATGCCGACGTACAACATCCATGAGGCCAAGACTCACTTCTCCCGGCTCGTCGAGCGGGCGGCGAAGGGCGAGGCGCTCATCATCGCCAAGGCCGGCCGTCCATTGGCGAAACTGGTTCCCCTCGACGCGCCCGACACCGGGGCGGTCCGCCGGCGCGGGTTCATGGCCGGGCGGATCGCCGTGCCGGCCGACTTCGACGAGATGGGGGCCGGCGAGATCGAGCGGCTGTTCAACGGCGCCCGGTGAGGTTCCTCCTCGACACCCACCTGCTCCTGTGGGCCGCCGGCGGGGCGCTGCAATTGCCCGCCGCGGCGGCCGAGCTCATCGATGACGAGGCCAACCTCCTGCATTTCAGCGCCGCCAGCATCTGGGAGGTGGCCGTCAAGTCGGGGCTAGGGCGGACCGATTTCACCACCGACGCCCATCTCCTGCGCCGCGGCCTGGCCGACAATGGCTATGTCGAAGCGCCCATAACCGGCGCGCACGCCGCCGCCGTGGCCGTTCTGCCGCCGGTCCACAGGGATCCCTTCGACCGCCTGCTGGTCGCCCAGGCGACGCTCGAGGGAATGACCCTGCTCACCGCCGACGCCAGGCTCGCCCGCTACCCCGGCCCCATCCGCGTCGTCTAGAATCCATATCCTCCTCCCCCTCGATGGGGGAGGTGGCGCGGCGAAGCCGCGACGGAGGGGGCGGGAGGCGCTGACCTCACCCGTCCCGACCCGCGGTCACGCCTCCGAGGCCCGCGCCGCCGCAGGCAACCTGTTGGCGGCGAGTTTCGTTGAGTCGGCCGGACGGATTTGCGCCTCGGAGGAGGATTTGGAAATGACCCGACTAACCCTATTCGCCGGCGCCGCCGCGGCGGCCAGCCTGCTGGCCGGCGGCGCGCTCGCCCAGACCTATGGCGGCTATTCGCCCGGCTACTACGGCGGCCAGGGCTCCGGCGCCCAGGCCCCCTATTCTCAGGGCTATTACAATCAGTACGACAACGGCCAGCACCCGCAGACCAACGACTACGACAACGCCGGGTCCTACCAATCGTACCAGAACGCCCAGAGCGCCTACGATTCGGCCCGGGACACCGCCGCCCGCGCCCAGGGCGACTATCAGGCCCGCTCCGCCGATTACGAAATGCAGCGGCGCGACTACGCCCGCCGGCTGCGCGCCTATCAGCGGGCCCGATATCGCTATGACGCCATCTACGGCGAAGGCGCCTACGAGATCAGGTACGCCGCTCCCCTGCCGCCCCCGCCGCCCTACTATTGATCCCAGTCGGCGAGGGGCCCTGGAGCCCGGGGCCCCTCCGCCGCCGCGCCCACGGCCACGCGGCGGTGAGCTTGGCGGGTGAGTGCGGGTTCGCTCGCGGCGCATGACCTTTCGCGCGGCGGCCCGGGGCGCTAGAAGCCCCTCGCCTTTCAACAGCGCGACGCCCTTCGCCCATGGCCGGTCATTCCAAGTTCAAGAACATCCAGTTCCGCAAGGACCGCCAGGATTCCCTGCGCTCCAAGCAGTTCTCCAAGCTCTCGCGCGACATCACCATCGCCGCCAAGCAGGGCCTGCCCGACCCGGCGGCCAATTCCCGCCTGCGCCTGGCGATCGCCTCGGCCAAGGCCGAATCCATGCCCAAGGACAACATCGACCGGGCCATCAAGAAGGCCCAGGGCGGCGATGTCGACGCCCTCGAGGAGATCCGCTACGAGGGCTTCGGCCCCGGCGGCGCGGCCCTCATCGTCGAGGTGCTGACCGACAACCGCAACCGGGCGGCGGCCAATGTGCGGGCGGTGTTCACCCGAAACGGCGGCAACATGGGCGAGACCGGCTCGGTGGCCTTCATGTTCGACCGCCTGGGCGAGATCCTCTATCCGGCCGCCGCCGGCGGCGACGAGGCGGTGCTGGACGCGGCCATCGAGGCCGG
>DASZKO010000201.1:0-7563 GCA_035605655.1 Caulobacteraceae bacterium | reverse complement strand
TCGCGAGAGGGTGACCGCGAAGAGTTTGCCGGGCTTGGGCGGCGGCGGCGGGGCGGCGGCAGGGCTCTTCTTGGGGGCGGAAGACCGGCGCGCCGGTCCCTTCGAACGCTCACCACTCATACGCTTCAACCTTCGACCACTCACCGGCGCTCGCCTCTATCACACTTTGCCGACGATTCGTCCGCCGCAAAGCTTGCCTTGACGGCCTAAAATGGGCTCGCCCGATCCGAGGGCGCGCAGCCATCAGCCGGTTCGGCCGTTCCGTGAGCACACCGGACACACCGTTCAGGAGGTCCCCACATGACCGACGTCGACAACCGCCTGCGGATGCAGGACCCTCTCATCCAATACCCCAAGCCCCCGTTCCCGGCCCAACCGCAGCCCGCCCCGGGCGTGGCGGCGAAGATGGAGCCGCGTCCGGACCATGGCGAGGCGAGTTATCGCGGCTCCGGCAAACTCGAAGGGCGCAAGGCGCTGATCACGGGGGGCGATTCCGGCATCGGCCGGGCCGCCGCCATCGCCTTCGCGCGCGAAGGCGCCGATGTGGCCTTCGCTTTTCTTCCCAGCGAGCAGCCGGACGCCGACGAAGTGAGCGCGCTGGTCCAGGCCGAGGGCCGCCAAGTCGCGGCCATCGCCGGCGACCTCAAGGACGAGGCGTTCTGCAAGGCGCTGGTCGAAGAGACGGTTCGGCGGCTGGGTGGGATCGATATCCTGGTCAACAACGCCGGCAAGCAGGTGACTCAGCGGGCCGCCGGGGAAATCACCACCCAACAATTCGACGAAACCCTGAAGACCAACCTCTACGCCTTGTTCTGGCTTACCCAGGCCGCCATCCCGCATCTGAAACCCGGGGCGGCGATCATCAATACCGCCTCGGTCCAGGCCTTCGACCCGTCTGCCGCGCTCCTCGACTATGCGACCACCAAGGCCGGCATCGTCGCCTTCACCAAGGCGCTTTCGAAGCAGCTCATCGACAAGGGTATTCGGGTCAATGCGGTGGCTCCGGGTCCCTTCTGGACCGCCCTGCAGCCGAGTGGCGGACAGACGCAGGAAAAAGTTCGCCACTTCGGCGAATCCTCACCCATGCACCGGCCGGGGCAACCGGTGGAAATCGCCCCGGTCTATGTGCTGCTAGCCTCTCAGGAAGCCAGCTTCATCACCGGTGAGGTCTATGGAGTGACAGGAGGCGAGGGGGTGGCGTGAAGGAAGCGGCAGGACCGGCCGCCCTTCTTCCCGAGGGAAGGGACGGGCGGCGCCGAGCTAGACGACGTTGCCGCCGCGCGTCCCCCGCACCACGAAGCTGACGATCAATAGAACCACGAACACGACAAGCAAAATCTTGGCGATGGAGGCTGCAAGTCCGGCGAGAGCAAAGAAACCGAGGGCGCCAGCCACGAAAGCAAGAACTGCGAAGACAATTGCCCATCCAAGCATGACTATATCTCCTCTTGCGAGAGAGAACGCAACGCCAGAAGCGGCCACGTTCAAGCTGCAAACGCGGCCATGGGCCGCGAGGTTCCATGCCATCCAGTCTGGTGATCGAGTAGGCTTAAGCCCGCCGAAACCGCAGGGTCATCCGGTCGCTTTCGCCGATCGCCTCGTATTTGCCGGAATCGAAATCGGCGGGGGTCGGGACGGTCCGGGAGCTTTTCCGGCGGGTCGGCGGCAGGGTCCACACCCCGAAGGGATAGTCCTTGGTGTCCCTGGGGTTGGCGTTGATCTCCGAACTGGCGTCGAGGCGGAAACCGGCCTCTTCCACGGCGTGGGTCAGGAAGGCGGTCGCCACATAGCCGTCGCGGGCGTAGCCGATCTGCGGGCGTGGATCGGCGCGGTGCTCCTCGACAGCCAGGACGGCGCCGGGCTTCAAAGCGGTATGGAAATCGGCGAGGTACTTCGCCACCAGACCGGGACGCCACATCCAGTCGTGAAAATTGCGGGCGGTGAGCACCATGTCGGCGGTTCCAGGGGCCGCGAGCGGCCCGGGCTGGTCGCTCAAGGCAACCGCGGTGATATCACCCCACCGGGCGCGGTCGGCATAGCGGGCCCGGAAAGCGGCCGGATCACCGCCGACCGCGGCGATGTATTTCCCGCCGGTGGCGGCCAGGAAGGGGGCGAGGATCTCGGTCCAGTAGCCGCCGGAGGGCTCGATCTCGATCACCGTCATCGCCGGGGCGAGGCCCCAGAAGGCAAGGCTCTCGGCCGGATGACGGAAAGGATCGCGGACCCGGTTGTCGGCTCCCCGCTGTGGCCCGTCGACAAACTTCGTCAGCAGGGAGGGCGTGGCGGCGAAGCTCGGCGGCGCGGCGAGCAGGGCGGCGGCGGCGAGGGCGAACTGGCGTCGATCCATGGCGGGCTCCGATCAGGCGGCTCCCGCGAAGCTGACGAAAGCGCCGCGCGGGCGCAAGGGCGCTTGTCTCCTAGGTTCCACCCCAATGGCGGACCCGGCCGACGTCGACGTGCACGAATTCCGATTCCGGGTAGTAGCCCACCCCTCCCCTGTCGAGGGAAAGGGCGGCGTCGCGCAAGCGCCAGATGTCGAGTCCGGCCATCCGGATGTCGATCGCCATTCCGTACTGATGGAGGCTGCCGACGGCGACCTCGCTGCTCTGGGCGTGCAACATCGCGTTGGTCTGCGGCGAGCGATATCCGGAGATAACCTCGTAATTCGGCCCCGCCTCCAACTGGTGCGACAGGGCGGTCAGGAGGTCGAGCAGCCGTGGCTCGATGTAGTGGACCTCGTTGCTGCGATGGTCGCGCAGCACATAGTTCACCGCCGCCAGAGCCGAAGGCACATACGCCCCGTTCTCCCAATAGGCGACGTCGAGCTTCTCGCCCGTATGGAGATTGTCGAAGGCCAGGCGCCGGGCCGAGGCCCCCGCCAGGGATTCGGGGAGGTAGGCCCCTGCCGGCGGGGATGTCCGGGCCAGGATATCGCCGATGACATCGGCATCCGCCCACGCGAGCGGAGCGATCGAAAGCGCCGCGCCGGCGACGCCGAGGCCGAGGCCTGCTTGAAGGAACGAGCGGCGCGCCAGCGTCATCGGATCGTGAGACTCACACTCGTCGAAAAGTTAACTATTAACCGCCTCAGACCTTGACACAAGGTTAGCGCGGCGCGGCCAGGATCGCGTTGAGCTCGTTGTCCCAGCCATAGAGATCGGGCCGGAATGTGGCGGGCCCTTCGTCGGTGGCCTCGGCGGTGCGATAGACGATGAACACCGGCACTGTCTGTCTGGGCTTTACGAACAGGGTGTCGCCCTTGTCGATGGTATCGTCGATCCGGTCATCGTCCCAGCCTTGGGCGGAGAGCAGTGCCAGGGCCAATTCCTTCGGTTTTTCAAGGCGCACGCAGCCGTGACTGCGGCCACGTGAGTCGACAGCGAAGAGGGCCTTTCCCGGGGTGTCGTGCAGGTAGACGTTGAACGGATCGGGCATGTCGAACTTGACCCGGCCGAGGGCCGACTTCGACCCGGCGTGCTGAACGAGTTGGCCGTCGATCACTGAAAAGTCATTGCGCGCGAAGTAGCCGGGCGAGCGGGCCTCCTTGGGGTAGAGCTCGGACTTGGCGATCTTCGTCGGCACGTGCCAGGCCGGGTTGAAGACGACGTTCGACACATGGGAATTGAAGATCGGCGTCAGATGCTTCTTGTCGCCGACGATGGCCCGCATGTTCAGCACCGGCTCGCCGTCTCGGAAGAGAGTGACTTCGGCCGACGCGATATCGGCGACGATCCGATCGGACGGCAGAGGATCGGGTTGCCAGCGGTCACGGACGAGGTTGGCGCCGATCGTCGCCAGGCGCGCCTGTACAGGGACATTCATGGCGGCGACCGTCTTGGCGTCGATCACGCCGGAGGGGGTGAGCGCGTGCCGGCGCTGAAACTCGGCCGTTTCCTCGGCGAGGCTGTCGGCGTGGTAGCCTTCCTTGGCCAGGCGGGCGCTGGCGGCGGCTTCGAAGCGCGCCTTGCCGCCCTTTCCGGTGTTGTCCGGCAGAGGGGCCCAGCCGCCGGCGACGGCGATCGCCTGATAGCGCCGCTGCGCCGCCAGCAGTGCCAGGTACTCGGGGTCCCGGCGTCTGAGGCTGTCCAGCCAGGCCGGGACCCGCCCCTCGGCGCGGGCTTTGTCGAATTCGGCGGCGGCGTCGTAGAGCCCCCGCATGGCCCAGTTGGAATCGATCGAGGCCGGATCGGCGAAGGCGCCATGTTCGGCGAAGGCGAGCGCCTCGGCGGCCAGAACCAGCGTATCCTGCGCCTTCGCTCGGCGGTCCGGGTCAGGACTGCCCAGGTCCGCCGCGGCGGTCAAGAACGCCGGCGGGAAGGCGAATTCCCTGGTGTTCCGCAAGGCCGCCTCGATGGCCGCGCCGTCGGCTGGGGTGAGCGGCGGGAGGGGCTTCTCGGCCGGCTTGGCGGTTTCCACCGGCGGCGACACGACGTTCTGCGCCGCTGCGGGACCGGCGGCGGCCAATGCGGCGGCGGCGCCGAACAGCGCGGCCCAACTCCCCCATGTCTTCATCACCTTGGCCTCGCCTACCACCACGCGGGGGTGTGAACAAAGGCGCGGCTGGCGCGCCGGGCGGACTTGCCCAGCTTGTCGGCGCGGGCGAGATTGCGGCCCATGACCACCCCGGCGGCGTAGCCGACCCGCTGGGTGCGATCGTGCGATTCCAGGGCCGCCTCGAGGGTGTGCAGGATCATCGTTTCGGCCACCGCCAGATCGTTGAGTCGGCCGAGCTTATCCTGCATTTCGGCGAGCGCCTCCAGGAAAGGGCGATAACGATCGGAGCGCGACCTGGGTCCGAGCCCCAGGAAGAATTCCGAGGCGTAGCGCATCTTCTTCGCGGCGATCCGCACCTTGTGGCGGGCGAAAGGGTCGCCCCAGTCGAGATCGTCGATCCGCTTGAGAAGGGCGCGGCGGCGCGCGGAGAGGGCCCGGGCGGCGTAATCCGCGGCGCACTCCACCTGAGCCTCGCCTGCGAGGGTCGGTTCAGGATCGCCGCAGCCTTCGACCCAACGGGCGGCGTCCAGCAGCATCAGGCGAAAGCGCGGCGACGCCATCGCCCTGCGGGCCCTTTCGTGGCCGCGTTCCTGGGCCGCCAGCAGCGCCTTGCCGAAGGCCGCCGCCGCCGCCCGGTCGGCGAGCTTGTCGGCGACCGGCTGGAAAGTCTCGAGCACCAGCACATCGAGGTTGCGGGCGTCGGCCAGTTCGCCGGTCAACCACTTCAGCTCGGCCTCGACGGCCTCGGTCCGCGGCCTGGCGAGCAAGGGCTCGAAGAGTTTCATGGCCACCCGCAGGCGGCGCAGGGCCGTCCGCGCCTGGTGGAGAGCCTCGAGCCGCCAGCCGCCGCTGATCAGATCGGCGTTGAGGGAAAGCTGGCGAAGGCAGCGCCGCGCCAGTGCCTGGAACGCCGCCGCGGCGGTCATCCCGCCATCCAGTCGGCGGGCGCCGAATTTCACCGGTTCGCCGAGGATGCCGTCCACCAGGGCGTAGCCGCGATCGGCCTTGCTCATGAACGCCGGCACGAAAGCCTCGCCCTCGGCGAGGCGCCGGCCTTGATCGAAGAGGGCGGACGGCGCCCCGGACTTCAGCTCCAGTTCGAGTTCGAGGATCGGCCAGGAACGGTCGCGAGCGATCACCTCGCCTTCGTCGAGGCTGTATTCGATCCGGCTGCCGTCGGCGTCGCGGCGGCGCGATCGGCGCTGCACGCGGGTCACGAACACCGGCGAAAGGGCGTCGGCCACGTCGACCAGGGAAGCGATCGGCGTGCCTTCGAGCAGGGAGAAATCGGGCATCGCCCCGCGCAAGGGATGGTCCTGTTCGAAGCGGACGAAGCCGTCGGCGCTTTTCACCGACTGGGTCCAAGTCTCGCCGTCGCGGCGCAGGCGCAGGCTGTAGCCGGCCGAGTGGAGGCGCCGCCGGGGCGTGTCGTAGTAGATGGTCTCGACCGATCGCGCCGTGGCGCGGCCGAGCTCGCGGTCGGCCGCGGTGCGCGCCGCTTTGGAGCCGATGGCGAGCTTCAGTTCGACCTCGTGGTCAGGCTCGGCTCCCGCCCCGTGCAGTTCGCTCATGTCGGACATTCTAATGCCGTCACAACGTCCGCGAGTCGAGATCGATGCGACACTCGAGGTAGCCGACCGGCGACCAGCCCTCCGATAGCCTTGGCGCGGCGGTTCGGATAGAGCTAGCGGGTTCTTTGAAGAGCGCGGGAGGAGTCGTGACGCAAGCCAGCCTCGCCCAGGCCCCCGCCTCCGAGCCGACCCGCCATCTATCCAAGGACCTTCGTCAGCGGCACGTCACCATGATCTCGATCGGCGGGATCATCGGGGCGGGACTTTTCGTCGGCTCGAGTTCGGGGATCGCGTCGGTCGGCCCAGCCATCGTGGTCAGCTACCTTCTGGCCGGAGCGGTGGTCCTGCTGGTGATGCGGATGCTGGGCGAAATGGCCGCCGCCTATCCCGAGACCGGCGCCTTCACCGAGTACGCCCGCCTGGGTCTGGGAAACTGGGCCGGCTTCACCGCCGGATGGCTCTACTGGTATTTCTGGGTGGTCGTGGTGGCCTTCGAGGCCCTCACCGGGGCCCTGGTCCTGCAGCCGTGGATTCCCCTGCCCGTCTGGGTCCTGGCCTTGGGTCTCGTGGGCCTGATGCTCATCACCAACCTGTGGTCGACGAAGTCCTATGGCGAATTCGAGTTCTGGTTCGCCTCGATCAAGGTGGCCGCGATCGTGGTGTTCATCCTCGCCTGCGTGGCGTTTCTGGTCCTCCACTCGCCGGCCGCCAAGTTCGCCAATCTGACGGCTCACGGCGGCTTCGCCCCCTTCGGCGCCGTGGCGGTGATGGGCGGGGTGACCAGCGTGATCTTCCAGCTGTGCGGGGCCGAGATCGCCACGATCGCGGCGGCGGAGTCGGCCGAACCGGGGCGCGCCATCGCCCGGATGACGAGCCAGGTGGTCGTGCGGATCCTGTTGTTCTACGTGCTCTCGCTGTTCCTGATCGTCACCTTGACTCCGTGGACCGCGATCCATCCTGGAGTGTCGCCGTTCGTGACCACCCTGGCCGGGATGGGCGTGCCGGCCGCCCCGCTGATCATGAAGCTGATCATCCTCACCGCGGTCCTGTCGTGCCTGAACTCGGGCCTCTACGTCACTTCGCGGGTGCTGTTCACCCTCGCCGCCCGAGGCGATGCGCCGGCCGCCCTGGTCAAGCTCAACGCCCGCAAGGTGCCGGTCCGCGCGATCCTCTTCGCCACCGCCTTCGCCATCGTCGCCGGGGCCGCGTCGGTGGTCGAGCCGACCCATGTCTGGGCCTTCCTGCTCGACGCCTCGGGGGCCCTGATGCTGCTGGTGTACGGCATCGTCGCCCTGGCCCAGATCCGCCTGCGGGGGCGTCTGGAGGCCGAAGCCCCCGAGCGGCTGGTAGTGCGGATGTGGCTTTATCCGGCCGCCAGCTGGTTCACCGTGGCGGCGATCGTGGCGATCCTGGCGGCCATGGCTTTCACCCCTTCGCTGCGCACCCAGCTCGGGGCCAGTCTGTTGGTGCTGGGGATCGCTCTGGCGGCCTTCTTCGC
>DASZKO010000189.1:0-2546 GCA_035605655.1 Caulobacteraceae bacterium | reverse complement strand
GGGCCACCGTCCTCGCTCGTCCGGTCGAAAAGCTCGAGGGCCTGATCTAGAGTTCCGGCCACGCCTCCCGCAGCCCCGCCACATCGAGGTCGTCGCGGGCGAGGAGGGCCTTGGCGCGGCGACGGACCAGCGCCTCCCCGGCCGGGTCGAGATAGCCGGCGGGCGACTTGCCGTCGACCCGGGCGAGCAGCAGGGCGCCGATCAGGCTCGCGGCCCGGCGCGAAAGGCCGTCATCCGGCCGGTAAGCGTCGGCCAGGGCCGTGAAGCTCGCCGTCAGGGCGGCGGCGCGCGGGGCGAGCCACACCGTCTTGAGCAGCAGGTGGGTGAGGCAGAAGGCGAGGTCGAAGGCCGGATCGCCGATCACCGCGGTCTCGGCGTCGAGAAACACCGGGCCCGTGTTCCCGACGAGGATGTTCTTGGGGCTGGCGTCGCCCCACACCAAGGTCGTCTTTCGCCGCCTCAGATCTTCGACCAATTCGTGGAGCCGCGCCGCGATGTCTGGGTGGCGCGCGGCGGTGAAGATGAGGAACGGATCGACGCGCAGGGCTTCGAAGCAGGCGTCGCCAGGGAAAGCGGCGGCGATGTCCGCTCGCTCGGCCATGGCGGCGTGGATCCTGGCCAGGGCGGCGCCGACCTGGCCGGCGAAGGCCGGATCGACCCGTCCGGCCGCCATCTCGGCCTTCCACACCTGGGCCGCACCCAGCCACGGCATGACGAAGAGATGGCGCTCCTTCGACCAGGCCAGGACTTCGGGAACAAGGCCCGGTTCCAGGGCGTGAACGGCGCGCAGCCAGGCGACCTCGCTCGCGTCGCGGGAAATGGGCGCGCGCCAGTCGGCCGCGACCCTCAGGCGTGGGATCGAGCGCTTGACGACGAAGGCCCGACCGTCGCCGGTCTCGACCTTGAACACGTCGGCGGACACTCCGCCGCTCAGGGGCTGGACCGTCGCCGCCTCGCCCTGGCTCAGAAGGTCCAGCTCGCGCAGCGCCTCGACCAGGCCGGCGTCGCTGGGCTCCTCACTCAGCGGGCGCGAGCTCGCTTCGCGCCAGGATGACGCCGGCCGCCCGCTCGCCGGTCGCCGTCATCGGGTCGTGGGCGACGTCGGCGGCGCTGAAGGCGCGCGTCCAGCAGGCGAACTCCAGGCACACCCCGTCGGGATCGAAGAAATAGATCGAACGGACGAAGACCTTGTCGGTCACCTCGCGGCTCACCTGGGCCGGCGAATCGTCGTGGTTGAGCACCGGCGAGACCTTGATCCCCTTGGCCTTCAGGCGGGCGCAGTAGTCGTCGAACCTCTCGGCCGGGACGTCGAAGGCGATGTGGTTCATCGAGCCGTGGGCGGTGATCATCGAGCCGTGGCCGGGCAGATTCTGCGGGCTCGACACTCCCGGCGCAGCGGCAGGCGCATTGGGAAACCAGAAGAAGGCCAGGGAATCACCATTGCCGATGTCGAAGAAGAAGTGCTGGCCCATTCCCTCCGGCAGGTCGATGGTCTTGATCAGCGGCATGCCCAGCACGTCGCGATAGAAGCGCACCGTGGCGGCCATGTCCTTGCAGACCAGGGCCAGATGGTTGACGCCGCGCAGATCGAACTCGCTATTTCCCGCCATGATCGCTCCCTATAGGCGCCTCGCCCGATTGAACGCTGCGCCGCGCCGCCGGTCAATCGCCGGAGCGGCGCTCATGGCCGCCCTCGCCGCCGCGAGCCTCGCCGCCGCCGCGACCAGCCCGCTCCATGTCGACTGCCGGGGCGCGCCCACCGCCTCGCCGACGGTGATCCTGGTGGCGGGGGCGTTCGGGACGTCCGCCGATTGGGACCTCGTCCTGACCGACCTCGCCAAGGGCGGCCGGGCTTGCGCCTGGGACCGGGCCGGGACCGGGGCCTCGCCGCCGGCCGCCGGACCGCGCGATGTCACCGCAATCGCCACCGAGCTGGCCGGCCTTCTCGATTCCCTCGGCGAGACCGCGCCGGTGATCCTCGTCGGCCACTCCAACGGCGCCCTTTACGCCGAGGACTTCGCGGCGACCTGGCCGGAAAGGGTCGCCGGCCTCGTCTACGTCAACGGGGTGACCAGCAACGACCTCAACTATCCGGTCCTTGTCGCCGACCTGACCCGCGAACGGCGCATGGCCAATACGGCGGCGAGCGCCGGGACACTTGGCCTCGCCCCGTTGGTGGCGCCTTCCGTGGTCGGGGCCGAGGATCTGCCGCCCGCGGCGGCCCGCCGCAAGATCGCCGCCCTTTCGCGGCCGAGGCGCCTGAAGGTCGCCCGTGACGAGGACCGCGCCGTGGTTCCCGGCCTCGCCGTTGTCGCCGCCCTCGGCGGATCGCCGGCGCAGATCCCCACCGTCGCCGTCATCTCCGACTCCTCCGGAGATCTAGCCGCCCGCTGGCGGGCCGCCGAGATCGTCCCGGCCCAGCGGTCCCGCGCCGGCTGGATCCTCGATATCCCCGGCGCCACCCACACCTCCCCGCTCTCCCGCGACCAGGCCTGGGTCACCGCCGCCGTCAACTGGCTCCGTTCGGCGGGGACGCCGCGCGACAC
>DASZKO010000167.1:0-16543 GCA_035605655.1 Caulobacteraceae bacterium | reverse complement strand
GCGCACCACCGACCGATAGGGATCGATCAGCAG
The DNA here is from genome assembly GCA_035605655.1 of Caulobacteraceae bacterium. Taxonomy (GTDB): domain Bacteria; phylum Pseudomonadota; class Alphaproteobacteria; order Caulobacterales; family Caulobacteraceae; genus Acaudatibacter. The sequence goes on along the minus strand of DASZKO010000167.1, from coordinate 16,510 downwards.
GGAGGCGTTGATCTTCAAGGTCCCGCCCGCGACGGGAGTCTCAACCGAGCCGGTCGCCTTGTAGTTGATCTCATAGGCCCGGGAGTGATCCGACGCGAGGATCACCCTCCCGTCGGCGAAGGTGCGGGTCCATGGGCCCACCCCCGCGCCGTCGTCGAGGAAGCGGCCGGCCAGCAGCGAGCCCTGCAGTTCGGTCTGGCCGATGCGCTTCTCGCCCTCGAGCCGGAACTGGCCGCTGATGCGGTTGTCGTAGGCGTGCGTCGCCGAGGCCGTGACGGTGAGTTTTGCGGTGATGTCCGTGCGCCGGATCACATTGGCCAGGATCGTCTTGCCCTGCATGTCGATGCCCGGGGCCCCGGCCCGGATCACCTCAATGCGCTCCACCGACGAGGCGGGGATGCGCTGGAGGATCTGGTCGATGGAATCGCCTTTGGCCGGCGGCCGGACCCCGTCGATGAGGACGTTGCCCGCCGCTCCGCCGAAGCCGCGCACCCCCGACCCGGTGTCCAGCGCAAAGCCCGGCAGGCGCTGCACCATGTCCAGCGCCGTGGTCGGCTGGGCGGGTGCGAAGAAGGCGGCCGGGTAGCTCGAGATGGCTCCGGCGGCCTGGGGCGGGGTCGGCTCGGCCGGGGCCGGCGCCTGGGCGGCGGCGACCGCGGCGGCCATGATAAGTCCCACGCTCAAGACGACGCGTCCCCGCCGATTGTTTCAGGTTTATTGCGCCTCTGCTCGCAGCCCTTGGCCGGCGAGGCCAGTTAATTCGCCGTAAGGGCAGATCGAAGCCCGCTTGGTGCTATTCTGATCGCGATCACCGCCCGCCGCCGCGCTCCGGCGCTTCGCGCCCGCCAGCAGGGACCTGAAACCCCATGATACCCCCGCCGATGTTGAGCCAACTCGCGAGCAAGGCCGGCTTTGTCGCGGCCCTGGACCAGAGCGGCGGATCGACGCCGGGCGCGCTCCGGCTCTATGGCGTGCCGGATAGTCAATTCGACGACGACGACGAGATGTTCGACCTCGTCCACCAGATGCGCGAGCGCATCATGACCGCGCCGTCGTTCACGGCCGGCAAGATCCTGGCCGCGATCCTCTTCGAAGACACCATGGAACGCGACGTCGCCGGCCAGCCCACCGCCGCCTATCTGTGGGAAAGCGGCATCGTGCCCGTTCTGAAGGTGGACAAGGGGCTGGCGCCCGACAGTGGCGGCGTCAGCCTGATGAAGCCGATCCCCCGGCTGGACAACCTCCTGGAGCGGGCCAAGGCCCACGGCGTCTTCGTCACCAAGATGCGCTCCACCATCACCGCCGCCTCGCCGGACGGCGTCGCCGCGATCGCGGCCCAGCAGTTCGAATTGGCGGCCCGGATCGCCGCCCACGGGCTCCTGCCGATCATCGAGCCGGAGGTCTCGATCAAGGCCCCCGACAAGGCCGCCGCCGAATCCTTGCTGCTGGCCGCGCTCGCCGCGCGCCTCGACTCCCTGCCGGCCGAAGCCCGGGTCATACTCAAGCTCACCTTGCCGCAGGTTCCCGATCTCTATGCCGGCCTCGCCGAACGGGAAAATGTGGTGCGGGTCCTGGCCCTTTCCGGCGGCTACACACGCGCCCAGGCCTGCGCCCGGCTGGCCCAGAACCACCATATGATCGCCAGCTTCTCACGCGCCCTGCTGCAAGATCTGCGCGTCTCCATGACCGACGCCCAGTTCGATCAGGCCCTCGCCCTCGCCATCGACGAGATCTACGAGGCCTCCACGGTGAAGCATGGCGCCTGAAGCGGCAAGCTCGCCGCCCTGAAGCGCTGGCAATTACGGTGACAGTGCACTCAACTTCAATGACGTCCGATCATGGATCGGCCTTGCGGGATTTTCCCCGCAATTAAGTGCAGCGTCACCGAAACCCCCAGCGTCACCGAACCCCCTATCTGGATGAAGAGAACACCGCCCCGGTCGACGGCTACGCCACCCTCGCCGCCAGCATCGGCTACCGTTTCGGTCGCTACCTGGCCCAGATCGAGGGCGGCAACCTGACCAACCGGCGCCCGCCGGTGACCTCGTGCGAGTTCGGCGGCGAGTCTTTCTACTTGGCGCCGGCGCGGACCTTGTGGTTTCGATTGAGCTATCGGCTTTAGCTGTCGACGGCGCCCGGCAGGGCGGTCGGGCAGGACGGCCAGGCTGCGATGGGGGGATTTCCATGACGGATCGATGCAGGCGCTCCTGGTCGCGTTTCGCCTTGCCGGCCATGGTGGGCCTGGTTCTGCTAGTCGCCGCGCCGGCCCTCGCCGCGGACATCGCCGCGCCGCCGGTCGCGCCGGCCGGCGAGGCCCTGTTCAAGGCTCTGCAGTGGCGAGGCATCGGTCCTTACCGGGGCGGTCGGGCCCTGGCGGTCACCGGCGTCACGGGGGCTCCCGACACCTTCTATTTCGGGGCCGCCGCCGGCGGCGTCTGGAAGACCACCGACGCGGGCAATAGCTGGAAGCCGATCTTCGACAGCCAGCCCATGTCCTCGATCGGCGCCATCGCCGTGGCTCCGTCCAACCCCGACGTCATCTACGTCGGCACGGGCGAAGGGGCCCTGCGCGGCGACATCACCTATGGCGACGGGGTCTACAAGACCACCGACGGCGGGCAGACCTGGAGCCATGTCGGCCTCGCCGACAGCCGCCAGATCGGGGCGGTGATCGTCGACCCGACAACTCCCGACATCGTGCTCGTCGCCGCCATCGGCCACGCCTTTGGCCCCAACGGCGAGCGCGGCGTCTTCCGCACCACCGACGGCGGCAGGACCTGGACCAGGACCCTGTACAAGGACGAGCACACCGGCGCGATCGACGTCACCTTCGACCCGAGCAACCCCAAGGTCGTCTATGCGGCCCTGTGGCAGGTCCAGCGGCAGCCCTGGACCTTCTCCAGCGGTGGTCCGGGCAGCGGGCTCTATCGCTCGTCCGACGGCGGCGCGACCTGGACCGAACTCCAGGGCCACGGCCTGCCGGATGGGAACCTGGGCCGCATCGACGTGTCGGTCTCGGCGGCCGACCCGCGGCGCGTCTACGCCATGATCGAGGCCCACGAAGGCGGGCTCTATCGCTCGGACGACGCCGGCGCCACCTGGCGCCGGATCAACCAGGATGGCCGCATCCGTCAGCGCGCCTGGTACTTTTCGAAGATCTACGCCGATCCGAAATCCGTCGACACCGTCTACGCCCTCAACACCGGCATGCTGAAGTCCACCGACGGCGGCAAGAGCTTCAGCCTGGTCTCCGCCACCCACGGCGACCACCACGGCCTGTGGATCGACCCGGCCGACCCGCGCCGTCTGATCAACTGCAACGATGGCGGGGCCAGCATCTCGCTCGACGGCGGCAAGACCTGGTCCACCCAGGACAACCAGCCCACCGGGGCCTTTTACCACGTCTCGGTCAGCCCGGGCTTTCCCTACTGGATCTACGGCGCCCAGCAGGACAACTCCAACGTGGCGATCGCCAGCTATGACGACGAGGGCGTGATCACCGCCAGCGACTGGTTCCCCGCCGGCGGCGGCGAGAGCGGTTTCGTCGTCGCCGATCCGCGCGATCCCAAGATCATCTACAGCGACGCGGAAAACCAGTTCACGCGCTACGACAAGGCCAGGGAACAGGACCAGGACATCAGCCCCTGGCCGGTGGATAATTCCGGCCATCCGGCGTCGGAGCTGCTGCACCGGTTCAACTGGACCTCGCCGCTGCTCCTCTCGCCACACGATCCCGACGTGCTCTACGGCGCCTCCGAGGTCGTGTGGAAGTCGGTCGATCGGGGCCACAGCTGGATGATCGTCAGCGGCGACCTGACGCGCAACGACAGGACCAAGCAGACGGCGGCGGGCGGTCCCCTCACCAAGGACATCACCAGCGTCGAATATTATGACACCATCTTCGCCCTGGCCGAATCGCCCTTGAAGCAGGGACTGCTCTGGGCAGGCTCGGACGACGGCCTCGTGCATGTGACCGCGGACGGCGGGGCCCACTGGGCCGATGTCACGCCGGCCGGCCTGCCGGCGTGGAGCTCGATCGACATGATCGAGCCGTCACCGCATGACGCCCAGGTCGCCTACCTGGCCGTGGACCGGCACAAGCTCGACGACATCGGGCCCTATGCCTACAGGACCGCCGACGGCGGCCGGACCTGGAGCCGGATCACGGCCGGCCTGCCCGAAGGCGCCGTCGTCCACGCCGTGCGCGAGGATCCGGTGCGCCGCGGTCTGCTCTACGCCGCGACCGAGAAGGGCGTGTTCGTGTCGTTCGACAACGGCGGAGTTTGGCGTAGCCTGCAATTGAACCTGCCGGCGACGCCGGTCCACGACCTGGCGCTCAAGGGCGATGACCTGGTGGCCGCCACACATGGCCGCTCGTTCTGGATCCTCGACGACGTGACGCCCCTGCGGCAGATCGGGCCGCAGACCGGCCAGCAGGCGGCGGTGCTCTATGCCCCGCAAACCGCGCTTCGCCTGCACTATCCCGACGAGGTCAATTCCCGCCGCCCGGTGGGCGCCAATCCGCCGGCCGGCGCCCTGATCGACTATGCGTTGAAGTCCGAGCCTCGCGGCGAGCTGACCATCGACATCGTCGGGCCTGACGGCGCTGTCGTGCGCCACCTGTCGAGCACCCGGACCACCAAGGAGATCCAGCCGCCCGAGTGGCCGGACCAGATCGTGCCCAACGACAGGATCCCGGCCAAGGCCGGCATGAACCGTCTGGTCTGGGACCTGCGCATGAGCGACCCCGCGCAGATCCCCGGCGCCTTCTATTCGGGGCCGACGCCGCGCGGCCCGCTCGTCCCGCCCGGCCGCTATCAGGTGAAACTCAGCGTCGGCGGCCAGACCTTGACCCAGCCCCTCGTCGTGGTCGCGGACCCGCGGCTGCACGACGCCGACGCGGCGATCCGCGCCAAGAGCGAGCTGGCCATCGCGACCGAGGCCGATATCGATCGGCTGCACAGGGCGGTCAACGCCGTGCGCGAGATCAGGGCCAACCTCGACAGGACCCGCAAATCCCTCGCCGCCAACGCCTCCGCGGCGCCCCTCGCCGCCGAGGCGGACCGGCTGAACCAGCGGCTCGACGCGACCGAACAGACGCTGATGCAGGTGAACATGAAGGGGTCGGAAGCCAACCTCGCCTTCCCCGGCATGCTGAACGAGCAGTTCGCCTCCTTCGCCCTGTCGCTGGAGGACGCCGACACCGCGCCCACCACCCAGCACGTGGCGATGTATCGCTCCCTGCACGCCGCGCTCGACGACGCCTTCGCCAAATGGCGGACCCTTCAGGCCGACCTGGCGACCTTCAACACCAAGCTTGCAACGGCCGGACAAAGGCCGCTTCCGCCCGGATGAAACTGAATTCAGCGAGAGGGCTTCACCCGACTCAAATTACGCCTCTCAGCGAGATTGAACTCGCGGCTGGAGCCGGCGTTGCCGTTCCAGGATCGCGAGCCTGAGCGACTTGTAGAGAGTCTCGGGCAGCATCCCATAGGCATATTCGCCCGGGCGCCCCGGGAGGGCGCGGAGATCGTACCCGGGCCATGCGAACCGGTTGAGTTCGTCGATACGAATCCAGTGCGGTCCGGCGTCGAGGCCAAGCTTCCGCGCGACGATGATGGGAATCTCCACGGAGTCGTTCTCCGTGGGCGGCGCGTGGGTGACCGGGGCGACGATCACGTCCAGATCACCGGCGGTTCGCCGCATCGCCACGACGATGGCGCAAGGGCGGTCCTTGGCGGCCTCCTCGGCGCCTCGCCGGGCCTCGTCGCTCCACAGGAAGGCATAACGGATTACGAGGCCCGGGGTGGGCTCGGGCAAGCTCAACGCGGCGCCGAGCCGTACTCGGCTGACTCAATGGCTTCGAGAACATCGTCGGGCAGGTCGCCCACCCTCAGCACCTCGCGCTCGCGCGCCTTGAGGCGCTCGTATCGGGCCAGTTCGGGGGCGGAGAGATAGCCGCCGATGATCCGATCGTGACTGGTGACCACGACGACCCGATTTTCGAAGGCCTCATCCTTATAGCGCGCGAAATGCCTGGCGAAGTCGGTGGCGGTCGCCCTGATTGGAATGCTCATGCCGCGAAGTTTATGCGAGAAATGCGAAAAACGCGAGTCGCGACTAGGAAGCCTGCGGCCCGAGACTCCCAAGGAAAGGGCAGGGGGAGAATCGGTGACAGTGCACTTAACTTGAACGACGCCTAATTTTGGGATCGACCTTCGAGTTCTCCACTTGGTTAAGCGCACTGTCGCCGTTTCTCCCGACAGGACGCCTCGACTTACTTCTTCAGGTACTTTTCCAGCCAGGCGACGGTGCGCTCGAGCGCGTCGATCTGGACTTCGCGCTTGAAGAAGCCGTGCCCTTCGCCGGGATAGAAGTGCGCCTCGACCCTGTGGCCGTTTGCCTTCATCACGGCGACGACCTTCTCCGCCTGGTCCTTGGTGACGCGCGCGTCGTTGTCGCCCTGCAGCACCAGCAGCGGCGCGGTCGCATTGTTCAGATAGGTCAACGGGCTCGCGGCGTCATAGGCCGCCTTGTCCTTTACGGGATCGCCGAGGAAGCTCTCCAAATATTGCCGATCCGGAAGATCGGCATGGAGCCATATCGCCCGCCAATCGATGACGCCGTATTCCGAGACGCCGGCCGCCCACAGGCCGGGCGTCTTGCCCAGCGCCATCAGGGTCATGTAGCCGCCATAGGATCCACCGGTCATGCCGATCCGCTTCTCATCGACATAGCCGGTGTCGACGAGGAAACGGACGCCGGCGATCTCGTCCTTGAGGTCGCCGCCGCCGAGATCCCTGTAGTTCGCCTGTTGGAAGGCGCGGCCATAGCCGGTCGAACCTCTCACATTGGGTGCGATCACGACGAACCCGCGCGAGGCCAGCGCCGTCGCCGTGCGGTCGAACCGTTCGAGGTACTGTGAGGTCGGCCCGCCGTGCGGCAGGACGACCGCCGGCGCCCCGCCCTGGCGCGGCAGGTTGAATGGAATCCAGACGAAGGCGCTGATCACCGTCCCATCGAAGCTCCTGTAGTGGACGATCTGGGCTTTCGGCAGGCGAGCGGGATCGATGCTGGCGAGGCCCAGGCGCGTCAGCTGCCTGGCCGCGCCGGTCCTCGCGTCCACGACCCAGAAGTCGAAGGGCGTGTTGCTGGCCTGGTGCGCGACGAGGATGTGGGCGCCGTCCGGCGAGTAGCCGTTCTGGTCGCTGGCTCGATCATTGAACCCGTCGGGGAGGCGCAGCGGCGCGGCTTTTCCCGAAGCCATGTCGTAGCGGGTGAAGGTCGTCCGCCCATCGAGATAGCTGATGAACAGGAGGCTGCGCCCGTCGGGAGAGAAATGGTCCGACCTTTGGGCCCAGGGCCCGGGCTCCACCAGGCGGACCGATCCGTCGCGCAGATCGAGCAGCGCCGCCTGATGGGCGCCCGATGCGATTTCCGTCGTCAGCGCAACATGACGCCCGTCGGCGGAGATGTCGCTGGGCGAATTGAATTTTCCGGGCGGCGTCAGGCGGCTCTGCCGGCCCGACGCGACGTCGATGAGCCAAACCTCGGCTTTCGCGCCCCTGGCGTCGTACCGCTCCGCGAGGATGGACTTGCCATCGTGCGAAAAGGCCATGGCCGCCCAGGCGAAGTCCTTGTCCGCCTCGTGGGTGAGCTGGCGGACCTGGCGCGTGGCGAAGTCCATGACGGCGATGTTGTTGGAGGGCTCGGCCTTGGGCCTGCGCGTGAACGCCAGCATCGACCCGCCCGGCGAGAATACGACGCTTTGCTCGTCGACATCGGGCGTGTTGGTCAGATCGACGACGGCGCCGCCGGAGGCGGGGGTCGCGTAGAGATCGTAGATCTCCTCGCCGCCGTGATCGGATTGGAAGACGATCCATTTGCCGTCTGGCGAGGCGGCCACGCCCAATTGCCGGTCGTCCGACTGGGTGAGCTGCAGCGGAAAGCCGCCCGTCGCGGTGACGGTCCAGAGATTGTAACGGCCGGTGAGATTGGTGGCGATGATGACGGCGTCGGAGTGCGGAACCCAGACGGCGTCACTCCCTCCGCGCGTGAAGAAGAGATCGGCCAGCGGAACGGGGGCGGCGCCGGCCAGCGGCTGCGAGACGAGGGACCTGGGATCGGTCAGCGGGCGCGGCGGCGCGCCCTCGACGATCGGCGCGGCGAGCGATGGCGCGGACCAGACCAGCAAGACCGCTACGGCATGGAAAACAAACCGAGCGCGTTGCCTCACCGCTCACCCCCGGCCAACAGCATGCCGGCGGCGCCGACTGACCTGAACATCGAATGTCCTCGAAGACCCTATCGATGGCCGAGAGTGACGATCGGCAAGGAACGAGTCTTTCGCGATCCGAACGATCTTTCCCCGATCTTAGCGGGCCGCCCGCCGATATTCGCTGGGCGTGCACCCCATGAGCCGGCGAAAAGCCGTACAGAAATGGGCCTGGGACGCGAACCCGGCGTCCAGGGCGATGTTGACGAGCGAGGTGTCGCGGCTTCGAAGCGCCCAGGTCGCCGCCTCGATACGGCGTCCCCGCAGATACTGCCCGACCGTGACGCCGTAGTTTTCTCGGAACGTACGGGCCAGGTGGACGCTGTGCACGCCGGCTTCACGCGCGAGATCCGCCAGGCAGAGCTTTTCCCGATAGGTGTCGTCGATCCTCGATCGGACCCTGCCGAGCCATTTCGGCGCGCCCGCGGAGGTCGCCTGCGACCGCCGAACGAGGCAGGCGCCGATCTCGAAGAGGAGCGACTGAATGCAGAGTGGCGAAGCGGCGTCCGGGCGACGGCTCTCGTGGTAGATCTGCGCCGTCAGGGCGCTGACGCGATCGCACGCCAGCAACTCGGGGGCTTCGAGAAAGGCGCCGTGTTCGCGGACGTCCTCGACCCAGGCCCGCGACGGCTCGATGACGAAGATCGCGGCGCCGCCTTCGGACACGCGGTTGGAGTGCGGCGCCTCGGCCGGCCTGAGGAACACGGCCCCTGGGGTGCAGCTGAAGGCGGCGCCCCCAACGGTCTCGGTGATCTCGCCATCCAGGATCAGTCCAAGACATCCAGCCGTGTGGCGATGCCTCGGGAGTTGGAGAAGAGAGGAATAACGGATGACCGATAACGACACGCCGGAAACCACGCGTTTGTCGACTACGCCTGTATGATCCGTACAGAGGTGCCCGATGGACCCGCCCATGCGCCTGTCGTCACCTTCTCAGCTCGGAGGCTGGTGCGAAGGGTTACCCGTCAGATTTGTCGTCGGCAAGCAACTCGATCGCGCCCTCCACATCAGTGAGGGCGTCAGGGCGTAGAAGCGGCTGCGGTGCGCGTGTCATTCTCTCGTCGGTGACAGGGGCGACGATCCCATCGGGCCTCGCCGGGCCTCGTCGCTCCACAGGAAGACATAACGGATGACGAGGCCCACGGTGGGGCTCGGCAAGCTCAAGGCCACGGCGCGCCGTACTCGGCCGAGTCGATGCCTACGAGGACATCGTCAGGCAGGTCGCCCACCCTCGGCGCCTCACGCTCGCGCGCCTTGAGGCGCCCGTCTCAGGCGAAGTGGGTGCGCGGGGCCAGGAGGGCGGGGGGCCGCTCGCGCCAGGGCTCGGCGGAGCGGGTCTCCGCGCCTGCCGCCGGCGCGCCCATTGCCGCTCCGAGCGCGATCAGCCGCCGGGCCGCCGCGCCGCTCTTCACGGGATCGACCACCTTGGTCCCGCCGTGGCCGTCGGAAGAAACGATGAAGCTCGAGGCGGTGTAGTCGCCGGCCAGATGGATCTTGGCGGTGTGCGTCCCGTCGGTGACGGTGAGCACGCCGGCCGTGGTCGTGCCGCTGTAGCTGGCGCTGGCCGTCCCGCTGGCGATATCCAGCAGATCGAGGCTGGTGGTCCCGGTTTTGGAAAAGCCGCCGACCGTGCCGGTGTAGGTCTGCGAGCGGGCCAGCTCGAGGACGCCGGTCGTGCCGGTGAAGGTGACGTTCTCGGCGAAGGTGAAGCCGAAGTCGGCCACCCCCCCGCCGATCCTGACCACGCCGGCCCCGCTCACCGCCCCGGTGATTGCGAGGGTTCCCGCTGACACCGACAAGGTCCCGGTGTTGTGGACCGGGCCGGCCACCATGACGCCGCCGGTCCCCGTGGCTTCGATCAGCCCGGCGTTGGCGATGGTGCCGACCCCCGTCGCGATGATCAGCTGATTGGCCGCGTTGCCGTCGATCACCCCGCCGGCCTTGTTGACGAGGATCATCGATCCGCCGCCCAGCTGGCCGGCTCCGACGATGCGGTCGAAGTTGGTGAGGGTCGCCGAGGCGCTCGCCCCGATGACCTTGTTGCTCGCCTTGTTGGTCAGCAGCAGGGTCCCGCCGCCGCTCAGCGTCGCCCCGCCGGCGGCGATGACGACGTCCGGCGAGGTGGTCTTCAGGGTCGTGGTCAGAACGATGGCCCCCGACAAGGTCGCCGACGCGGCGCTGAGGATCATGCTCGCTCCGCTCAGGGTGACGTTGGCGAAGCTGTCTCCGGCCCCGGTGAAGGTGAGCTTGCCGGCCCCGGTCAGGGTCCCTGCGAAGGTGTCGCCAGCCCCGGTGAAGCTCATCTGGTCGCCGCTGTCCACCTTGAGAGTTCCGCCGCTCTGGCGCCACACCTTGGCGTCGACCAGCTTTGTTTCCACCTCGACAACGGACGCGGCCCCGGCGAGGGAGATCTGCGCCACGGTCAGGGCGGCCCCGGCGCCGAACACGCTGGCGCCGCCATTCAGGGAAATGGTCCCGGCCCCGATCACGTGACCCTGCGTGCTGAGCGCCATCATGGCGCTCGTGCCGGCGACCGCGTCGACGGTGCCGGAGCCGGCCATGACCAGCCCCGCGAACACCGAGCCGGCCTCGGCATTCAGCCGCGAGGTGGCGTAGCCGAGGGCGACGGCGAGGGACCCGTCGATCGCGCCGAAGTTGCTCAAGGTGGCGTAGGCGTCCACTTCCGCCCCGGTATGGCCGCTGACGAGGCCGCCGGCTTCGTTGGTCAGGACGGCCCTGTAGCCGAGGACGGCCCCGACGCCGATGTTGGAGTCCCCGGCGATCGTTCCCCAGTTGATGGCTTTGTTCTGGTCGCGCAACTCGACGCCGACCCAGGCCTTGATCAGAGCCGCGTGATCGCTCACCGAACCGTTGGTGAGCGTGCCCGCCTCGAACAGCCCTGCCCCTGCGCCCTGTCCCAGGCCGGCCAGGATCGTTCCGAAATTGGTCAGGTTTCCGATCGCCGAAGCGTGATACTCGAAATAGACCCCGTAGCCGGTCCCCTCGATCAGGGCGGCGGTATCGTTCGCCGCCCCGTTTGTGACCGCGCCGCCGACTTTCAGGTCGACGCCGTCCGTGCTCCCCCGGACCGTTCCGAAATTGGTCACCGTGAAGGCGGCGGTGGTGGCGTAGACCCCGTCATCGCCGGCGATCAGGGCGCCGGTGTCGGCCGTGCCGCCGTTGGTCACCCGCCCGCCCTGGATGGCGAACAGGCCCACGAAGGGCCCCACGCCAATGGAGCCGTAAGTGCTCCTGATCGTCCCGAAGTTGTTGACGGTGATCGGCCCCGCCGTGCCGGCCACCCCGAAATAGCCCTCGATCACGGCGGCCGTGTCCGTGGCCGACCCGTTGGTGACCCGGCCGCCGCCCTTGAGGGCGACCCCCGCCAGGGAGCTGGCGTCGCCGACGGCGCCGAAATTGATCACCGTGGTGGAGATGGTCCCGCCGTACACCCCGACGAAGCCGTCGATCACCGCCGCGGTGTCCGCGTTCGAGCCGTTGGTCACCGTCCCGCCGGCCTTCAGATAGACCGCCCCGAAGATGCCGGTGTCCGTGCCCGGGTCGCTCTTCACGGTCCCGAAATTGCGCACTACGCCGGCTTGGCCCTCGACGACGACGCCGACGACCCCTTCGATCACGGCCGAGGTGTCGGCGGCCGAACCGTTGGTGATCGTTCCGCCCTCGGTGAAGGCCGCCCCGATACTGCTGGTTCCGGTCGCCCGCACCGTGCCGTAGTTGCTCAGGGTTCCGGCGGCATTGACGACCAGAAGACCGAATTCGGCCCCGATCAGGGTCGCGGCGTGGTCGCCGGCCGCGCCGTTGACGACCACCCCTCCGCTCTCCAGTTCGACGCCGATGCCGCTCGCGCCGATGCCGCCGACCGTGCCGAAATTGCGCAGGGTCCCCGGCAGGGTGGACTGCACGCCCACCGCGCCGCGGATGAGCGCCTCCGTGGCCGCCGTCCCGCCGTTGACCACCGTCCCGCCGGCGGCCAGGTCTACGCCGAATTGCTTCGACCCCATGATCTGGCCGTAGTTTGTCACGGTGCTGGTCGATGTTCCCAGCACCACCCCGCTATAGCCGCGGATCAGGTCGCCGGCGCCGTTGGCCACCGCCCCGCCGCCGGCCAGCGCCACCCCGGCTCCGCCGACGCCCGAGGTCTCCACGATCGTGCCGGCGTTGGTCACCACCCCCTGACCGGCCAGGGACACCGCCGCGGCATAGCCCCGCACCACGCCGGCATTGACCAGGGTGTAGGTTCCCGTGCCGCTGGCGGTGACGCCGGCGACCAGATAGCCGCTGGCGGCGATGCTGAGGGTGGTGACCGGCGAAGTCAGGTCATAGGTCGAGAAATAGACGCCCGTGAGGGTCTTGGTGGTCATGGCTGGCCCCGCGTTGCTTTTCAACCCAGCCGCCGCTTGGCCCCCCCGCGGCTGTTCACCCCCAGCCTCCCCCCGCCCTGCCCCTCCGTCAAGAGCGCCTTGAATCCCCGCCATGTGGAGATGTCTTTTGCTCACCGCGCCGCCCGCTCCCCGGCCCGCGCGATCAGATCGTCGAGGTTGGCGCCCAGATTTGGTGACAGGCGCCTTGGATCAGGCGGCGACGGAAGCGGGCCTCACCTCTTCGGCGACGCGGGCCCCGATCTCCCGCTCGGCGACGGCCAATTCATAGGCGGTCTGCAGATTGAGCCAGAAACGGGCGCTGGCGCCGAAGAAGCGGCCGAGCCGCAGCGCCGTCTCCGGGGAGACGCCGCGCTTGCCGTTCAGGATGTCGGTGACGCGGCCGGAGGGAACCTTGAGTTCCAGCGCCAGACGGTTGGCCGACAGGCCGCGCGCCGCCAGTTCACGCTTCAGAACACGGCCGGGATGAACCGGGTCATGAGACAGGCTCCTTCAGTGATAGTCGACAATTTCCACCTCCCACGCGTCCCCCTCGGCGAACCCGAAACAAAGCCGCCGCGGCCCGTTGATCGTCATCGCCCACTGGCCTCTCATAGCGGATCTTGCAAGAGCCCACCCGACGGGGACATTGCGTCGAGGCGTGGCTCCATTCTAGGTTCGACCATGGCCCGCCCTGGCCGATGGGCGAGGCGGATGAGGGGCCGTGTGTGGCAAGCCAAGTTGGCGCGATGCAAGGACCGCTTGCCCGGCTTGTGGATGCCTAGAGTGGCGGGACTCCTCGAGGTGGTCTTCGGGCGATGAGCGGTTCCGCGGTCCTCGGTTTGGCGGCGTCAGTTCTCGCGCTGGTCGGCGCGCTCGGCCTTGCAACGACCCCGCTCGACGGCGGCGCGGCCGCCGCGCTGGCCTCGATTGCGCCGACCGACTGGGCCCTGGAGCGGACCGGGCCGATGTTGCGCGATGTGCTGTCCAAGACCAGGCTCGCGGACCTCGAGACGCTGGCCAGGACAGGGGACATCCGCGCCGAAACTCTGGTCGGCTACGCGCTCTTCTTCGGCGCGAATAGCGACGTGGACCGGGAAGCGGGCGGCGCCTGGCTGAATACCGCCGCCGGCCGCGGCGGCGCGCGCGCCCAGACCATTGTCGGCACGATCTACCAGAACGGCTGGGGCGCTCCCGCCGACGCGAAGGCGGCCATGAGGGAATATCGACTCGCTTCGGCGCAGGGCTACGCTCTCGCCGACCTGTTTATCGGCGAGATGTACGAGGACGGCGACGGGGTCGAGCGCGACGTCGCCGGCGCGGTGGGCTGGTACCACAAAGCGGCCAAAGAGGGACTCGCGGACGCCCAGACACTGCTGGGTGAGCACTACGGCGACGGCGCCGGCATCGTGAAAGATTACGTCCAGGCGATGGTCTGGCTGAACAAGGCCGCCCACCAGGGCGACGCGCGCGCCGAGGGCGACATTGGCTTCATGTACGCGCAAGGCCAGGGCGTTCGGCAGGATTACGGCCAGGCGCTCGAATGGTACCGGCGGGGCGCCTCGCAAGGGGACCCGAACGTCGAGCGGAACCTCGGACTGCTCTATTTGAACGGCCAAGGCGTGGCGCGCGACGAAACCGCGGCGGCGCGCTGGTTTCGCTTGTCGGCCGATCAGGGCGAAGCCGACGCCGAGAACGATCTGGGACTTCTGTATCTACGCGGCCGCGGGGTTCCGTTAGACCTTGCCCAGGCGATGGCGCTGTTTCGCAAGGCCGCCGACCAGCAGAACGGCGAGGCCGAAGCCAGCCTTGGATTCATGTACTCACAGGGCCTCGGCGTGGCGCGAGACGAAGCGGCGGCGATGATCTGGTTGCGCAAGTCGAGCGCCGACGGGGGCCGCACGGGCGCCTTCGGCGTGGCGCGCTTGTACGCCGAAGGCCGTGGCGTTCCGCGCGACCTTGGGCAAGCGCGGGTCTGGATGCAGAGGGCGGCCGAGCGAGGCAACGCCGATGCGCTCAATTGGCTCGACTACAACGCCCCCGGCGCCGAGAAACAGCCCTGGCGGGCGGCAAGGATCAGGGCCGCCGAGCAACGGATGCGCGATGAGATGGGAGACCCCGCGGCGACATTCGACCATGAGCAGCTGACGGGCGACGACAAGACCGGGCAGACCTGCGGACGGATGCGAACCACGAGCGGGCTCAAGGCGAGGTTCATCGTCTATCTCGACGTCGCCGAACCCTACGTCGAGGTCGGTCTCGGTCGCAAGGCCTTGACTCCCAACCAGTTCGACGACGCCTGGACCAACGACTGCCTGGGCGAGGGGTACGACGTCCGGTAGGCGGCGGCGGGCACACAGACTGGACCCAAAGCCGACGCCCTCCGCGCCGAGCCACGCGGATCGCCGATACTGCGCTCGACCATCTGATTGATCACATATCCCATGGATATCCGGTTCTCGGCGTCGGCGCAGCCGGCGGCGCCGCCCCAGCCGCAATGCCCGAAAGACTGCGGATTTGGACCAAACAGTTCGAGCACGCTGCCGTGCACGCCGTTGCGAACATGAATGAAGGGACAGGAGCAATATTCACTTGGCGCCGACGAACTCAGGGTATGGCGCTCCTGTCCCCTTGTTCATTGCGTCGAGCCACGACGCGCGCTGTCACCCTAATCGCCACTCGCGTGAACCCGGTCCAGGCGACGCCCGCATCGTTGACAGGACCGACACGGGAGCAAACCGACCAAGGTGATCATGGACTTGATCCAGGCGCCGCAACGAGGGCAGCGGCCAATCCAGTTCGCGCCCCAAAAGTAGAGATTTAGCCCGACAGCGAGTGTCGCCCCCACGACCGCAGAGAGCCAAGTTGGGAGAGAATGTTTGCTGAATCCAGCCGTTAAGAGCCAGAGACCGGCAACGACGGTCGCAAATCCTGCCAATTCGGCCAGCACGTACTTCACCAGTGGACTCACCAGCTCTCACCTCGGACAGGGTTCAGCTTCTTGGCCCGACTCAAATCACGCCGACGGACGCGCCGCTCCCCATCCGCCTGACGGCGTCGGCCATGTCCATGAAGCCTTGGCATACCCGCTTCGAATGCTCGACTCTGAGCCCGCCGAGTCAGTCTCCGTCGACTGGCCGAGGCGCTCTCGAGTATTTCGAACTGAAATAGGTAGAGGCGGTCCCATTTGGGGATCGGCTCCGCTAGCGACTGGGCGTGAACACCGCCAACCGCGGCGCCATGAACAGGCTGGCGTAACCGACGTAGAGCCTGTGGGTCGCCGGATCGACCGCCAGCGTGTGGGCGTTGAAGTGCAGCCGGATGGATTCGCTGGCGCGATAGGTATCGGGCGCGGCCTGGTTGATCACGCCGAGCAGGCCGGTGAGACCCGTCACATAGATGCGGCGCAACTCCGGATCGTAGGCGACCGAATCCGCCCCGAAGCCGACCGGAACGCTGGCGATGGCCCGATGCCGGCGAAGGTCGAACACCAACAGCTTCGAACTCTTGCCGCAGGCGATGAACAGTCTGCGATCCGCGACGTCGATAGCCAGGCCTGTTGGAAACTCGCAGCCGCTCAGCGGCCAGCGCTGGGTCACCGATCGCCTGGCTACATCGACGGCGGCCACGACGTTGGCGTCGGCGAGATTTTGATAGATGAGCCCGGTGGCCGGATCGAATGCGGCGAATTCCGGACCGCCGCCCAGCGGCACCACGCCTGCCACCTTGCGGCTGACCGGATCGATCAGGGTTCCTGCCTCTCCCTCGCCACTCGCCACGTACACGAGCTTGGCCAACGGGTCGTAGAGGATCGCATCGGGATCCGGCGCGACCGGGATGCGGGTGACGGGCCGCA
>DASZKO010000156.1:0-1530 GCA_035605655.1 Caulobacteraceae bacterium | reverse complement strand
CACGTGGCCCCGCAATCGCTTGCCGATAGACCCATAGACCTTCTTCATGATGGGTGGCTCCAAGGGCCGCCCCTCCCACTGACGCCTGTAGTGAGCGACGCAGAGTCCCTTCTTGCGAGCATGGCGACGGCAGCCATGTACACTGCAGATCTTCTTCATGATGTGGCCTTTGGAATGAGGTCGGCCGGCCGCGCGCAGTCAGTCCTCGCCCTTTTTTAAGGGAGGCGATGGGGCCGGGCCTGGGAGAAATCGGAAGAGGGCCGCCTCGGGCGCACCTTCGTCCAACCTAGAGATTGTACCACCTTGTGGACCGGTCGTGTCAAGCGTTAAATATTGCCATGCGCAATAATCTTGCCCCCGGATGATGAGGTGCCTAAGTCGCATTTGCATAAGAGCAACGGCTTCGGCGTCATAATTAATTGCAATATGAGCCGGCCGGATGGCCGCGTTCAGGTCGCGAACGAGTCCGTCGCCCGGACGAGGGCGTCGAGGATGCCCGGCTCGTCGAAGGCATGGCCGGCGTCGGCGATCAGCTCGAAACGGGCCCTGGGCCAGGCCTTGGAAAGGCGCCAGGCCGAGCGGGCGGGCGTCGCCACGTCATAGCGGCCCTGGACGATGACCCCGGGAATGTCGGCCAGGCGGCCGCCGTTGCCGATCAACTGGTCGTCCTCCAGCCAGCTGTCGTGGCTGAAGTAGTGGTTCTCGATGCGGGCGAAGGCCAGGGCATAGCGGTCCTCGCCGAACTGCGCGGCCAGGCTGTTGGGCAGCAGGGTGATGGTGCCGGCTTCCCAGAGGCTCCAGGCCTTGGCCGCTTCGAGTCTCGCCGCCTCGTCGGCGCCGGTCAGGCGGCGGTTGTAGGCGGCCACCAGGTCGCCGTGCTCGGCCTCGGGAATGGGCGCCAGGAATTTCTCCCACAGGTCGGGGAACAGCCACGCCGCGCCGCCCTGGTAGTACCAGTCGATCTCGCTCCGCGTCGCGGTGAAGACGCCGCGGACGATGAGGCCGCTCACCCGCCGCGGATGGGCCTCGGCATAGGCCAGCGCCAGGGTCGAGCCCCACGAGCCACCGAACACCAGCCAGCGGTCGACCCCGGCCTGTTGGCGCAGGCGCTCGATGTCGGCCACCAGGTCCCAGGTGGTGTTGGCCTCCAGCGAGGCGTGCGGCGTCGAGCGGCCGCAACCCCTCTGGTCGAACAGGGTGACGGCGTAGCGCGCCGGATCGAACAGCCGCCGCTGGGCCGGCGAGCAACCCGCGCCCGGGCCGCCGTGCAGGAACACCGCCGGCCTCCCGCCGGGATTTCCGCAGCGCTCGAAATGGATCTGGTGGCCGTCGCCGACGTCGAGCCGACCGACCTCATAGGGTTCGACCGGCGGATAAAGCCCGCGCCTTTGCTGGGTGCTTGCGTCCATGCGCCTACCGTCTCCGAATGCCCCTCGCGACGCTAATTCGCCCCGCGCCGCAACGCCATCGCCTTTGGTCTGCTTCGACCCCCTCCACCGATCTCCCCCTGCGAAGCGGGGGGAGTACGGC
>DASZKO010000063.1:0-21231 GCA_035605655.1 Caulobacteraceae bacterium | reverse complement strand
TTTTCCGGCTCGGCCTTCTTGCCGGCCGCCAGGCGGCAGTCGTTGGCGAGGGACTCGTCGCCATAGGCGACGCACTGGCCGAGATAGCGCTCGGCGTCATCCTCGCGTCCCCTCTGCCGCGAGACCGCGATCATCAGCGACAGGAACGGCTTCGGATCGTTGTTGAAGGCGGAGACGCCGCGCTGGATGATCTGGAAGGCGCGGTCGTTCTGCTTGGTGCGATAGAGCATCCGCACATGGTCGAGATAGCCGTCGACCGTCTGGTCGGGACTGGCGTGGGCGGCCATGAACAGCTGGTCGGCGGCGGCCGGATCGCCCATGTCGTCGCGCAGCCGCGCCGCCTCGTTGAGCACGAGGGGGGCGTTGCGGAAACTGGTCTTGACCGCCCTGGCCATGGCGCCGCTGGCAGTGGCGTAGTCACCGGCCGCGCGGGCCTTCTTGGCGTCGGCGACCGCCTCGACGGTGATCTTGCCTTGGGCGTATTCGCCGGCGCCGCGCACCTCGCCCAGCCACACCTTCTGCTCATCGCGCAGCGGCGCGCCCTGCGGATAGGCGTCGGCGGAATATTGCGCCACGCCGCGCTTGCGCTCCTCGGGCGGACGATGCTGGGGTTCGGCCTGCTGATTGGCCACCGCCATGCCCAGGGCGAGCCGCCCGGCGCCGGCCAGCAGGCCGCCGCGGAGGCTGCCCGGGTTGAATCCGCCGGCCAGGAAGGACGTGGCGGTCCCCACGGTAACCACCTGGCCCAGCTGGCTCTTGAGCTGGCTTTCGAGGCTGTCGGTCAGGGTGGCGCGTTTCTGCTGATCGGCGGAGATGCTGTCGAAGACCCGCGCCGAGGCGGCGTCGGCCTCGAAAGCGGCCGCCTGGCTGAGGTCGAAGCCGATGCAGTCGGCCTCGTCCTCCTGGGCGCGCGTGTGACCGGGCTCGGCGCTGACGCCGACCATGAAATGCAGCCAGTCGCTGGTGGCGCCGGCCCTGGCGGCCGCCCCGACCACGGTCGAGTTGGCGCTCGCCGCGCCCAGAGCAGCGCCGACCAGCAGGGCCTGCCCCATGCGACTGGCCAGCTCCGGCCTCTTCTCGGCCACCTGGGCGTTGAAGTGGCCCAGCCGCAGATGTCCGAGTTCGTGGGCCAGCACAAAGGCGACCTCGTCGTCGGACTGGGCCTGGTCGAGAAGGCCGAAGGCGACGACGATCGAGCTGTCGGGCAGGGAATAGGCGTTGTAGTAGTCGACCCCCAGGATGTGAACCTTGACCGGCTGGTCCTTGGCGTAGGGCCAGCGGCTGTCCAGCCGGGCGAGCAGGGCCGAGACTTTCGCCTCGGTCTGAGGCATGCGCAGGCGAGCGGCCTGATACTGGCCGGCGTTGACCGCGTCGGAGGCCAGGCCCAGCGATCCGCCGGCCGCCCGGCTCGTCGCCCCGCCGAGATTGCGGCCCGCCACCTGCTTGACGAAGGGCCCAGGCTTGCCGGAGACCGAAAATCCCCCGCCACGCGGGGCGGCGGCGCGGGCCGAGGCGGCGGAGCCTCCCACCGCCAGGGCCCCCAGGGCAAAGGACCGGCGCGAAGGCCTCATCGGCTGGGCTTCTTGCAGTCCGAGGCGCCGCCCAGGCCCATGTTGGTGGCGGCGTAGGCGGTGCCCGAGGCCCGGGCCGAACTCTGCACGGGAGCGCAGGTTGCGTTGACGCCGGCGGTCTCGACATCGAGGCCGCGCAGGAACACGACCTTGCCGCCCGCCTTGATCCCGACGCTGCCGCCCACGCCCATGGCGACGATGGGGGCAGGGAGCTTGATGTCGTTCGCGGCGATCATGCCGGTGGGCTGGCCCTTGTCATCGAAGGTGCGCAGCTGCGGGCGCAGGGCCTTGGTCACGGACCCGCCCGCGGCGGCGAGGCCAGGGGCGAGCAGCAGGGCGATGAGCAGTAAGCTAGATCTCCACATGACGGGGTGTCTCCTTGGGGGTGAGGGGGGGAAGGGGAGGAGTCTCGGGCGCGGGCGGCCTTGGGGCCAGGAGCCGGTCTTCCTCGAATTTCAGCCACCGGCGCGCCAGACGGAAGATGGCGAGCACGCGGCGAACCGGCGGCAGATGCTCGATCGAGCCGACGATATCGGCCGGCAGGGTCTGGCGGGTGGCGTAGAACAGGAAGCCCAGGGCGCAGAGCGAGATGCCGATCCAGTTGATCGGGGCCCGATGGGCGTAGGTGACGCCCACCCAGGTCGCCGCAATGATCACGGTGATCGAGGAGGCGAACATCAGGCCATAGAGCGGACAATAGACCTTGGCTTTCAGCCGCGCCTCCGAGTCCTTGGCCACGGCCCGGTCGAGCAGATTGTTGCGGATCATGACTCCCAGGACGCCGCAGAAAGCCAGGGCCGCTACGAGCAGGCTCTTGAGGAGATCGGAGTCGAACAGCATGGCGGCATTGCGCCGGTAGTCGGCGCCGTCCTCGATGAGGTTGTCCAGCGCCATGGCGTGGTATTGCACCCCCGGCGCCTGGCCATGCACAGGCGACTCGACCCAATCGTTCGACGCCCGAAACTGGCCGCCGACCATCACCATTCTCCCCGCCAGCAGGCGTTTGAGATCGCCGCTTTTCAGGCCCAGCCCGGCCACCATACGATCATAGCCCAATGTCAGGGCGTAGGGACACTCCTGGCGGGCGCCGGCGCCCGGCCCGCGCAGCCCAGCCAGCTGCTCCATCAGCCGGGCGCGCCAACCGGCCCCTTCGCCGCGGCAGGGAGCCGGACGGCCGGTGACCGCCGCCGTCATGGCCAGATAATCGGGATCCGGCCGCGACCCCCAGACCACGTCCATGGGGTCGGCGAAGGCGGCGTCGGCCGCCGGGGCGTCGGCCTTGCCGATGGCTCGCGAGGCGAGGGCCGCTCTGGCCTGGCGGCGCAGCTGCACGAACAGGGCCTGGCCGCAGGCGTCGCCCCGCTCGAGGCACCAGGCGGCGTACATGGCCATGGCCGGCGAGATATCGAATCCGTGCACGCCCAGGCCGGCGTCGTCTGAGGCCGGGAAATCGTAGTGGGTGATCAAGGGATAGGCGTGCTGGCCGACGATGGCCGGGGCCAGAACGGCCACGCCGTCCAGGCGGTGCTGGATGTCGGTGTAGAGCGGCACATCGGCCGGCGAGGGTTTGGCGAAGATCATCGGCGTGCCCCCGGCGGCCAGAATGCAGGCGATCTTCACCAGGGGATCGACGTGGCAACCCGGCGCGCCGGCCCAGGTCCTGGCGTGGGTGGCGGCGGCGACGCCGGCCAGGAAGGTCGGGAAACCTTCGCCGGGACCGCCCTGGCCGGTGTAGACGAAATCGATGTAGAGGGCCGCCGGCGGCGATCCGCCGACTGTCATCAGGTCGTCGAGCATCGTCCATTGCTGGTCGTAGGTGGGCGGGAACCTGTTCCACCCGAAACTTCGCATGGCCTGCATCGAGGCCTCGTCGAGATAGACGACGCTGACCGCCTGCTGGCCGCGCCGGTCGCGGCCATAATCAGCGGCGGTGACCCGCTGGTAGACATCGTCGCCCAGACGATCCGACGATGATTCCAGGCCGAAAAGATCGAGCTTGGCTACGGCGTAGGCGGACAAGGCGAGGAACAGACTGACCAGCAGCGCCTTGAACAACCGCCCCGCGATCAGCAACCGATCTTCCTCCCCGCGTCGCTTGTGTTCGCACCCGGGGCGGGCGAGTCAAGCGAGTCCGTTCACCCGCAATCGCCTTGCCTCCTTCTCTTTCCCCCGCATCGGCGCTGGATCCCGCAGGCGTGGAGTCTCCGATCCCCCATCCCCCGCTTCGCGGGTACTTCCCCCTTGTGAAGGGGGAAGAGAGTGGGTCGTTCTCTTCCCCCCGCATCGGGGGGAAGTACGGCCGAAGGCCGGGATGGGGGGAGGGACGCGCGGGCGTGGAGTCTCCGATCCCCGTCGGCTGTACTTCCCGCCCGCATCGACTTGCCACGCTCTTGCCAATTTACGAATACCGGTCAATGTGCCGGGATCACTTCACGGAGGGGACTGCTCATGCGTTTGATGATTGTGGCCGCGATCGCGGCGCTGGCGTTCGCCTCCGCGGCCGACGCCAAGACCTGCAAGGACGCCAACGGCAAGTTCGCCGCCTGCCCGGCCGCGGCCGCCGCTCCGGCGCCGGCCAAGGTCACAAAGAAGGAAGCCAAGAAAGAGACCAAGACGGCGAAAAAGGCGACGGCCCAGCTGCCGGCCTCGGCCAAGTGCAAGGACGCCAAGGGCAAGTTCATCGCCTGCCCGACGGGCGCCGCGCCCGCCGCAACCGCCGCGCCCGCGGCCAAGGCCGCCAAGGCCGCCAAGCCCGCGAAGATGGCCGCCAAGGCCCACACCGGGCCGGACAAGTGCAAGAAGGGCAAGCCGTGCGGCGACGCCTGCATCCCGATGGACAAGGTCTGCCACAAGTAGCCGACCCTGATCTGTCTCTCTGACGGAAGCGGCGCCCCCTGATCCTCGCGGGGCGCCGTTTTCGCATTTGGCGGTGGTCGTGTAGCCTCCCGCCGTCTCGACGGAGGGTAGAAATGGCCAGGAAGATCGCCATGCTGGTCGGCAGCTTACGCGCCGGCTCCTTCAACCGGATGACGGCCAAGGCCTTGATGTCCGTCGCCCCGCCGTCCCTCAGCCTCTACGTCGTCGAGATCGCCGACCTGCCCCTCTACAACGAGGATGACGACGTCGAGGGCGCCCGCCCCGCGCCGTGGATCCGCTTCCGCGACCAGGTGCGGCCGGCCGACGGCCTGCTGTTCGTCACCCCCGAGTACAATCGCTCCGTTCCGGGCGGCCTGAAGAATGCCATCGACGTCGGCTCCCGGCCCTACGGACAGAGCGTCTTCAACGGCAAGCCGGGCGGCGTGGTGAGCGTTTCGCCCGGGGCGCCCGGCGCGTTCGGGGCCAACCATCACCTGCGCCAGTCGCTGGTCTTCCTGAACGTCCCGACCATGCAGCAGCCGGAGGCCTACATCGGCGGCGCGGCGGCCCGGTTCGACGATGAGGGCGTCCTGATCGATGAGGGAACACGCAAGTTCCTGACCACCTTCGCCGAAGCCTTCGCCACCTGGGTCGAGCGGTTCGCCTGAACCGGCTTGCGCCAGGCGCGGGTGGCGACGATCACCGCCTGGTGGTGGTGGGGGCCGGATTCGCCGGGCTTCAGCTGGTCAAAGGTCTCAGGGATGTCGGCGGCCTCGCCATCCACCTCATCGACAAGCGAAACCACCACATCTTTCAGCCCCTGCTCTATCAGGCGGCGACCTCGATCCTGCCGCCCTCGCAGGTCGCCTGGCCTATCCGCCACCTGGTTCGCGATCTGCCCTACGTCACCACCTGGCTCGCCGAGGTCACCGGAGTGGATTTGGCGGCGCGGCGGGTGATGCTCTCCAGCGGCCGCCGCCTCGACTACGACACCCTGGTCCTGGCGACCGGCGCCACCCACGCCTATTTCGGCCACGATGACTGGATCCCGGTCGCCCCGGGGCTGAAGACCCTCGAGGACGCCACTCACATCCGCCGGCGAATTCTGCTGGCCTTCGAACGCGCCGAGGCGGGCGGCGACGACGTGGAGGCCCTGCTCACCTTCGTCATCGTCGGGGCCGGCCCCACCGGAGTGGAGCTGGCCGGCACGATCGCCGAGCTGGCCCGCACTCACTTGCCGGCCGAGTACCGCGGCATCGATACGCGCCGGGCGCGGGTGCTGCTCATCGAAGCCGGCGCGCGCATCCTGCCGGCCTTCGATCCTTCGCTGGCGGCATACGCCCACAAGGCCCTCATCGAGCTGGGGGTGGAAGTGCGGGTCGGCGAGGCGGTGACCCATTGCGACGCGGACGGAGTCACCACCTCCACCGCGGCGATCCCCGCCCGGACGGTGCTGTGGGCGGCCGGGATCGAGGCGTCGGGCGCCGCTCGCTGGCTGGGCCTGGCCGGCGATCGGGCCGGACGTTCGCTGGCCGAGCCGGATCTTTCGGCGCCCGGCCTGCCGCAGGTTTTCGTCATCGGCGACACCGCCCTGGTCGCCTGGCAGGGATCGGGCTTCGTCCCCGGCCTCGCCCCGGCGGCCAAGCAACAGGGCGCCTATGTGGCCAAGGTCCTGCGCGCCCGCCTGGCCGGCGCACCGCCTCCGCCGCCCTTCCGCTATCGCCACGAAGGCAGCCTGGCCACGATCGGGCGCAATCGGGCGATCATCGATTTCGGCCGGATCAAGCTGAAGGGACCGCTCGCGTGGTGGCTGTGGGGCGTGGCCCACATCTATTTCCTGATCGGGACGCGCAGCCGCCTGGCGGTGGCCCTGAACTGGCTATGGGCCTATGCCCGCAACGAGCCGTCGGCCTGGATCATCACCGGCCCCATCGCGCCGACCGGTCCCTGAGGGGCCAAAGCTCGCCGGGAACCGACGCTCACGCCCACACGTTTTCACTCCTTCGGGGGGTGCACACGGGAGGTGTCGGAAAATGAAACGGGTTTTCCTTTGCGCGGCGCTTGTGGCCGGCACGGCCGCGGCGCCTCTGGTGGCCGCCGCCGATCCCGGCGGGGTCAAGGTCGGCACCCTGACCTGCAACGAGAGCGGCGGTTGGGGCTATGTCATCGGCGGCTCGCACGCCGTGAACTGCGTCTTCCGCGGCGAGGGCCGCAACGAGCACTACACCGGCAAGATCTCCAAGCTGGGCGTCGATATCGGCTACCAGAGCGCCGGCACCCTGGTGTGGTCGGTCTTCGCGGCCACCAGTGACATGCGGCCAGGCTCCCTGGGCGGCCACTACGGCGGCGTGACGGCCGGCGCGGCGGTCGGGGTAGGGGTGGCGGCCAACGCCCTCGTCGGCGGCTTCAACCGCAGCTTCACCTTGCAACCGGTCAGTGTCGAAGGCACGAGCGGCATCAATATCGCCGCCGGCGTGGGCGAACTGACCCTCCACCCAGGCCGCTGATCGGCTTGAAATCGCTGGAGACCTCTGCTGGCGGGCTGCGGGGTTCACGAATCTGATTCGCGCATCCCCCAACCCCAGCGTCATAGCCGACCTCCAGTGTCGGCTACACGCCGGCCCGATGGCGGCTCACGCCGTACGGCCCGTTCATCGCCGTCCACGAGCGGGATAATCCGCAGTTGCACCCCAACTCACCTAGGCCCGCCCCTCGCGCTGTGAGCAGCCGCGCGGGGCGGCCGCGGCAGGGTTCGCGCCCAATAGGTAGCCGACACTGACGGTCGGCTATGACGGTTGGGATGGGGATGAAGTCGCGGAATCAATTGTGGGCAATCCCGTAGCCCGGCGGGGGTATGGGCGGCTGGCGAGATGCGTGAATCCCCGGCTTGAAATTGTCGGCCTCCCCGCGTCTAGTCGCCCTCGAGACCCCGGGAGCGGACGATGAAGCTCGATCGGAGAACTCTGCTCGCCGGATGCGGCGGGGTGCTGGGGGTAGCGATGACGACAGCAAAGGTCTGGGCGGCGAGCGTTCCCGCCGCGCCGGTGGCTCGCGTGGCCGTGGTAGAGGACACCTACTTCGGTGAGACCCTGCGCGATCCCTATCGCTGGATGGAGAACGACAAGGATCCGGACTGGCTGCCTTATCTCAAGGGCCAGAATGCTCACGCTCGCGCCCTGCTCGACGCCATCCCGGGGCGGGCGGGGCTCGAACGGCGGATCGGCGCCCTCTCCGGCGACGTCGCCCTCACCGCCAGGGTGCAGCGGGCCGGCGGCAGGCTGTTCTTCCAGCAGCGTCCGGCGGGGGCGGATAACTTCAAGCTTTTCGTGCGCGAAGGCGGGGCCGATCGGGTGCTCATCGACCCGACCGGGCTCAAGGCGGCCGGGGCCGGCCACGTCTCCCTCGACTGGTGGCGGGCCTCGCGCGATGGAAGCCACGTCGTCTATGGTCTTTCCAAGGACGGCAGCGAGGATTCGATCCTGCACATCCTGGCGGTGGCCGACGGCGCCGACCTGCCCGAGCGCATCGCCAACACCGAGGGCGCCAACCCGCAATGGCTCGATGACGGGTCGGGTTTCTTCTACAACCAGCTCACCGGCGCGGTGGACACGCCCGAGCGCTATCTCGACAGCCAGGCTCGTTTCCACCGCCTGGGGACCGACCCGGCGAGCGACCCGATCCTGATGAGGCGCGGCCTGGTGGCCGGGGTCGACTACGAGAAGATCCAGGCGCCCGAAATCGCCACATTTCCAGGGGCCCGCCACGCCGTCCTGTTGCTCGGCGATGTTCGCCCCGAGACCCGGCTCTTCATCGCCCCCATAGACGATGCGGTTCGCGGCAAGGCCCGATGGCTGCCCATCGCCGGCTTCGAGGACGAGATCACCGACATCGAGGTCGATGGCGACACGCTTTATCTCCTGGCCAACAAAGGCTCGCCGCGCGGCCGGATCCTGACGACTTCCGCCGACGCGCCATCCCTGGCCGGCGCCAAGGAGGTGGTCCCCCAAGGCCCGGTTGTCATCGAGGGCATCGCGCGGGCCAGGGACGGCCTTTATCTGCGGATGATGGACGGCGGGGTGAGCCGCCTTCGCAGGTTGGGCGCGGATGGCAAAGTCACCGAGGTGGCCCTGCCGTTCGACGGTACGATCGGCTTCATCGCCGCGACGCCCGGCGAGGCGGGGGCCCTGTTCTCCTACGCCGGCTGGCTGACGCCGACGGCGGTCTGGCGGGTCGACGAGACCCTGAAGGTGGCCGACACCGGGATCACCCCGGCCCCGGCCATGGATGTGAGCGCCTACGAGACGGTGCGCGCCTTCGCCACCGCCAAGGACGGGGTCGAGATTCCCTACAGCCTGATTTACCGCAAAGGGCTTCGCCGCGACGGATCGAGCCCGGCGTGGATCTCGGCCTACGGCTCCTACGGCGCGGCGGCCTACACCCCGAACTTCGCCGGCCGCGCCCTGGCCCTCATCGATGCCGGGTTCATCGTCGGCTACGCCAATGTGAGGGGAGGCGGCGAATACGGCCGCGAGTGGCACAAGGCCGGCCAGCTCACCAACAAGCCCAACACCTGGCGCGATCTGATCGCGGTCTGCGAGGAGATCTGCGCCAAGGGCTGGACGGCGCCGGAGCGGCTGGCGATCGGCGGGCGCTCGGCCGGAGGGATCACGGTCGGACGGGCGATGACCGAGCGGCCGGACCTCTTCGCCGCGGTGATCGACGGCGTCGGCTGGTCCAATCCCCTGCGCTACGTCGCCGAGCAGAACAGCTATGGTGAGGAGCCGGAGTGGGGGGCGATCTCCCAGAAGGCCGGTTACGCGGCGCTCAAGTCCATCGACAGCTATCAGGCCGTGAAGGACGGGGCGCCCTATCCGGCGGTGCTGCTGACCACCGGGATCACCGACCCGCGGGTCGCCCCCTTCCATGTCGGCAAGATGACCGCCCGCCTCCAGGCGGCGACGAGTTCTGGGAAGCCGGTTCTGCTGCGGGTGGATTTCGACGCCGGCCACGGCATCGGCTCGACCCGGGCGCAACAGGACCGCGAAGCGGTGGACACCTACGCCTTCCTGCTCTGGCGGACGGGGGTGGGGGCGTACCAGCCGGCGTGATCGCCTCTCCAGTGTGACCGAAATCTGTCTAGTCCTCCTTCCCCTGGATGGGGAAGGTGGCCCGAAGGGCCGGATGGGGTGGCGGCGCGGACCCCACCCGTCTCGACCTGCGGTCGATCCACCCTCCCCATGAGAAGGGGAGGGAGGAAATCAGGTAGGAGGCTGGGACTAGAGGGCTATAGTGCGCCCCGCGGCATCGCCGCGGAGGAGGGCCATGATCTTCGAACAGATCGCCACCGGCGGCTGTCAGTCCTACCTCGTGGGCTGCGCCGAGAAGCGGTGCGCCGTGCTGATCGACCCCGAAATGCACCAGATCGACCGCTATGTCGGGCTGGCCGCCCGGGAGGGCCTGAGGGTCCGCTACGTCATCGACAGCCACACCCACGCCGATCACTTTTCCGGGACCCGGGAGCTCGGCCGGCTGCTGGGGGCCCAGGTGGTGACCCATCGCCTGAGTCCCGCCCCCTACGCCGACCTTCGTCTCGAGGACGGCGACCAGCTGATGGTCGGCGGCCTGCGGCTCAAGGCCCTGCACACCCCCGGCCACACCCGCGATTCCATGTGCATCCTGGCCGGAAACCGGGTGTTCACCGGCGACACCCTGCTGATCGGCGGCACCGGGCGCACCGACCTGCCCACCGGCGATCCCGACGCCCTTTTCGACAGCCTGTTCGATGTGGTGCTGAAGCTGGACCCGGCCACGCAGGTCTACCCGGCCCACGACTACAAGGGCCGCGCCTCCTCGACGATCGGCGCGGAGATCGCCTCCAATCCGCGCCTGGCCAAGCGCGAGCGGTCGGCGTTCGTCGAGATGATGCGCTGCCTCAACCTCTCGGCCCCGGCCCACCTCACCGAGGCGCTGAGAACCAACATGAGCGGCGGCAAGACCATCGATCAGCTGCTCGCCGAGGCCGCCGCCCAGGTCCCCTTCATCAGCCTGGACGAGCTGGCGGCGCGGGTCGAGGGCGGCGAGCTGGGCCTCATCCTGCTGGACGTTCGCGAGAAGGACGCCTGGCTGGCCGGGCACATCCCCGGGGCCCGCCACCTGCCGCGCGGCCAGCTCGAGCTGAGGGTCAACGAGGAGCTGCCCGACCCGACCGCCCGCATCCTCACCTGCTGCGAGGTCGGCCGGGTCTCGACCCTGGCCGCGGCCACCCTGCGGACCCTGGGGTTCCAGCGCGCCGCCGCCCTCGACGGCGGCATGAAGGACTGGCGCGAGCGGGGTTTGCCGATGGAACGCGGCGAGGCGGCGTAGCGCGCTTTTCTTCCCCAAATCCTCACCCGTTTCGCGGAGGAGGATCCCAGTCAGAGGCCGCCGAGGAGGACGTATTTGGCTTCGAGATACTCATCGAGGCCATATTTCGAGCCTTCTCGGCCGAGGCCGGATTGCTTGACGCCACCGAACGGGGCGACCTCTGTGGAGAGCAGGCCATCGTTGACCGCCACCATGCCGTATTCGAGCGCCTCGGCGACCCTCATCACCCGGCCGAGGTCGCGGGCGTAGAAATAGGAGGCCAGGCCATAGATGGTGGCGTTGGCCAGGCGCACCGCCTCGGCCTCGTCCTCGAAGCGGGTGAGGCTGGCCACGGGGCCGAAGATCTCCTCGTCGAACATGGCCATCTCGGTCGTGACGCCGGTGATCACGGTGGGCTCGAACCAGGTTCCGCCCAGGGCGTGGCGATGGCCGCCGGTGGTCACTTCCGCCCCCTTGGCCAGGGCGTCGGCGATCAGCTGCTCGACCTTGAGGACGGCCTTTTCGTTGATCAGCGGGCCCTGGACCACGCCGTCCTCGGCGCCGTTCCCGACCTTCATCTTCGCGACCCGCGCCGACAGTTTCTCGGCAAAGGCGTCGAACACCGGGGCGTGCACCAGGAAGCGATTGGCGCACACGCAGGTCTGGCCCATGTTGCGGTACTTCGAGGCCAGGGCCCCTTCCACGGCCGCGTCGAGATCGGCGTCGTCGAAGACGATGAAGGGGGCGTTGCCGCCCAGCTCGAGGGAGATCTTCTTCACGGTCGTGGCGCACTGGGCCATCAGGGCGCGCCCGACCTCGGTCGAGCCGGTGAAGGAGAACTTCCGGACCAGGGGATTGGAGGTCAGTTCGCCGCCCACGTCCGCCGACGCCGTCGTGGGAACGACGTTGAAGACGCCCGGCGGAATGCCGGCGCGATGGGCGAGCTCGGCCAGGGCCAGGGCCGAGAGCGGAGTCTCCTGGGGCGGCTTGATCACGAAGGCGCAGCCGGCGGCGAGCGCCGGGCCGGCCTTGCGGGTGATCATGGCGTTGGGGAAGTTCCACGGGGTGATGGCGGCGGCGACCCCCACCGGCTGCTTGAGCACCAGGATCCGCTTGCCGTCGGCGTGCTGGGGAATGACATCGCCATAGGCCCGTTTGCCCTCCTCGGCGAACCACTCGATGAAGCTGGCCCCGTAGGTCACCTCGCCGCGAGTCTCGGCCAGCGGCTTGCCCTGTTCGGCGGTCATCAGGCGGGCGAGGTCCTCGCGGGCGGCCATGATCAGGCCGTGCCAGGCCATCATCAGGGCGGCGCGCGCCTTGGCGGTGAGGGCGGCCCACGGCCCCTGGGCGGCGGCCGCGGCCTCGATGGCGCCGCGGGCGTCACCCGCGGCGAGGTCGGCGACCTCGGCGATCACCTCGCCGGTGGCGGGATTGGTGACCGCGAAACGCTTGCCGCTCGCCGCGGCGCGCCAAGCCCCCCCGATGTAGGCGTCGGCGCGCAGCAGATCCGGATCGGCGAGCCTCATGCCATCTCCGCCGGGGCGCGGCCGAGGGCGCGGAGAATCTCGGTATGCCTGGCCTTGTCGAGCTTGTAGCCCAGCAGGATGGCCATGGCGGTCATCGAGACGGTCGCCGCCCCCGGGCCGTAGATCAAACCCAGGCTGACGACCGTATGGCGGGCCAGATGGGCATGGGTGGCGCCGGCGAGGCCGTGGGGAAAGCCGATCAGGTCGAGCACGATGCCGGCGATCAGCACCCCCAGGCCGCTCGAGGTCTTGGCCGAGAAGTTGATGCCGGCGAAGTAGAGCCCCTCGCGGCGGGCGCCGAACAGGTGCTCATGCTCGTCGGCGGCGTCGGCCATCATCGACTGGAAGCCGATGACCGCGAAGCTCACCCCGACGCCCAGGAAGATCACGGCGACGGTCAGGGTCGCCATCACCGAGGCCGGGGAGGCGAGCAGGCCGGCCACGCGCAGCGGCGCCGGGACGAGCCCGGCGAGAATGAAGAAGGTGAGGCCCGTCAGGACCAGGGTGCGCTTTTCGAGCTTGCGGGCGGCCAGGCCCGTGAGGACGATCCCGCCGGCCAGGCCCGCCGTGTAGATGAGCGTCAGATCGCCGATCTGCTTGGTCGAGATCAGCCAGAAATAGGTGTTGGCATGCAGCGTCAGGGGCCCGGCCACCCCTTGGGCGACGAAAAACAGCAGCAGGGAGGCGAAGAGCACGCGGAACGAGCGGTTGCGGAAGATCTCGCCGAGCTCGGCGAAGAACCGGCGCGCCGCGCCCGGGCCCGGCGGCGGCGGTCCGTGCAGGCGACTACGGGCGCCGAGCGTGCCGATCCCCGCCACCAGACCCGACGCCATGATGATCGCCGCGAAGCACCAGGCCATCGGCGTGTAGGCCGCCCGATGCAGGGTGCCGCCAGGGCCGGCCAGGAAGATCCGGTAGCTTAGGATGGTCGCCGCCAGGGTGCCGAGCACGGCCAGACCCAGGCGGAAGGCGACGATCGTCGAGCGCTCGACGTAGTCTTCCGAGAGCTCGGCGCCCAAGGCGTAGTAGGGCACCTGGAAGGCCGACAGGCCAAAGCGCAGGGCGAGCGACAGCACGGTGGCGTAGGCGAAGAGGCCCACCCCGGTCATCCCGGTCGGGATCGAGAAGATCAGCACCAGGGCGAGGCCGGCCGGGACGCTGGCTCCGATCAGGAACGGATGGCGCCGGCCGAGCGGCGAGCGCAGGTTGTCCGACAGGGAGCCGATCAGGGGATCGATGCAGGCGTCGATGGCCAGGGAAATGAGGCCCACCGCTCCGGCCAAGGTGCCGGACAGGCCGCAGACGATGGTCAGGTAAAAGAGAAGGAAATTGGTCAGGGCGAAATTGATCGTCGTTTCGACCAGGGCCCCGGAGGCGTAGACTCCCAGCAACCCGCGTCCCAGCCGGCCGGCGCGTTGGGCGTGGCCGGCGTCGGCTTGGGCGATTTCCGCGGCTGGCGGGTTCACCGTCTCGCTGATGGCCATCTGCGCTCCTGACGCGGCCTCGCCCTCGCCGCCCTTGACCTCCTGCATAGAAGCGCTCCCATCAAGGCGCCAGGGCTTCGATGCGCCCGGGGACTTCCCCGTTGTGAAGGGGGAAGAGAGTTGATCGTTCTCTTCCCCCCGCATCGGCCAGGGGTTTCACACATCTCGCCGGGCGCCCATACTCCCGCCGGGCTACGGGATTGCACACCCACCCCGACCGTCATAGCCGACCGTGAGTGTCGGCTACCTATTGGGCGCGAACCCTGCCGCGGCCGCGCCCGGCGCGGCCGCTCGCGGCGCGAGGGGCCGGCCTAGTAGGTGAGTTGGGGAAGGAGACCTGCCACTCTCGGATTATCCCGCCCGTAGATGGCGATGAACGGGCCGTGCGGCATGAGCCGCCATCGGGCCGGCGCGGGTGGGCGGCAAGGCGCGCTGGCCGCGCTCGCGCGGCCACTCCAGCATTGGCGCTCAATAGGTAGCCGACACTAACGGTCGGCTATGACGGTGGGGTTGGGGGCAAGGGGATGGACGTTCCTAGATCACTTCCAGCGCGTCCTTGTCCGGGAGGGGCGGGAAGGGGGCGGTCGGCAGGGTCTGGTACCAGAAGACGGTGGAGGCGATGTCGTCCTGCAGGGGCAGGTAGCGGCGGTCCTTGTCGGTGCGCCAGCCGAGCGCCTGGATCGTCACCCTCAGGTCGCTTTCGAATCGGATCGGATCGGGAATGTGCCAGCGGTACATCCCGAAGCGCTGCTGGGAGGCATAGAGGCCGTCGGGGCGGATGACCTGGGGAAGGCCGGCGTAGGCGGTGGTGAACTCCTGGTAGCCGCCGGGTCGGCCGCGTTCGACGATGCCCGGATCGAAGTTGTAGGCCCCGCAGAAGTAGTCCTCCGTCCCGGTCCCGCAGAGGGTCGGGAAATCGTCGTCGCCGTCGAGAAAGAACTTGATCTCGCCCTCGCCCCACCAGCCGGAATTGTTCACCCCCCAGGCGAGGTAGGTCCCCACGTACTGGCCGGACCCGGCCACCCCGTCGAGCAACCTCACCGGCTCGCCATAGGGGACCGGATTGGTCCGCCGGAACTGGGCGTGGAAATAGGCCGCGTCGGGCGGCACGTCGGTGAGGACGTAATTGATCTGAAAATAGACGATGAGCCGCTCGGGACCGAGGTTCTCCATCTCCAGGCGAGCCCGGCGGCGAAACGGCATCTCCCAATAGCTGTTGAAGGCCCGGGCCGGATTGACGCACACCGCCAGGGACGAGACCTGGGCGAACCGCTCCCAGCCGCAGGCGAAGAAATCGCCGGTCGGACATTCGACGGAGGCCTGGGCCTGGTCGTCCCACCAGGCGCGGAGGATGGCGTGGCGCCACTTGCCGCCGGCCAGGGTCATCCAGATCTGGTGGATGGCCCCCGACCCTTGGATATCGGCGAGCGTAGCCCGTTGGCCGGGCTCGATGACGATGTAGGGCGAGACCTTCCAGCCCTGCCCAAGGCCGCGGGCGGCATTGGCGGCCGGCCCGTCGACGGACCGCGCCCCGCCGCTCTTCTCGCCGGTGGGGTTTTCCGGGCTGATCGAACGGGTCCGGGCCTTCGAAAGCCGCGACAGATTGCCGAGGTGGACACCGAGGCCGTTGAATTCGCTCATCCCCATTCCTCCGGCATGGGCGGCCAGCGACCGGTCCCGCCGTTCTCGGTCAACATTCCAGTCAGGGTGCGATCAGCGTGACGGGCCCGCCAGCCGAGCTGGGCCTGGGCGAGGTCGAGCACTCTGGCCGGGTCGGTGATTTCGCGGCGCCAGGTCGGATCGGCGGCGAGGTCGAAGGCCAGGAACGTCCCGTCGCCGAAATGGACATAGGCGGCGTCGTCGCGGCGCAGGACGGCGAGGTTGCGGCTCTCGCGCCGGCGGTCGCCCGGTTCCGGTTCTGGGCGGCCGGCGGAGATGGCGCCGGCGCGCCAGTCGAATTCCCAGTGCGCCGCGTCGCGCCACCAGGGCGGGGTTTCGCCGCCCATCAACGGGGCCAGCGAGGCCCCGTCGCATTGGGCCGGAATGTCCAGGCCCATGGCCTCGGCCAAGGTCGGGAACACATCGACGTTTTCGGTGAAGGCCTCGATCACCGCGCCGCGCCGCGCGCCCGGCCGCGGATCGCGGATGAGGCAGGGGATGTGGTAGCTCGCCTCGAACCAGCCGCCTTTCTGGATGAGGCCGTGGTCGCCCAGCTGCTCGCCGTGATCGGCCGTGACGAGGATGAAGGTGTCGTCCCACTGACCGTGAGCCTCGAGCGCGGCCCACACGCGACCGAGCTGGTCGTCGACCTCGCTGATCATCCCGAAATACTGGGCCATGAGATGGCGCATGGCGCCCGCCTCGGCGGGGGCGGCCAGTTCGCGGGCGCGGAGCAGGCCATCATGGAGCCGGTGGCGTGTTTCCGCCGGCGCGATGGGGCCCGGCATGTCGTCGGGCCGGTACATGGCCGCGAAGCGCCCGGCGGCGGCGTACGGCGGGTGCGGACGCAGCTGACTCAGATGGGCGAACCACGGCCCCTCCTGACGTCCGATCCAGTCGATCAGAGCCCCGGCGACGAAGGCCGAGTGGCTGTGCGCCTCGGGGCGGTCCGGCTCGCCCGTCAGGGCCGCCGCGTTCCCGAACGGAACATCATGACCCTTGTCGCGCAGCCACTCGATCCACGCGTCCATCCGCCCGAACGGCCAGTAGAGCGCCGCCTCGAAGCCCGGCAGCACGTCCTCGTAGGAGGAAAGCCGCGGATCGCCCGGGCCAGCGGCTTCGCGCGGATCGATCGCCTGGTCGGTGTAGCCGAACAGGGTCGGGACATAGCCGGCCCGGCGGGCCGCCCAGGCGATGTTGTCGAAGCGCCGATCCAGGGGCGTGCCGTTGGCCACCACCCGGTGATTGAGCTGGTAGAGGCCGGTGTAGAGGCTGGCGCGCCCTGGACCGCACGGCGCGGCCTGGCTGTAGTGGCGGGCGCAGCGGACTCCTTCGCCCGCCAGGCGATCGAGGTGAGGCGTTCTGACGATCGGGTGGCCGGCAACCCCCAGGGCGTCGCCGCGCAGCTGATCGAGGGTGATGAGAAGGATGTTCAAGCCGCCAAGCCTAGGCGGTGATCGTCCGGCGCGCCATCTTGCGTATAGGCCAGGTCACCATGTCCAGCGGCGAAACGACCACCTCCTCGAGTCCGGAGGCGGGAAACTCGCCCGGCCCGGGCCGGCGATAGGCTCCGGTGAGGATATCGAAGATCGGCAGCAGGGCGGCGTAGTTGGCGTTGTAGTGGCGCGCTTCGCGGGAATGGTGGAGGCGGTGATATTGCGGTGAGTTGAGCAGCCAGGCGAACGGGCCGAAGCCCAGGCGCAGATTGGCGTGGATCGCGAAGTGGTAAAGGCTGATCGAGGAATAGATGGCGAGGATCGCCGCATCGGCCTTGAAGACGAGGGCCACGGCCAGCCAGATCGACACCGATTTCAAGGCCGGCTCGAGCCAGAAGTGGCGCTGGGCGGTCAGCACGCCAAGGCCCCGGTCGCTGTGATGGAGGGAATGCATCGCCCACAGCCAGGGGATGGCGTGCTGGGCGCGGTGAAAGAGGTATTCCCCCAGGTCCATGGCCACCAGCCAGATGGCCGCCCCGAGGGCCAGGGGCATGGCCGAGAGGTCGACGAGGCCGCCGCCGGCGGCGGCGACGAGGCCGGCGACCACCACGGCGGGAAATACGCCCTGGATCATGTGGCCGAGCATGGTGAGGACGAAGGCGGCCACGTTGTTCGCCCACTCGCCCCGCTGGGCGGCGCCCGGCCACAGCCGCTCGAGGGCCAGCAGGCCGGCGACGAGGGCGCTCGTCAGGGCGAGGAAAAGGAACGGCGCCACCCTCCGCTCTCCCTAATAAAGCCCCGGCGCGACGCGGTAGCGCACCCGGGTCATGAAGGCCGCGTAGCGTGGGTCGAGGCGCAGCACGGTCTCCTCGGCCCCGATGCGAACGATGATCAGGCCCAGGGTAATGCCGTACAGGGCCGCATTCCAGGGGGTCGGATTGTTCAGCAGGAAGCCGATGTAGGTCAGCAGGTATCCGGCGTAGATCGGATGGCGGACGACATTGTAGGCCCCGGATTGGACCACGCCGCGGTTGGCCGCCGCCAGTCCGAAGCTTCGCCGCAAGGTGAGCTTGCCCCACATGGCCAGGCCGAAACCGGTGAGGATCAGGCCGAGGCCGATGGCCGGCGGGGCCAACGCGTGGCCGCCGGGCCTGATCAGCATCGGAGCGGCCGTGCCCAGCAGGGCGGCGAGCCAGTCGAGCGGCCGGGTGGACACCGTCAGCGGTCGCCGGCGCAGGAGCATGAAGAGGACGACCATTCCCTCGGACAGCAGGATCGCGCCGTCGCCGGGGCGCTGAGCGATGTCGGCCACGACCCGCACCACCAGTCCCGCGAAAAGGACGACCGAAAAGGTTCGCTCGCCCAGGTCGGCCAGCCGGGCGAGGCGGCGCTCCGTCTTTTCGGGGAGCGGAAGGCTCCAGTCCAGCTTGGCCATGGCTGCTCCACGACGTCACCCAAGGACGCCGCTTCGGCGGCGCTAGGCCCTTCATCCGGCCCTGGCAAGCCGGCGCGCGCTCCACGCGACTCTTGGTCGCGGAAGGGCGGACACGATTTTGTCAGAGCGGGAACGACCTCGCCACCTTGGCGGTTAGGCTTCCCGTGGGGCCCAAGTCAGGTGAAGACAGATGGACCGGCCCCGACCTTCCAAACTCAAGGCGATATTCGGAAACGAGCGGGTCCGGCGCCTGGCGCCGTTCTTCGCCCTGGGCCCCATTTCCGGCCCCCTGACGGCGGGGGTGGTATACAATCTGCGCGGCGGCCGGCCGGTGCTGGCCGGCCTCTACAGTCTGGCCCTCGGCCTGTGGCTGGTGGTGGCGCCCGCCGAACTGGCCCATCTGCTGCCGGCCGCCGGCTTGCACTTCTTCTAGACTGGCCGCCACTCGGCTAGTCTGGAGCGGACGAATCCGGGGGCGCCTTGGAATGACGACCTTTCTCGATATGGCGGCGCGCGGCCGGACCGCGTGGTGGCGCTACCTCGTGGCGACCGTCTTGGCCGTGGTGGTCTGGGTCGTCGCCATCGTGGCGGGGTTCGTCGTCCTCATCCTCGCCCGGCTGGACCCGATGCGCCTGGCCCGTGGCCTCACGGCGCCAACCGACATCGCTCTCTTTTTCGGCGGCACGGCGGTGCTTTTCGGAAGCTTGCTCGCCGCGTTCGCCGTCGCGATCCGCCTCATCCACGGCAAGCGCTTCGGCGACATCACCGGCCCATGGGATTGGCGCCTGACGGGCCGGGGGGCGGCGATCTGGCTCGCCGCCTGCATCCTGGCCGGCGCCGCCGACTATGTCATCGAGCCGCGCGGTTTCAGCTTCACCGCCGGCTCCGCCACGCTCACCCTGGCGCTGTGGGCGATCCCTTGCCTGATCGTCCAGACCTTCACCGAGGAGTTCATCTTCCGCGGCTATGTCACCCAGGGTCTTTTCCTGGCCACCCGCCGGCCCCTGGTCAGCGCCGTGATCAGCGGCCTGCTTTTCGCCGCCCTGCATATTCCCAACGGCTGGCCTCAGGCCGCCAACGCGGCGGCGTTCGGCACGGTGACCGCCCTCATCGCCATCCGCACCGGATCGATCGCCTTCACCTTCGGCCTGCATGTGGTCAACAATGTTTTCGGGGCCGTGATCTTGGTCTCGGCCAACGACGTTTTCCGCGGCGTCCCGGCCCTCTTCACCCAGGCGACGCCCAACCTGATCTGGCTGGACGCCGCGATCCCTCTCGTGGCGCTATTCGTCGCCCTAGCGTTCGCCGGAGTCCGCCCGAGCTGGGCGACGCAGGAAGTCAGAGTCTGAGGCGTTCCTTTTCTTCCCCCCGCGCCGGCCGCGCGCGCTTCAGTCCGCGTCCATCTTGAGGGCGGCGATGAAGGCTTCCTGGGGGATCTCGACCTTGCCGAACTGGCGCAGCCGCTTCTTCCCCTCCTTCTGCTTGTCGAGGAGCTTGCGTTTGCGGGTGGCGTCGCCGCCGTAGCATTTGGCGGTGACGTCCTTGCGCAGGGCCCGGACCGTCTCGCGGGCGATGATCTTGCCGCCGATCGCCGCCTGGATGGGGATGGTGAACAGGTGCGGCGGGATCAGTTCCTTCATTTTTTCGACCATGCCGCGGCCGCGCACCTCGGCCCGCGCCCGGTGGACCAGCATGGACAGGGCGTCGACCGGCTCGCCGTTGACCAGGATCGACATCTTGACGAGGTCGCCCTCGCGATAATCCTCGATCTGGTAGTCGAAGCTGGCGTAGCCCTTGGAGATGCTCTTGAGGCGGTCGTAGAAGTCGAACACCACCTCGTTGAGGGGCAGGTCGTAGACCACCATGGCCCGCGAGCCGACGTAGCTCAGCTCCCGCTGCTCGCCGCGGCGGTCCTGGCACAGCTTGATCACCGACCCGAGGTATTCGTCGGGGGTGAAGATGGTCGCCTTGATCCACGGCTCGGCGATGCTGGAAATCCGCACCACGTCGGGCATGTCGGCGGGATTGTGCAACTCCATCGCCTCGCCGTTGGTCAGGGCGATGCGGTAGATGACGCTGGGGGCGGTGGCGATGAGGTCGAGGTTGAACTCCCGGGTCAGCCGTTCCTGGACGATCTCCAGATGCAAAAGGCCGAGGAAGCCGCAGCGGAAGCCGAAGCCGAGGGCGGCGCTGGTCTCCATCTCATAGCTGAAGCTGGCGTCGTTGAGGCGCAGCCGGCCCACCGCCGCGCGGAGGTCCTCGAAGTCGGCCGCGTCGACCGGGAAGAGGCCGCAGAACACCACCGGCTGGACCGGCTTGAAGCCGGGCAGAGGCGTGGCCGTGGGGCGCCGCTCGTCGGTGATGGTGTCGCCCACCGCGGCGTCGGCGACCTCCTTGATCTGGGCGGTGAGAAAGCCGATCTCGCCGGGGCCGAGGGCGGCGACCTCGGTGGCCTTGGGCTGGAAGACGCCGATCCGGTCCACCTTGTAGACGGCGCGGGCCTGCATCATCCGGACCTGAGCCCCGAGCGTGAGGCGCCCGTCGATCACCCGCACGAGCACCACCACGCCGAGGTAAGGGTCATACCAGGCGTCGACGAGAAGGGCCTTGAGCGGCGCGTCGGCGTCTCCCGCCGGGGGCGGCAGGCGCTTGACGATGGCTTCGAGCACGTCATGGACGCCGAACCCCGTCTTGGCCGAGCACTCCACGGCGTCGGAGGCGTCGATGCCGATCACGTCCTCGATCTGCTGGCGCACCCGGGCCGGATCGGCGGCCGGCAGATCGACCTTGTTGAGCACCGGGACGATCTCGTGATCGTTGTCGAGGGCCTGGTAGACATTGGCCAGGGTCTGGGCCTCGACGCCCTGGCTGGCGTCGACCACCAGGATCGAGCCCTCGCAGGCCGCCAGGGAGCGGCTGACC
>DASZKO010000067.1:0-1777 GCA_035605655.1 Caulobacteraceae bacterium | reverse complement strand
AAGGCCAAGGACGTTGCGCGCGGCTCCATGGCGAGGTCGGCGGCCAGGAAGGCGCCGGCGGAAAAGCCGATCATGCCGATCCGGTCCGGTGTGATCCCCCACTTGACGGCTTGCTCGCGGACGATCTCGACCGCGCGGCGTCCATCGTCGGCGGCGACTTCCCGCGCGAGGGGGAGGGTCTCGTCGCGCATGCCATCGGCCATCGCACGGGGCGCCTTGGCGCCGGGAATCATGGTCGGCATGCCGCCGAGCCTCCTGGCGCTCGCTTCGGCGAATTCGACCGGATCGGGCGGGGTGCCCCGCACCCGGTATTTCAGCAGGAAGGCCGTGTAGCCGCGCGCCGCCAGCCAGCGCGCCGGATCGATCCCCTCGAGCTGCCAGGCCAGAACGCGCCAGGCGCCGCCAGGACAGACGATGACGCCGACGCCGTTGGCCTTGGCAGGGTCGGGGGCGAACACGGTAAGGGTCGGGTCGGAGACATTGCGCACAAACGTGGTCTCGCGACCGCTGAACGCCGAACTGCTGAAGGTCGTTTCCGGTCCGACGCCGGGCTGGCTGCTGGGCGGAGGTCTATCTTGCCAGAGCCGAATCTCCGGGTTCGCCGCGACATCGCCGCCGGCTCCGCTCTCGATACGCCCATCATCGGCCATCACCGTCTCCTCCGCTCTTGTTTGAGAGGCGCGCTCAAATCTGCGCCTGACCGCCATCGACGAACACTTCGCTTCCGGTCATGAAGCTGCTGTCGTCGCTCGCCAGGAACAGGGCCACGGCGGCCGTCTCGTCGGGATTGCCCAGCCGGCCCAGCGGTATTTCGGCGATCAGGCCGGCCACCAGCTTCTCCTGCATCCCGGTTCTTGCGAGGCCGTTCATCAAACCGGGTGTTTCCGTCGGGCCAGGTGTCAGCACATTCACCCTGATGCCTGTGCTCTTGAGATCGACAGCCCAACTCCGGGCGAAATTCCGGACCGCAGCGTTGGACGCGCTGTAGACGCTGAACGCAGCGGTCCCTTTGACGTCCGTGGTCGAGCCGGTGAGGATGATCGATCCCCCGGCCTTCATCAGCGGCAGGGCTTTTTGCACCGTGAACAGCGTGCCTTTGACGTTGACGCCGAAGACCGTGTCGAAGCTTTCCTCTGAGATCATGCCCAGGGGCGCGCGGGCGCCCAGCCCAGCGTTCGCGAAGAGGACGTCGATCCGACCCTTCGCAGATCCCACCGTGTCGAACAGCCGATCGAGATCGCTCTGGTTCGAGATGTCGCCCTGGACGGCGAGGACGTCGCCGCCAATGATTTCTACGGCCTTGTCCAACTCCGGTTGTCGCCGACCGGTGATGACGACCTCGGCCCCCTCGGCCGCAAACCGCCTCGCACTGGCCAGGCCAATCCCGCTGTTGCCGCCGGTGATGACCGCGACCTTGCCTTCAAGCCTGCCCATGGTGCTTCCGTTCCGGTTGGTAGGACAGACGTAGGTGGTTGCTTTTCAAGTCAACAGTACATACCTTTCGGTAAGTGACATGAATGGATGACTGTCGATGACCTCCTCGCCCTTCAACTGCGGTTTGGAAGCCGCCCTGGTGGTCGTCGGCGGGAAGTGGAAGCCGCTGATCCTGTTCCACCTTGCGCCCGGGAAACGCCGGTTCGGCGAACTGCGCCGGCTCGTTTCAGGCGTCAGCGAGAAGATGCTGATCCAGCAACTGCGCGAGATGTTGGCGGACGGCATCATCGAGCGCGTCGACTTCAAGGAGATCCCGCCGAAAGTCGAATACTCGCTCACGCCC
>DASZKO010000122.1:0-6857 GCA_035605655.1 Caulobacteraceae bacterium | reverse complement strand
TAGTCCGCCGCCCACTGCAGGACCTGCATCCCGCCCATCGAGCCGCCGATGACCGCGAACAGGCGCTCGATGCCGAGCGCCTCGACGAGCATGGCCTGGGCGCGGACCATGTCGGCGATGGTGATCACCGGAAAGGTCAGGCCCCAGGGCTCGCCGGTGGCGGAATTGATCGACGAGGGCCCGGTGCTGCCCATACAGCCGCCCACGACGTTGGAGCAGATGATGAAATGGCGGGCCGGATCGAGCGGCAGGCCGGGCCCGATGATCCGCGTCCACCAGCCGGGCTTGCCGGTCAACGGATGGGCGCCGGCCGCATGCTGGTCGAGGGTCAGGGCATGGCAGACGAGAACGGCGTTCGAGCGATCGGCGTTCAGACTACCCCAGGTGCGGTAGGCGATCTCCAGGCCCTTCAGTTCGCCGCCGGAGTCGAGACGCAGCGGCGCTTCCGGCGGAAAGGCGATGACGCCGACGCTTTCCTCTGTGCTGTCCGCCTCATCGCCCATCGCGCCTCTGGACCGTCAAAGGCGCGGGCTGTCAACACGCGGGCGGAGGCGCCTTCCGCACTTTGCGGGCCGACAAGCCCGCGCTATCGATTGTCGATGACCGGGCCAAAGTCCTTGATAGCTGCGATTGCCCTGCTTGCAGCATTGTCGTCACAGGTTGACGCGCTCTGCATCTACGACGGGAAATTATACGCGAAGACTACCCTTGATCAAGAATTCCGAGACTCGAAAGCGGTAGTTCAGGCGAGGGTTGTTTCGGCAATTGATCGGAATGTCGGCGATACATGGACCCTGTACCGTCTCCGGACGATCAAGATCTTCAAGGGTCATCCGCCGCGATACTTCCCTTATTTTACAGAGCGAAATAGCGGCGGATTCGATCTCAATGTGGGAACGAGGCATGACATCGGAGGTGAATATCTGCTCTTCCTCAACCCGCTCCGGCAGAATGTTGCTTTGCCCCCAGCAGGAAGCGGGGCGATGGTGATTAACTATAACTGCGGTCAATCAGACTCATGGGCGGCCGTCGGCCAGATTGAGCAGGAGCGCCTCGTTCAGCTTTCTCGTTTGAGGCCCAGCCGCTGATCATGCGGATCAGCCATTGGATGCCCTACCCCTTGCGGGCGCCGACCGGATGGGAACTGGAGAGGCCGCCGTCGACGGCGATGGCCTGGCCGTTGACGTAGGAGGAGTCGTCGCTGGCCAGGAAGAGGGCGGCGTGGGCGATCTCGCTGGGCTCGCCGCCGCGCCGCAGGGGATTGAGCTGGCCGATCTTGTCGTCGGTGCCCCGTTCGCGGGCGCTCTGGTAGATCGGCGCGGTCATCCCGGTTTCGATAAGGCCGGGACAGATGGCGTTGACCCGCACGCCGGAGCCGTAGAGCACATTGGCGCTGGTCTTAACCAGGCTGATCACCCCGGCCTTGCTGGCGCTGTAGGGAATGCCGCCGGCCCCGGAGCGGATTCCCGCCACCGAGGCGGTGCAGATGATCGAGCCTTGGCCGGCCGCCCGCATGATCGGACTGGCGTGCTTGATGGCCATGAACGGCCCGATCAGGTTGATCCGCAGCAGGTCCTGCCAGAACCGCTCGTCGATCTGCTCCATGGGCGTCATGCCGCCGCTCACCCCGGCGTTGGCGTAGACCGCGTCCAGGCGGCCGAATTCCCTGGCCGCGCGCTCGATAGCCGCCTTGATCTCGGCCTCGGCGCCGGCGTCGCCGCGCACGGCGATGGCCTTGCCGCCGTCGGCCGCGATCATCGCCGCGGTCTCTTCCACCGCCTCGGCGCGATCGAAGACCAGCACCGCGGCGCCCTCGGCGGCGAACAGGCGGGCGGTGGCCCGGCCGATGCCGCTGGCGGCGCCGGTGATGAGGGTTCCGCGTCCCTCCAGCCGTCCCACGCTCAGGACGCCGTCGCCGGGGCCGGCGGGGCGGGTAGCGGCGCGCGGGTCAGGGGATAGAACTTGTCCTTCATCTTCGGGATCGCCTCGGAAAGAATGGTCTCGATGGTCCAGCCCTCGGCCTTGCCGAGGGTCTCGATGGGCCGGGGCTGGCTGTAGAGGATGATGTTCTCGCCGCTGACCCCGAAGATCTGCCCGCTGACGCCCTTGGCGGCGTCGGAGATCATCGCCACCGAGAACCTCGCCGGCTGGTCAGGGCGGATGTCCTTGGCCATCTGGGCCCGGCGCGCGGCCTGAGCCTCGTCCTTGACCGGCACCGACTGGGTCATGCGCGTCCAGGCCACCGGGGCGATGCAGTTGCAGCGCACGTTCCTGGCCGCCCCTTCCATCGCGATGATCCGCGACAGGCCGGCGATGCCCATCTTGGCCGCCCCGTAGTTGGTCTGGCCGATGTTCCCCAGGATGCCGGAGGTGGAGGTGTAGAGCATGTAGGCGCCGTCTTCCTGATTGCGGAAATGCTCGATCGTGGCGCGGCAGACGTTGAACGAGCCGCGCAGGTGGACCTCGATCACCTTGTCCCAATCCGCCTCGCTCATCTTGTGGAACATGCCGTCGCGCAGGATGCCGGCCGGATTGATCACCGCGTGCAGGCCGCCGAAGCTCTCCAGGGCCAGGTCGAGCATGCCCTGGCACGCCTCCAGGGAGGTGACGCTTTCGGAATTGGACACTGCCTCGCCGCCGGCGGCGCGGATTTCCTGGGCCACCATTTCGGCCGGACCGGCCGAGCCTTCATCACCGCCGGAGAGACCGCCGCCGAGATCATTGACCACCACCTTGGCGCCTTCCCGCGCCGCGATCAGGGCGCAGTCGCGGCCAATGCCGTTGCCACCTCCGGTGACCAGAACCACCTTGCCGTTCAGAATTCCCATGGCGCGCTCTCCCTCGAGGTGTCGAACAGGCGTTCGCTTGGGACGACTTATTCGAGCCGGTCCGCCTTGCGCAAGGCTGGAAACAGCCACGCCCACAGCCCGGTCACCATGAGGGCGCCGACCCCGCCGAACACCGTCGCCCCGACCGCGCCCAGGAAACGGGCCGCGACGCCGCTCTCGAATTCGCCCAGTTCGTTGGAGGCGCTGATGAACAGGGTGGAGACCGCCGCCACCCGACCGCGCATGGGATCGGGGGTGATCAGCTGGACCAGGGTCTGGCGGACGAAGACGCTGAGCATGTCCGCCCCGCCCAGGATCGCCAGGGCGATGAGCGAGGCCCA
The DNA here is from genome assembly GCA_035605655.1 of Caulobacteraceae bacterium. Taxonomy (GTDB): domain Bacteria; phylum Pseudomonadota; class Alphaproteobacteria; order Caulobacterales; family Caulobacteraceae; genus Acaudatibacter. The sequence continues at coordinate 3,688 of DASZKO010000122.1, read as the reverse complement.
CAGGAGCCTGGAAAGCCCGAACCCCACCGTGGCCGCCCCGAACACAGCCACCCCGGCGAACATGATCAGCCCGGCATGGGCGCGGATCGGCCGGACGGCGAGCGACAGGCCGACCACCGTCGCCCCCAGCGCCGGACCCATGCGCAGCAGTCCGAAGCCTTGCGGCCCGACGTGCAGGACATCGCGGGCGAACGCCGGCAACAATGCGGAAGCGCCGCCCAGGATCACCGCCGCCAGATCGAGCGAGATCGCCCCGAACACCACCCTGTTTTTCCACACATATTCCAGGCCCTCGCGGACCAGCGCCAGGCGCGAGCCGGCCTGGACAATGGGCGCCGTCCGGCCTCGGATCGGGGTTAGACAGGCGGCGGCGGCGAGATAGAGAGCGAGGGTCGTGCAATAGGCGACGCCCGGAGAGGCGGCGATGAGCAGGCCGCCGATCGCCGGCCCGGCGATCGAAGCCGTCTGCCAGGCCAGGGAATTCCACGCGATCGCCCGGGGAAGCAGTTCGCGCGGCACCAGCATGGGGCCAAGCGCCGTCATCGCCGGCGAGAAGAAGGCCCGGGCGGCCCCGAACAGCACGGCCACGGCGAGCAGCAGGGCCACCGAGGCGACGCCGGTGAGGCTCGCCCAGGCCAGGATGGCGACGCCGACGATTTCCGCGCCGTAGCACAGGGCCAGGACCCGGCGGCGATCGTGGCGATCGACTGTCTCCCCGGCCGGCAGGGCCAGAAGCAGAAGGGGGGCGAAGGTCGCCAGGCCGATCAGGCTGACGTTGAACGCCGAGTGGGCGACATCGAGGGTGCGGCGCGAGAGGGCGTAGACCTGCCAGCCCATGGCCACGCTCTGGACCTGGGTTCCGAAGCTGCCCATCCAGCGCGAAGCCCAGAAGAACACGTAGTCGCGTTCCTTGATAAGGGCGCGGGCGCTCGGCGGCGCGCTCGGATCATCGGGCATGGCCGCCCATTGCCTCAAGCGCGGCTGTCTGGAAAGGGCGAAGCCGGGGGCTTCAGAGGCCGAGCTCGGCCCGCAGCGTCATCGGGGCCACGCCGCGCTCGCGCAAGGCGCGCAGGGTCTCATCCGCATCGCGCTTGGCGAACCGCTTGCCGTCGGGACGCAGGATCAGACGATGATGGCGATAGGCGGGGGTCGGGATGTCCAGCAAGGCCTGGAGCAGCCTCTGGACGTGGCAGGCTTCGAGGAGATCCTCGCCGCGAATGACGCAGGTGACGCCCGTGTCGGCATCATCGACCACGGCCGCCAGGTGATAGGCCACGCCGAGGTCCTTGCGAGCCAGCACCACATCACCGCTTCGCCACGGATCGGCGATCCTCTCGCCGCGGCCGGCGTCGGCGAAAGCCAGGCCCGAAAACCCGCCCAGGGCGGCCTCGGCGGCGCGCACCGACAGACGCCAGGCGAACGGCGCGGCGGAGGCCAGCAGGCGCACCTCCTCGGCCGAATCCGGAGGCCGCCCGAAATAGGGCGCCTGAACGGCATGCGGAGCGTGGCCGATCTTGGCCAGCACCTCGGCGCGAGTCTTGAAGCAGCGATAGACGAGCCCGGCCGAAATCAGGCGCTCCAGAGCGGCGCGATAGAGCGGCATCCGTTGCGATTGAAAGACGACCGGGCCCTCCCAGGCGACTCCTAGCCAGGCCAGGTCCTCGAGGATCGCGGCGGTGAATTCCTCCCGGCAGCGGGCGGCGTCGATGTCCTCGATGCGCAGCAGCAGGCGCCCCCCGGCAAGGTCGGCGGCGTCACTGGCGAGAAGGGCGGAATAGGCGTGGCCGCGGTGCAGCAGGCCGGTGGGTGAAGGCGCGAAACGGGTGACGAAGGCGGCGGCGCCGCTCACGCGTCGTGATGGGTCCGGGCGTGGCGGGCGTAGATGCCGAGGTGATCGAGGATGGCGCGGATGAAGGGAACCTCGCCACCCAGTTCTTCCTTCAGCCCTTCGAATTCCTTGAAGCCGGCCATCTCGGCCACCCCGTGGGCGGCGCACCAGGCGGCGATGGTGGCCAGGCGCAGATCGAGATCGTTATGCGGGTCGATGCCGATGGCGATGAGGGCCTCGCGCACCTGACCGTAGCCGCTCGATTCGTCCTTGGCGTGGTCGGGCATGTCCTCGCGATCGCAGGCGCTGTCGTACATCAGCCGATAGAGGGCCGGGTTCTCGCGCGCGAAGCAGACGTAGGCGACGCCGATCTCGCTGAGGCCATGGCGAGGGTCCTTGGCCTTGGCGCGGGCCTCGAGGATGGCGGCGGAAAGCTCCTGCCAGCCTTCGTTGGCCACCGCCGCGATGAGATCGCATTTGTCCTTGAAGTGATGGTAGGGCGCCGCCGGGCTCACGCCGGCCTCGCGCGCCACGGCCCGAAGCGAGAGGGCCGCGGGGCCTTCCTTTTCGAGAATCCGCCGGCCGGCGAGGACGAGGGCTCGCGAGAGGTCGCCATGGTGATAGGGCCGCCCGTCCTGGGCGAGCTCGCGGGTCATTCCGGCATGGGCCATGGCGTTTCCAGTTTCCCTTTAAGCGGCGACCATAAAACTTAATCCGAACGGCGTAAAGATTATCTTGACATCGTTCAGATAGGTGCTATCTAAACATTGTCCAGATAGGACACCCCCAAATCGGACACCATTCGAGGGGGGTCACTTCAAAGATAAGGATTCAATGTCATGTCCGCATCCAAGTTCCTGGCTTTTGGCAATCTGTTTGATCGCCTCGCTTCGTTCTTCCTGGTCTCGCTCGGCATCGTCGTCGCCGGCGCCACCGCCGTCACCGGCATCTGATCAGACCCCGAAGAATGAACGGGCCAATCGGTTCGAGGGGGGCGAACACCCCAGCGCTCCTCTCGAACGCGCCCGGCCCAAGAGTGGCGCCCGCGCCACCCATCGGCGGCCATGAGCCGCCTCCCCGGCAAGCCAGCCTTGCCCGTCATGGAGATGTCGCCGAACTTCCCCTATGATTCGCGCCAGGCCAGATGATAAGGCGTGCGCGAAGAGGAGTCGGCGTCTTCAGTTCTACAACCCGCACCAGTTCTCAAAACCAGCGCATCCACCCCGAGGGTCGAGATGCAGGTTCTTAGCCGACCGCCGTCCGGCGCGCCGGCTCTCGTGCTGAACGCCGACTATCGTCCGCTCTCCTACTATCCGCTATCGCTCTGGCCCTGGCAGGAGGTGATCAAGGCGGTCTTCCTCGATCGCGTGGATGTGGTCTCCACCTATGACCAGGTGGTGCATTCGCCCTCGTTCGAGATGCGCCTGCCCAGCGTGGTGTCGCTGAAGCAGTACATCGTCCAGGACCGGCCGCCGGCCTTCACGCGGTTCAACCTGTTCCTGCGTGACGCATTCTCCTGCCAGTACTGCGGCTCGGGCGAAGACCTGACCTTCGACCATCTGACCCCGCGCTCGCGCGGCGGGCGCACCACATGGGAGAACATCGTCACCGCCTGCGCGCGCTGCAACCTGACCAAGGGCGGGCGCACCCCGCGCGAGGCCGGGATGCACCCCCACCGCCACCCGCGCCGGCCCAACATGTTCGAACTGCAGGACCACGGCCGGCGGTTCCCGCCCAACCACCTGCACGAAAGCTGGCTGGACTATCTGTATTGGGACATCGAACTCGAGGCCTGAGGCCGGGTCAACGCCAGCAACGCGTGGCCGGCGGACGATGTCTGGCCTAGAGCAGGATGATTTT
>DASZKO010000118.1:0-2455 GCA_035605655.1 Caulobacteraceae bacterium | reverse complement strand
AGCAGCATGACCACCGCGTCGGTCACGCCGGTGACCGGGACCGGCGCGCCGGGCTCGAAGACGATCATTTCGCCGGCGGCGAAGGTCCGCCCGTCGATCTCGACCGATCCCTCGGCGATGAAGGCGGCCCGCTCGGGATATTCCGCCGGCACGGCCGCCGTCGCCCCCGCGCCCAGGCGCCAGTGGACATAGAACATCGGCGAGTGGGTCTTCACCGCCGCCTTGGCACCGAAGGCCTCGCCGGCCACCAGCCGCGCCCACAGGCCGGGAAACTCGTAGGTCGGCAGGTCTTCGGGTCCATGATGGGCGAAGGCGGGCTCGGTCTCCTCGAGCTCGGCGGGCAGGGCGACCCAGGCCTGGATGCCGTGGATCGGACCCCCCGTGCGGCGCAGGGTCTCGAAGCGCTCGGAGTGGGTGATGCCGCGTCCGGCGGTCATCCAGTTGACCTCGCCGGGGCGGATGACCGCCTCGGTGGCCAGGCTGTCGCGGTGGGTGATCTCGCCCTCGAAGAGGTAGGTCACGGTGGAAAGGCCGATGTGCGGATGGGGTCGGACGTCGGCGTCGCGGGTGAGACCGGCGGGAAAGTCCACCGGCCCCATGTGGTCGAAGAACACGAACGGCCCGACCGTGCGGTGCGGCGCGAAGGGAAGGACCCGGCCGACCTCGAAGGCGCCCAAGGAATGACGGCGCGACGGGATCACCAACTCGATCATCGCGGCCGCTCCATCGCCTGCTTTCAGATCCTGGCGGTCACATAGGCGCTGACCAGGCCCAGCGGAATGGCCGTGGAATTCTTCACCGCCCGGATGACGATCCGGCTCTCGATGTTGGAGACCAGGCCGAGCGCCAGGATCTTGTCGCGCAGGAAGGCGTCGAAGGCGTGCATGTCGCGGGTGACGATGCGCAGCTCGTAGTCGGCCGCCCCGGTGACGGTGGCGCACTGGACGACCTCGGGCCAGCGGTTCACCGCCTGTTCGAAGGCCTCGAGGTTGTCGTGGATCGGCAAGGAGAGCTTGACCGTGCAGTAGACCTCGAAATCCAGGCCCAGCTTCTCGCGGTCGAGGACCGTCACCCGCTTCTGGATCACCCCCTCCTCCTCCAGCCGCTTGATCCGCCGCCAGCACGGGCTGGAGGAGAGGCCGACGCGTTCGGCGATCTCGGCCACCGAGAGGGCCGCGTCGTGCTGGATCAGATCGAGAATTCGGGCATCGACCGCATCGAGCTTGTCGGACAAGATTTGACCCCCAACTTACGGCTTATGGTCGCCATCTTGCCGAATCGGCGGGGCGAAGCGGCAAGTCTTTAGCAAGCTTTATCCCCAGCACCCTATATCATTGCGGCATGAAGGACCAGGGTTCGGGGAAGGATTTTGCGATGGGTGGCGTGATTGCGGGTCTCGGCGGAAAATATCTTCTCCAGGGCGGGATAGGGATCCTCCCCCGTTCACGGGGGAGGGGGACCCCGAAGGGGTGGAGGGGGCTGGGGACAGAGCGCTGGCGCACGGCGCCCGCCCCCCTCCCCGGCGGAGTTTATCCTCGGGCGCGCGCTTCGCGCGACCCGGGGGCCGCTACTCCCCCCGCTGCGCGGAGGGAGATCAGGCCGTGACCACGCCGCTGGCGTTCCAGGTGCCCGAGCCGGCCAGCCGGCCGGGCGGCAAGGCCGATTTCTCGACCATGGCGATTCCCAAGGCCGGGTCGGTGATCCGCCCGCCGGTGGACGTCGATCCCAAGGACATCCGCGACCTCGCCTTCTCGATCATCCGGGTGCTCGACGACGACGGGGCGGCGGTCGGGCCGTGGGCGCCGCCGCTGGACGCCGAAGAGCTGATCACCGGCCTGCGCCACATGATGACCCTGCGCGCCTTCGATATCCGCATGCAGATGGCCCAGCGCCAGGGCAAGACCAGCTTCTACATGCAGAACACCGGCGAGGAGGCGGTCAGCTGCGCCTTCCGGATCGCCCTTTCGCCCGGCGACATGAATTTCCCGACCTATCGCCAGGCCGGCCTGCTGATCGCCGGCGGCTATCCCCTGGTCGACATGATGTGCCAGATCTATTCCAACGAGAAGGACCCGATGAAGGGCCGCCAGCTGCCGGTGCTCTACACCGCCAAGTCGCACGGCTTCTTCTCGGTGTCGGGCAATCTGGCCACCCAGTTCATCCAGGCCGTCGGCTGGGCCATGGCCTCGGCGATCAAGGGCGACAGCAAGATCGCAGCCGCCTGGGTGGGCGACGGGGCGACCGCCGAATCCGACTTCCACGCCGCCCTGGTCTTCGCCTCGACCTACAAGGCTCCGGTGGTCCTCAACGTGGTCAACAACCAGTGGGCGATCTCGACCTTCCAGGGGATAGCGCGCGGCAATTCGGGAACCTTCGCGGCCCGCGGCCTGGGCTTCGGTATCCCGGCGCTGCGGGTCGACGGCAACGACTACCTGGCCGTCCATGCGGTGGCGCA
>DASZKO010000088.1:0-40701 GCA_035605655.1 Caulobacteraceae bacterium | reverse complement strand
CGGAACTCGGAACCCTTGCCGAGCGTCAGGGCGGTGGGCAGCATGCCGGCCATCATCGCCACCGTGGTCATGACGATGGGCCGAGCCCGCTCGCGGCAAGCCTCGAGCAGGGCCTCGCGCTGGCTGTGGCCCTCGCGTTCGCGTTCGATGGCGTATTCGACCAGCAGGATCGAGTTCTTGGCCGCCAGGCCCATGAGCATCAAAAAGCCGATGGCCGATGGAATCGACAGCGCCGAATCGGTGGCCAGCAGGGCGATGAGCGCGCCGCCCACGGCGGTCGGCAGAGCCATCAGTATGATCACGGGTTTGAAGAAGCTGCGGAACAGCAGCACCATCACGGCGTAGACGAGGCCGATCGCCGACGCCAAGGCGGTGATGAAGCCCACCGCCAGCTGGGTGAAGGCCTGCTCCTGGCCTTCCTCGGCCCGGCCGACGCCGGGCGGCAGGTGCTTCATGATCGGCAGGGCGGCGACCTTGGCGGTGGCGTCGCCGATCTGCAAGCCGCCGGTGGTGTCGGCGATGACGGTCAGATTGCGTTTGCGGGACACCCGGTTGATCACCGCCGGCCCGGCCTGGAAGTAGACGTCGGCCACGCTGCCCAGCGTCGTCACCCCGCCCGCCGCGGTCGGCAGGCGCAGGTTCTTGATCACGGCGAGGCTGGTTCGATCGCTTTGCGGCAGGCGCACGCGGACGGGAATTCGCCGCTCGCCCTCGTCGAGCTTGGAGACATTGGCGTCGATGTCGCCCACCGTGGCGATGCGGGCCGCGTCGGCGATGACCTGCACCGGCACGCCCAGGCGGGCCGCCTGGTCGATCTTCGGGCGCACCACCAGTTCGGGCCCGGGCGGGGGCGTGTCGGGCCTGGGATCGGAGAGGCCCTGGACCCCGCGCATCTCGCGCTGCAATTCGAGGCCCGCGGCGTCGAGGTTTTCGCCGGTCTCGCTGGTCAGGATCACCTGCACGCCGGCGACGCCGAAGCCGGAGGTGTCGAAGTTCAGCCTGGCGTCGGGAATCAGGCGCAGCTTGTCGCGCAGGCGGTCGCGGATCTGGGGGACCTTGGCCTTGCGGTCGTCCCTGAGAATCGCCGCCACCGCGCCCTGGTTGGTGCCGGCCGATCCGGAAATGCCGCCGCCAGGGCCGGAGGAGACGTTCTGGCCGCCCATCTGGGTATAGACGTGGGCGGTCTCCGGCTGGGCCAGCAGCAGGGCCTGCAGCTTGTCGGTCACGACCCGCATGTCATCGAGGGTCGCGCCCGGAGGCCCCTGGACGTTGATGTAGTAGTAGTTGGGATTGCCCTCCGGCTGGACGCCCTTCTTGAGCGGACCGAAAAGCGCCATCGAGGCGAGGAAGATGATGAGGCCGATGAAGGCCGACAGCCAGCGGTGATCGAGGGCCCAGGCTAGGGGGCCGGTGTAGAACCTGGGCAGCGGGGCGCGCTCGCGGGGCGGCTTGGGCTTGAGCAGATAGGCGGCCAGGAGCGGGGTCAGCAGGCGGGCCACGACCAGGGAGAAGAGCACCGCGACCGAGACCGTCAGGCCGAATTCGCGGAAGAACTGGCCCGGGATGCCGGGCATGAAGGCGACCGGGAAGAACACCGCGACGATGGCGAAGGTGCAGGCGACGACCGCCAGGCCGATCTGGTCGGCGCCTTCCATGGCCGCATCGAAGGGCCTCATGCCCACGAAGACGCGTTTTTCGATGTTCTCGATCTCGACGATGGCGTCGTCCACGAGGATGCCGATGACCAGGGTGAGCCCAAGCAGGGTCACCACATTGAGACTGAAGCCGACCAGACTCATGAACACGAAGGTCGGTATCAGGGAGACCGGCATGGCGATGGCGGTGATCGCCGTCGCCCGCCAGTCGCGCAGGAACAGCCACACGACCAGGGCCGCCAGGGCCATGCCCTCCAGCAGGGTGTGGACCGTCGCGGTGAACCCCGCCCGGGTGGAATCGACCCGCGAGACGATCTTGTGGACCTTGAGGCCGGGATTTTCGTGCTCGATCTTGGCGATCGTGGCGTCGACTTCGTCTTCGACCGTGACCTCGCTGGAGGTCTTGGTCTTACTGACCTCGAAGCCGACCACCGGCCGTCCGTCGAGGAGGGAATAGGTTCGCCGCTCGGCCGAGCCGTCGCCCACGTCCGCCACGTCGGCGAGGCGCACGAATCGGCCGCCGGGGGTGGGAATGGTGAGGTTGCGGATCGCCTCGACGCTGGTCGCCGCGCCCAGGATCCGCACCGTCTGTTCGCGGCTGCCGATGGTCGCCGTGCCGCCGGTGGAATCGATGTTCATCGTGGCCAGGGCTTCGTTGACCTGGGACGCGGTGAGGCCGTGGGCGGCCAGGGCGTCGGGCTCGAGCAGAACGTTGATCTCCCGGTCGACGCCGCCGATCCGATAGATCTGGGCCACGCCCGGCTGGGCTTGCAGGCGGCGGGCGATCGAGTTCTCGATGAACCAGGAGAGGCCGGCCTCCGACATCTGGGGCGCCGAAACCGCGTAGGTGATGATCGGCTGGTTATCCACCTCCAGCCTCTGGACGACGGGCGGATCGATCTCCCGGGGCAAGGTATTGCGGATCTGGTCGATCTTGGAACGGACGTCGTCGGTGACTTTCTGGACGTTCTGGCCGAGCTGGAACTGGACGATGGTGATCGAGGAGCCCTGGCTCACCGTCGAGTCGATCGACTGCACGTTGGAGAGCCCGGTGAGCGAGTTCTCCACCAGGCGGGTCACCTGGTTTTCCATTTCCGCCGGGGCCGCGCCGGCGCGCGACACCTGGATCAGCACGCCGGGAAATTCGATGTTGGGGAAGTTCTTGATCGGCAGGGCGAAGTAAGAGAACAGGCCGGCGAGCACGGCGGCTATGAACAGCACCGCGACGGGGGTCGGGTTCTGGATCGCCCAGGCCGATATCCGCAGGGCGGGGGCGCGGGGGGGAAGGAGGCGTGGCTCTTTCACCGCCGGCGCCTCAGGACGCCGGGACCGGACGGATGTAGTCGCCCGGCACGATCATGGCCCCGGCCCTCTCCACGACCTGGGACCCATCCCTGGGGCCGGTGAGCAGCTCGACATAGCCGCCGCCGCGCTGGCCGGTGGACACCGGAACCCGCGCCACCCGGTCATCGGGGCCGACGACCATCACCGAGGCGCCCTCGGCGTCATAGCGCACGGCGGTTTCCGGCACCGCGATCGCCGAGCGGGTGAAGCCGGTGAAGCGGGCGCTGGCGAAGCCGCCGGCCCGGATATCGGCCCGCACAGGCAGGGCGATGCGCACTCTGCCGAGCTTGGTCGACGGGTCGATGGCCGGGCTGACCAGGCGCACCGTTCCCTGAACCTCCGAGCCGTTGGCCAGGGTGACCATGGCGGCGGCCCCGGGATGGATCTTGTCCAGGGCGTCCTCGCTCACATCGGCGGCCAGTTCCACACGGCTGTCGCGGGCCAGGCGGAACAGGGGCGTGGTCGACCCGCTCATGTCGCCGAAGCGTACGTCGCGTTCGATGACGAGGCCGCTGAACGGCGCGCGCACGAAGGTGAGCCGTTCGCGGGTGCGCATATCGTTGGCGGCCGCCTCCTGCGCCCGGGCCTGGGCCTGGGCGGCCGTGGCGGCGAAACGGCGCTGGTCGATCTGCTCCTTGGAGAGCAGGCCCTCGTTGTCCAGGCCCTTGACCCGGTTGGCCTGCTCGTTGGCCTCGGCGGCCATGGTTCTCTGCTGAGCGGCGAGGGCGACCTGCTGGGCCAGCTGGGCCCGCAGCAGGACGTCATCGAGCTGCACCAGGGGCTGGCCGGCCCGCACCTGGCTGCCGACATCGACGAACACCTTGCTGATCCGGTAGCCGGTGAGCTGGGGGAAGATCGCCACGTCCTCGCGCGGAACCAGGGCCCCCGACGCGGCCAGGCCGCCCTGGATCTGGCGCGGCTCGACGCGCACAACGCTGACCGCCCTGGCCTGATCGCGGGCGGTCTGGACGGTCTTCTTGGCGGCGCAGCCGGCGACCAGGGCGAGCGCCAAGGCGGGAGCGACGATGATCCACGGATTTCGGTTGCTGGCGGGTGGGCGCATCATCGGGTCCTGGCGTCGGAGAGAGAATAGGCCCAGCCGCCGCCGAGCGCCTTATAGGTGGTCACCGCCTGCCGCAACGCCTGGACGCGGGCCGAGGTCAGGGCCGAACGGGTGGTCCGCCAGGCCTGTTCGGCGCTCAGCGCCGCGGTGATGTCGTTGAGGCCCATGCCATAGAGGCGGCGGGCGGCCTCGGAGGCCTTGTGGGCGCGGACTTCCCCGGCCGCCAGGATGGCCGCGCCGCGCTCGGCGGCTTCGAGGGCCACAAGGGCATTTTCGGCCTCGCCATAGGCGGTCTGGACGGTCTTTTCGTATTTGATCGCCGCCTGCTGGGTGCGGGCGTCCTCGGCCTTGGCTTCACTGAGCAGGCGGGGGATGTCGAGAACCGGCACGGTTGCTCCGGCGCCCAGGCTCCAGAAGCCGAGGCTAGTGGTCTGCTGCTGCGGGATCAGGGTGGTCGGAGGAATGAACGCCACCCCCGGCTGGGTAATGTTGGTGGCCCCCAGCCCGGGCAGGAGGGTGAAGGTCGGAAAGATGGCCAGGTGGGCGATGTGCGCGGTTCCGGCCTCGGCGCGGAACTGGGCTTCGCTCTCGCGAACGTCCGGGCGCCGGGCCAGCAGGGAGCCGGGCAACGCCGCGGGGGCGGGCGGGGGATCGTAGACGCTGGCCTCGATCGGCGCCTTGGCGGTGGGATCGAAGGGCCGGCCGACCAGAATCAGAAGCTGGCGCTCGGCGGCGTGCAGCTCACCCTGGATGGTCTGGACCTGGGCCTGGGCCTGAGCGAGGTCGCCGGCCACCCGGTCGGCGTCGGTGGCTGCACCGATGCCAATGGTCGCCTTTTGGGCGGCTATGCTCTGCAGTTCGCCTTCTATCCGAGCGCTCTCCTCGGCATCGGCAAGCTGGATGGCCAGGCCGCGGGCCTGGAAGTAGTTGTCGGCCACACCGGCCGCGAGGCTGGCGCGCGAGCCCTCGATGTCGAAGCGGGCGGCGGCGAAGTTGGCCTTGGCGATCGCCCGCTTCTGGGCCAGGCGGCCGAACAGGTCGAGCTCCCACGAGACGTTGAAAATGGCTTGTTCGGTGTCCGTCGTCCCGCCGACCGGGAAAAGGGAATTCGACGCCGCCCCGATGTTGTACGACCGCTGGCGGCTGGCGTTGGCCTGAATCTGGCCGGTCGGCAGGGTCTCATCGATCGAGGCGTTGCGGGTCGCCCTGGCCTCCAGGACGCGGGCCTCGGCGGTGCGCGCGTCGGGACTGTGGGCGAAGGCCTCGTCTTCGAGGGCGTCGAGCTGGGCGTCTTTGAACAGCAGCCACCAACGGTCGAGCTGAGCGGCGGTCAGGGCCGACCCGGCGCCCGCCCCGTCGTAGGCGGTCGGCATGACGATGCGCGGCGTCGGCGCCGTGGTGGCGCAGGCGGTCAGGCCCGCGCCGAACGCGGTCACCAGGACAAGATGTCTTAGTCGGCGCATCAGATCTCGCGGCAGCCCCTCACTCCCGCGCGTTCGAGGCCGAAGGCGGCGGGCCGGGCCCCAATATCCCGGATCGGCATGAATTTCATTGGCCAAGTGAACACTGTCAAATTAACCCTGAGACAGGTGGGGTGCTCGAGGGCCGGCGATGGCGGGCGAGATCAGGGTCGGAATCGGCGGCTGGAGTTTCGCGCCCTGGCGGGGAACCTTCTTTCCCAAGGGCGTGCGACAAAAGGATGAATTGGCCTTCGCCAGCCGCGCGCTGGGGGCGATCGAAATCAACAGCACATACTACTCGAGTCAGAAGCCCCACATCTTTGCCGGCTGGGCGAGCGAGACTCCGGAAGGGTTCGTCTTCACCCTCAAGGCGTCCCGGTTCTGCACCAACCGCAGGATTCTCGCCGGCGCCGGGCCTTCGATCGAGATCTTCATGAACCAGGGGATCGGCGAGTTGGGCGACCGATTGGGCCCGATCCTGTGGCAACTGGCCGACAGCAAGAAGTTCGACCCGGATGATTTCGCGGCTTTCCTGGATCTGTTCCCGCAAAAGCTAGGCGAGCGGCCGCTGCGCCATGTCATCGAGGCGCGCCACGAGAGCTTCGCCGATGAGGGGTTCGTCGCGATGTGTCGCGATCGGGGGGTGGCCATCTGCCTCACCGACCACGAGACCTTCCCGATGATCGACGAGGCCACCGCCGATTTCACCTACGTGCGGCTGATGCGCGGCGGCGACGAACACGCCGCGTGCTATCCCTCCGCCGATCTCGACCTGTGGGCGCGGCGCCTGAAGGCCGCGTCGGCGCGGGGCGATGTCTTCGCCTTCCTCATTCGCGGCGGCAAGCCGCGCGCTCCGGATGGGGCGATGGCGCTGATCGAGCGGCTAGGCTGACTTAAGGATGTTCGTCGCGCTGCTGGCCGCCGAGGGCGGCGGCGATGCAGGCGATGAAGGCGCCGATGACCATGGCCAGGGCGGTGAATAGTGACGTGGCCGAGGCCGCCTTGCGGGCGTCGTCGGCTGCCTTGCGAACCGCATCGACGGCGGCGTCGACCCGGGCCCGGGCCACATCCGGCGTCGCCCCGCTTCTGGCCGTCACCAGGGTGGCCAGATAGGCCCGGTCGTCGGCGGTGGCCGGATTGGCCTTGGCGTTGCGGGCCAGGGTGCGGGCGACCTCGGCGTGGAGCGCCGCGGCGTTGGGACTGTCGTCGCCGCGCGGCGAGCGGAGCAGGACGTCGCTCTGGTAGGCCAAGGGGCCGCCGGCGCCCGGATTGGCGGCGGTAGCGGCGGTCCCGACCGTGGCGGCCATCGCGACGAGGGCGGCGACCAGCAGGCTGGCCAGACCCCAGGTCAGGAAACCGTGGGCGGTGTCGCGGAAGAAGACCTCATGGACATGAAGGGTGGGCCAGCGGGTCCTGAGGCGCCCGGCCAGATAGCCGCCGGCGGCCGAAGCCAGCCATTGGGTGAGGATCAGCCAAAGGCCGGTCATGATCCCGAAAGTCGCCGCCGATGGGCCGTTTCCGCGCCATGGCGAGACCGAGGCAAAGCCGAGGCCCGACCCCAGGACCACCAGCACCAGGCTGACGGCCGCGGCGACGACAGCGCCGGCGATCACCGCCGCCCAGGAGACGCCGGAACTGGGGCTTTCGTCGCCCACGGCCAGGACTTCGTTGGAGCCGATGCTGGTCATTTCCCGCTCCCCGCCTAATGCCAGAACAGGGCGAGCAGGATGATGATCGGGATCGGAACCCCCAGCAGCCAAAGCAGAATACCGCGACCCATGACAGTTCTCCCAGCTTAAGTTCAGGTTCGAAACGCGGCCGTGGGGAGCGGGGTTCCCGGGGCCGGCTTGACGCCCATGCCCGAAAGGTCGTTGGCTGAGGCCCCAGCGAGCCCAGGAGAGGCGCCATGATCCCCGATGACCTGATGTTCAGGGAAGGCCTGATGAAGGGCGAGCGCATCCTCGTCACAGGTGGCGGGACCGGGCTCGGCAAGGTGATGGCCGAGGCTTTGCTGATGCTGGGCGCCGAGGTGGTCATCTGCGGCCGCCGCGGCGGGGTTCTGGAGGCGACGGCCAAGGAGCTGACCGGCGCCCATGGTGGCAAGGTGACGCCCCTCGCTTGCGACATCCGGGTGCCCGAGGCAATCGAGGACATGATCGCCACCGCCTGGGCCGAGGGGCCGCTCACCGGCCTCATCAACAACGCCGCCGGGAACTTCATCAGCCGCACCGAGGATCTTTCGCCCCGGGCGTTCGACGCCATCGCCAACATCGTTTTTCGCGGCTCGTTCTTCGTCACCCTGGCGTGCGGCAAGCGGTGGATCGCCGAAAAACGCAAGGCCTCGGTGGTGTCGATCCTGACCACCTGGGTGTGGAGCGGCGGGCCTTTCACTGTGCCCTCGGCGATGAGCAAGGCGGGGCTCAACGTCATGACCCAATCGCTCGCCGTCGAGTGGGGTCACAAAGGCATCCGCTTCAACGCCATCGCGCCTGGACCATTTCCGACCGAGGGAGCGAGCGCTCGCCTGGCTCCGGGCGGCGGCGGCAATTTCGGCGACATGAGCGGAAATCCCATGGGTCGGGTGGGCGAGATGCGCGAACTGGCCAATCTGGCGGTCTACCTGCTCCATCCCTGTCGGCCTATGTGAACGGCCAGACCATCGCCATTGACGGCGGGGCGTGGAACGCCGGAGGCGGCGGCTTCTCACGGCTGCATCAGTGGGACGACGCCCAATGGACCGCCGCCCGCGAGATGATCCGCGGCGCCAACGAGAAGGACCGCGCCGAGCGGACGGTGTGATCTATGCCGCGGCGCGGGCCCCAGGAGCCAGAAGCGGTTCGAGAAGATGGTTCGCCAGGTGGCGGACGACGTCGACGACGACGCCGTCGCCGGTCAGGTGATAGGCGATGTTGTATCGCGCCGGCAGGACGTAGTCGTCGGCCAGGCCCATCAGCCGGGCGGTCTCGCGCGGCGAGATGAGGCGCGAGCGAAATGTCTCGCCCTCGACTACCAGGATCACCTGCCGACTCGACCCGCCGGCCGGGGTGCGAAGACAGCCGGCGAGATCGTCGAAACGCGCTTCGGCCCTCTGCCGCCGCCCACCCTTCCCGTCCGGACGGGTGCGCCGATAGAGGGCGCCGACCACCCGCCTTCCGGCATGGCGCGCGACGTCCAACCGGGCGAGGCTAGGTCCCGACATCAAGCTCACCAGGCGGCGTGTTTCGGCCGGGCTGTGCCAGGCGACTCCGGCCGGTGTCTCCTCGAGGATGTCGGCGAGGCCTCGGTTGCGCCGCGCCGGCGCAGGCAGGCGCCACCACAGCAGGCCGGGACGGCGCTCGGCGGCGCGTTGCAGACCCGGGGTGTGGAACGGTGGCGTTGGCGCCGGCGCGAGCAAGGCCGGATCGATAGCGAGCGAGGTCCCGATGAGAAACAGCCTGGGCCGCGACTGGGGCGTGAAGAGCGCCGCATCGATGACAAGCGCGCCGAGCTGGTAGCCTGCCTCGCCGAACAGCGAGGCGATCGCCCCGAAATCCCGCCCGCCGTGCGAGGTGAGGGCGCCGCAGACGTTCTCCAGTACGACGACGCCGGGCGCGCGGCCTTCGGCGGCGAGCCCTCGGATCAGGCGCCAGAAAGGATGAAAGGTTCCCGAGCGGGCGCCGGCGAGGCCCGCCCCGGGCCCGGCCAGCGAAAGGTCCTGGCAAGGGAAGGACGCCCAGGCGAGGTCGGCGCGGCCCGGCAGGTCGGCGCAGGAAAGTTCGCGCACATCGGCCAGGCGAAATTCGCCACTCCCCCAATTGGCCTCGTAGGCGGCGGCTTTGACCGGATCTACGTCGTTGGCGAGGAGGCACGACCAGCCGGAGCCGAGGCCCGCCCGCGCCATGCCCCCGCCGGCGAAGAATTCGTAGAAGCTCGGCATCGGCCTTGCGCAGAGAATCAGATCCGCCTGTGAGTGTAGCCTACCAGGGCCCCGGCCCCTGCTCCTCGATGCAGCGGCGCAGGGCCGGATCATGCTCCATGCGCCGCACCAGCACGGCCTGGGCGATCAAAAGGCCAATGCCGGCGGCGTAGCCGGAGAAGGCGCCGCCCGGATAACGACCGCCCTGGGCCGCGGAATGGATCTGCCACAGAATGAACCCAGCCAGGGCGATCAGGACTCCGACCCCGGCCAGGACCGAGATCACGCTCTGGCCGAAGCCGGTGCGGTAGCTGGTCCACAGGTGGCGGATCACGGCGTTTCGCAAGACCGGGACGAACAGGACTCCCGCCGCCGATAGCGCGAGGAAGGCGGCCGGGAAGATCGCCGTGCGGGCCAGCTTCAGCATCTCCCCCGCCCCCGGCAGGCGCCAAGCCTCCAGGGCTGTCCCGGCGTAGGTCAGGGCGGCGACGGCGAGGATGGTGTGCTGCATCCGCCGAAACATCCGCCAGGAATGCACGAGGGCCATGGTCTTCTAGATGGGGCCGATCAGTGGCCGGCGAAACTCGTCAGGGCCGAAAGCTTGACTCCGGCGGCGCGCAGGCGGTCGGCCCCCCCGAGCTCAGGCAAGTCGATGATGAAACCGGCGGCGACGATCTCGGCTCCAGCCTCGGTGAGCAACTGGGCGGCGGCCAGCGCCGTGCCGCCGGTGGCGATCAAGTCGTCGATAAGCAGCACCCGCTCGCCCGCGAGGACCGCGTCCATATGCATCTCCATGGCGTCGACGCCGTATTCCAGGGCATATTCGACGCTGCGGGTGGCGTGCGGCAGCTTGCCTTTCTTGCGCAGGGGAATGAAGCCGGCGGAGAGCTGGTGAGCCACCGCCCCGCCGAGGATGAAGCCGCGCGCCTCGATGCCGGCCACCTTGTCGATCTTCATGCCGGCCAGCGGCTGGACGAGTTCGTCCACCGCCTGGCGAAAGGCGCGGGCGTCGGCCAGGAGGGTGGTGATGTCGCGGAACATGATCCCGGGCTTGGGATAGTCGGGGATGGTTCGGATCGCCTTGGCGAGGTCCATGGGCGCGCTTTCCTTTTGTCAGGATCAGCTGGATTTGAGGGCTCGACCGGCGACGGCCGACAGGCGCGCGACCATGGCTGGGTCGCGGGCCTCGCGGGCTGTGATCAGGGCCCCGTCGAGGGCGGTGTCGATGGGGGAGGGGCTTCGCTCGGCCGGCAGGGCGGCGGCCAGGCGCCTGACGAGGTCGCGGGCGGTGGCGGCGTTGGCCTCCAGCACCTCGAGGATCTGGTCCACGGCGACATGGGCGAAGACCTCATGCCAGCAGTCGTAGTCGGTGACCATGGCCACGCTGGCATAGGGCAACTCGGCCTCGCGGGCGAGTTTGGCCTCGGGCATGCCCGTCATTCCGATCACGTCGCAACCCCAGGCCCGATAGAGAGCACTCTCCGCCTTGGTGGAGAACTGCGGGCCCTCCATGGCCAGATAGCAGGCGCCCTCCACAACCCGGGCCCCGGCCGAGCGGCCGGCGCCGGCGGCCAGTCGCGACAGACGAGGACAGACCGGCTCGGCCATGGAGACATGGGCCGCCAGGCCCGGACCGAAGAAGCTCTTTTCGCGGGCGAATGTGCGGTCGATGAACTGGTCGACGACGACGAAATCTCCCGGCGCCAGGGCCTCGCGCAGGGAGCCGACGGCGGACAGGGAGATGATATCCGTGCAGCCGGCCCGCTTGAGGATGTCGATGTTGGCGCGGGCGTTCACCGCGGTTGGCGGCAGGACGTGCCCGCGCCCATGGCGGGGCAGGAAGACCAGCTCGACGTCGCCGAGGCGTCCCATGAGGAGGGCGTCGGATGGGGCGCCGAACGGGCTGGCGATCTCCGCCCAGCGGCGGCCGGCCAGGCCCTCGAGGTCATAGAGCCCCGAACCGCCGATCACTCCCAGCACCCACCCGGCCACGCAATTCTCCCTTTAAGAGCCGGCGGCTTTATGGCCGAGGGCGGCGAGTTTGCCTATCGTCAGGACCATGAAGGTCTCTGCGCGTCCGGGTATGCTTCTTGCGGCGCAGATGTGCTTGGCCTCAGCGCCTGCATCGGCGGGGACGACTGCCTGCTGGTTCGACAACGGGGCGATCATCGTGCCGGCGGCATTCGGCGAGATGGCCGGGGAGTTCATCCTCGATCCCTCGACGGCGAAGAGCGTAATGCACGTCACCGCCGCCGAGGAGACCGGAATCGAAGGCGCGTCGGCGACCGCGACCCTGCGGCTGGCCGGCCGGCGGCGCGTGGCCTTCGCCATGGAGGTCGCCGACCTGAGTGATCGCGAGCAGGGCCTGGTCACGTCCCTCGTCGGGATTCTCGGAGCCGACGCCCTGGCCGGCGAGGTGGTCGATATCCAAACCGCGCCGTGCCGGGTGCGGATTGGTCCGGGCGGGCCGCCGCTGGCCCGCGCCATCCGCCTCCCGCTGCGCCGGATCGGCGGGATTCCGGCCGTGCGCGCGGCGATCTCCGACGGGATGGCGAGTCGCACCGGCTGGTTCGCCATCGACACCGGTCGCCTGGGGGCGAGGATCGCCGACGCCCGCCTGACCCGCGCCGCGCCGGCGGACGCCGGGGAAACACCTGGACGCCTGCGAGCGATCTCGATGGCCGGGGTCCTTTACGAGCAGACGCCAGCCGGCCTCATGACGCCGTCAGCTCCGGGCCTCGCCGGGTCAATCGGCGAAACGGTGTGGTCGAACTACAAGATCCGCCTCGATCTCAGACACGGCGTCCTGGAGCTAGGCGCGACCGGCGGAGCGCGATAGAGGTCTGGCCGTGGACCCCCTGAGCTCGACCCCGCGCCGCACCCTTTATCCGGCCATCCAACCCTTCGAGACGGGCTTTCTGGAGGCCGGTGGCGGCCACCTGGTCTATTTCGAGCGTTGCGGGGCGCCGGACGGCATCCCGGCGGTGTTCCTGCACGGCGGCCCCGGGGCCGGCTGCTCGCCTGCCCAGCGGCGCCTGTTCGATCCGGACCGCTATTGCGTCACCCTCTTCGACCAGCGCGGCTGCGGCCGATCGACCCCGCACGCCTCGCTCGAGACCAACACCACCTGGGACCTGGTGGGCGACATCGAGGCCCTGCGCACGCGGTTCGGCCACGACCGCTGGCTGGTGTTTGGCGGATCGTGGGGCTCGACCCTGGCGCTCGCCTACGCCGAGACCCATCCGGAGCGGGTTAGCGGCCTCGTCGTGCGCGGCATCTTCACCCTCACCCAGGCTGAGGTCGACTGGTATTACCAGGGCGGCGCGGCGTGGCTCTTCCCGGACTTGTGGGAAGACTTCCTGGCCCCGATCCCCGAAGACGAGCGCGGCGATCTCGTGGCCGCCTACCACCGTCGCCTGACCGGGGACGATCCCGTCGTCCGCCTGCAGGCGGCCAGGGCCTGGAGTCTGTGGGAAGGGGCGACCATCACTCTGCTTCCCAACGACCTGGCGGCCGAGTTCGGCGACGAACGCTATGCCCTCGCCTTCGCCCGCATCGAGAACCACTACTTCACCCACAAGGGATGGTTGGCCGAGAACCAGCTGATCGATCAGGCTCATCGCCTGGCCGGCATCGACGGAGTGATCGTCCAGGGCCGCTACGATGTCGCCACGCCGGTCCGCTCGGCCTGGCGTCTGGCCAAGGCCTGGCCGCGGGGCCGCCTCGAGATCATTCCCGACGCCGGCCACGCTTACGACGAGCCGGGCATCCTCGACGCCCTGATCCGCGCGACCGACGAGTTCGCGGCTAAGACACCTCGCCCGTAGGGAAAGGTGGTCCGGGGTTTATTCCGCCATCGTCTCGCCGGAGCCACCGAAGGCTTCCGGGAAGTCCTTCATCTTGGGCAGGCCCGTCTCTGATCGGCAAGACGGTCTCGGCGTAGTTGACGTGCACGCCGGGGCGGAAATCGAGGCCCGGCAGCGTGGCGGCGAAGACATCGACCATGGCCAGCGGCGGATGGTTGGTCATCAGATGACCGCCGCACAGGGCGCAGTACTGGCGCTGGCTGAGCGGGCTCTTCTCGAAGGTGGCCACGTGCTCGGCGCCTTTGTGACGCGCACCGCCTCGGGTTTTCATAGGCTGAAGGCGTTGACCGGGCCGCCGGACCACGAGCGGCAGCGGCAATAGCCCATGGCCTCCGGCTCGCCGTCGGCCTCGAGCTTCACGGCGCCGCAGAAACACTCACCTTTATAGGCCATTGCTCGCCTCGCGCTGGGTTCCTTAGTGCTCCACGTCGCGCCAGACGCCGCGGTAGCTGACGTAGAGCAAGCCTGAGAACAGGGTCAGGAAGATCAGCGCCGCCAGGCCGAGCTGCTTGCGCTCCTCCATCTTCGGATCGGCCGCCCACTCGAGGAAGGCGGCGACGTCCCAGGCCTCCTGGGCCGTGGTTGACTTGGTCCCGTCGTCGAAGGTCACCTTGCCGGGGGCCAGAGGCGGGGGCATGGCGATGAAGCCGCCGCGCGGGACCTTGTTCGGATCGCCCTTCCAATAGGCGGCCATGTCGCCGGCGATGTAGGGGTCGTAGTACTTGCCGGCCGGCACGGTCATGCCCGCGGGGTGGGTCGTCTCGTCGCCGGTGACGATGGAATAGATGTAGGCCGGACCGCCTTCGCGGGCCTTGGCCAGGAGCGACATGTCCGGCGGCAGGGCCCCGCCGTTGGCGGCGCGGCCGGCGACCGGATTGGCGTAGGGGTTGGGGAAGTAGTCGGCGCTGGTCCCCGGCCGCTTGATCGCTTCGCCGGTATCGGAATCGATGTCGGCGATCTGGTAGTCGGCGGCGATCGCCTTGACGGCCGGGTTGTTGTTGGGATTGGGATATTTCGGATTCCAGAACGGCCCGCCTTTGTCGCCCAGGTTTCGGAAGGCGATCATGTTCATCGAGTGGCAGGACGAGCAGACCTCGCGGTAGACCTTGTAGCCGCGCTGAAGCTGAGCCTGGTCGTACATGCCCAAAGGCCCCTCGAACGACCAGTGGACGTCCTTGGGAGTCAGTTCGGTGGTGGCGGCCAGCGCTGGTCCGCAAAGAATCGCGCCGACGAGGGCGCTCGCCAGGGCAGTTTTCGAAGCCATGACGGTCAACCCTTGTTTTCCGCCGTCGCCACCGCGCCGGCCGGGGTCGCGGCCGGGTGGCCCAGCACCGGGGTGTAGATCGAACTCGGGGTCGGCAGGGTCCGACCGCTCAGGAACGGCATCGCGATCAGAAAGAAGAAGAAGTAATAGGCCGCCGAGATGCGGGAGAGCCAGGTCACCGAGTTGATGTCGTAGTCGATCAGAGTGGGGCCGGTCAGGCCTTTGATCACCGCCCCGTCAGGCTCCTGAGAGCCGCACCAGCCGAGCGCAAGGCAGGCCACGATCCAGATGAAGAAGTAGAGCCTCAGGCGCGGCCGATAGCGCATCGAGCGGACCGGGGAGCGGTCCAGCCAGGGCAGGATGAAGAGCATGGCGATCGCGCCGCCGAGCGCCAAGACGCCCATGAGCTTGTCCGGGATGGCCCTGAGGATCGCGTAGAACGGCAGCAGGTACCACTCCGGGACGATGTGCGGCGGGGTGACCAGGGGATTGGCCGGAATGGCGTTGTCGACCTTGGCGAAGGCATCGGGAAGATAGAAGACGAAGAGGGCGAAGAGGATCAGGAACAGCGAGACCGCGAAGCCGTCCTTGACCGTGTAATAGGGGTGAAAGGCCACGGTGTCGGCCTTGCTCTTCACCGCCACGCCGGTGGGGTTGTTGTTGCCCGGCACGTGCAGGGCCCAGATGTGCAAGGCGACCACGGCGGCGATCACGAACGGCAGCAGGTAGTGCAGCGAGAAGAAGCGGTTGAGCGTCGGCTCGTCGACCGCGAAGCCGCCCCACAGGAGAGTGGTGATGGTCGGGCCGATCATCGGGATCGCGCCCAGCAGGTTGGTGATCACCTTGGCGCCCCAGAAGCTCATCTGTCCCCAGGGCAGAACGTAGCCCATGAAGGCGGTGGCCATCATCAGCACGTAGATAACGCAGCCCAGCAGCCACAGGACCTCGCGCGGGGCCTTGTAGGAGCCGTAGTAGATTCCCCTGAGAATATGTAGGTAGACCGCCAGGAAGAACATCGACGCGCCAGTGGCGTGCAGACCGCGGATCAGCCACCCGAAGTTCACGTCGCGCATGATGTGCTGTTCGACGCTGTTGAAGGCCCCCGCGGCGCTGGGGTCGTAGTGCATGGCCAGCACGATGCCGGTGACGATCTGGAGGGCGAGGCAGAAGGAGAGGATGCCGCCAAAGGTGTACCAGTAGTTGAGGTTGCGGGGCGTCGGGAAATCGAGCAGGTCGGCGCTGAACCGGATGATCGGCAGCCGCGAATCGAGCCACCGTTCGATGGCCGACTTGGGCTCGTAGGTCGAGTGTCCGCTCATCAGCCGATCTTCACCTTGCTGTCGGAAAGGAAGCTGTAGTCGGGCAGATAGAGGTTCTTCGGTGCGGGCCCCTGGCGGATGCGGGCGGCGGTGTCGTAGACCGACCCGTGGCAGGGGCACAGCCAGCCGCCGTACTTGCCGCCTCCGAAGGTCGGCACGCAGCCGAGGTGGGTGCAGCTGGCCAGGACGATCAGCCACTGCTCGTGACCGGGCTTCACCCGCGAGGCATCGGTGGCGGGATCCCTGAGGTCGGCGTGGTCGTCGGCGCGGGCGGCGGCGATCTCCTTGGGCGTGCGGTGGCGGATGAAGACCGGCTGCTTGCGCCAGGCGATGGTCACCTCCTGACCGAGCGCTACCTTGGTGAGGTCGTATTCGATCGAGGCCAGGGCCAGGGTGTCGGCGGCCGGATTGAGCTGGTCGATCAGGGGCCAGGCCACGGCGGCGACGGCCCCGACGGTGGCGGAGGTCGCCAGGATATTGATGAAATCGCGCCGGGTGGGCTCGTCCCGCGGGTCGGGGAGGGTCTCGGTCAGAGCGTCGGCCACCGGTAAGCTCACCTTCATCGTCAAACGGGCGGCGTGGCCCACGGCTGGGGTTCGCATAGAATGCGTCACCGGCTTTTTCAACACCATAAGGAGCGCTGGCGCGTTGGTCATGTCATGATCGCCGTTGAAACCTTCACCGGGCGCGATGCGCTGGCCGACGTCGCCGCCGAAGCCGTGGCCCAATGCCTGAGCGCGCCAGAAGCCAGGCTCCTCGTCGCCGCCGGCGGCTCGACCCCCGGACCGGTCTACGACCGCCTGGCCCGCATGGATCTGGCCTGGGAACGCCTCAACGTCACGCTCACCGACGAGCGATGGGTCGACCCGACGTCCAACGAGAGCAACGAGGCCCTGATTCGCGCCCGCCTGCTCACCGGCGAGGCGGCGCGGGCCGGCTTCCTGCCGCTGAAACGATCGGGGGTGATACCCGCCGATGACGCGGCGGCGGCCGACGCCGCCCTGCGCGAGGTTCTGCCGGCGGCGGTGGTGTTGCTGGGAATGGGCGAGGACGGACACATCGCCTCGCTTTTTCCGGGCGCTCCGGAACTGGCCGTGGGTCTCGATCTCGCCGCCGCCCCGCTCGCTATCGCGGTAGCCGAGGCCGGCCTGGAACCCTTTGTTGCAAGGATCAGCCTCACGCTGCGCGCCCTCACCGACACGGCCCTGGTAATCGTCCTCATCTCGGGCGAGGGCAAGCGGCAGGTCGTGCAGCGCATTGCCGCCGATCCGGCCTATGCCCCGCCCGTCGCCGCCGTCCTGCGCCAGAGCCGCACGCCCGTCCGAATCTTGTGGGCGGCGTGACTAACGCCCGGTCGCCAGGGCCGGCTGCAGGGCCATGGGGGGCGGGATCAGCATAGTCGCGGCCGTGTAGGGGGCCGCCATGCTGGCCATGGTGTCGACCAGGCGCGCCGGCGTCGGCGGGTTCGTCGCCGCCTTGAGGGCCGAGGCGGGAACCGGCAGCGGCGAACGCGCGGCCGCCGGCGGGGTCTGCCAGCCGATGTCGGTGCCGCCGGAGCCGTCCGCGCTGGCCACGAAGTTGCCGAGCACGAGACCCGAAGCGAACTTGACCTTATCGGTGTGGGTTCCGTCCTTGATGGTGAGGACCCCCGTGCCGGTGTCGTAGGCGAGGACCGCCGCCGTCCCGGCAGTGATGTTCCTCAAGTCGACCGTCGCGCCGCTCCCGAAGTCTTCGATCACCCCAGTGAAGCGCGACGGCGCGACGAGCACGAGAGTCCCAGGATTGCCGAAGTCGATGTTCTCGGCGACCAGGCCCGACAGGGTCAGGTCTCCGCCGCCCAGCGCAAAAGTTCCGGTGAAGGTCTCGTCGCCGCTGAGGGTGGTGTCGCCGTCGATGAAGACAGTATGGATGTGGCCGGAAATCACCCCGCCGAAATTGCCCACGCCCCTGAGGATGATGTCGGCCGAAGGGCCCGAGTTGGTCAGGATGCCGGCGCCGGTGAGGGATTGGATCGCTGTCAGCTGGCCGGCCATGTCCAGGGTCCCGCCGCTGTCGATGCGGAGGGGCGAGGCGAGCCCGGTCAAATTCGAGCCCGCGCCGGTTCCGATCTTCAAGGTCCCGTCACGGATCTCGAGATGGCCGGCGGAGTTGGTGTTCAAATTGTTGGAGATGTTCCAGACGATGGTCCCGGCGTGAGTCGAATCGCCGAAGTAGGTCGTGCCGGCGTTGAGGGTGACGCTGCCGCTGTCGATGATCAGGGTCGCGCCGGTCGCCGCCGCGAGGGTCGACAGGCCGCCCAGGCTCACATCGTGGCTCAGGGTCTGGCTGGCGCTGGCCAGTAGTTCGCCGCCGGTCATGGTGATCGTTCCGCCGGTTCCCAGCGCCGCGCTCCGGCCCGAAATGAGCTCGCCGCGCGCGATGGTCGTGCCGCCGGTATAGCTGCTGTTCCCGTCGAGGGTGGACGTCCCCGGGCCTTTCTGGTCGACCGCCCCCGCCCCGGATATCACCCCCCCGAGGGTCAGGGCGCCGCTGCGGTCGATCGCCAGGGTCCCCCCGTCGGCGATGTTCCCGACGATCGAGCCCGTCGCACCGCCGGCCCCGAGCTGCAAAGTGTAACCCGAGTTGACGGTTGTCCCGCCGGTGTAGGTGTTCGTTCCGGTCAGGGTGACGTTATACGTGGTCAGCGCCAGACGGCCGGCCAGGGTTCCGGCGAAGCTTCCGCCGACCAGGGTGAAAGTCGCCACGGCGCCGCTGTCGGTCACAGTACCTGTGCCGGTAAGTTTATGGGCAATGACGGCGAAGCCGTTCAGGTCGAGGGTCGCCCCGGCCGCCACCCCGACGCTGGTCGCGCCGAGGGTCAGGTCGCCGAAGATGGCGTCGCCCGCTTTCAGCGTGCCGTCGTTGACGTTCATCGAGAATGGGCCCGGATCGCTCCCGCCGCTCACTGTGAATACGATCACACCGTCATCGCCGGCCTGGCCGAAATTCAATGTCCCGGCGTTGACCTGAACGGCTTCGCTGCCGCCGATGGTCAGGGTCGTGCCGTGGGCGGCGGCGATTGTGGTGTTCCCGTTGAAGGTGAAGGTCCCGGCGCCGGTGGCCGCCAGCGTCATGGTGGCGGTGGAAACAAGCTTGGTCTGGTTATCGAGGGTGAGGCCCTGCGTCCCCAGGGCCTTGCCATTGGTGACGATGAGTTCGCCATGCAGCAGGGTCGAGCCGCCGGTGAAGGTGTTGGCGCCACTGAGCGTGAGGGCGCCCGCTCCGGCGTCGGTGAGCGAGCCCGCCCCGGAGATCACGCCCGCAAGGGTGAGGGGACCGGTGTCGTCAATGGTTAAGGTCCCGCCGTCGTCTACATTGCCTTTGATCGAGCCGGCGCCGGCGAGGGTGAGCGCCGCGCCGCCGGCGATGGTCGTGCCGCCGGTGTAGGTGTCGACGCCGGTCAGCTTGAGCGAGCCGCCGAAGACGCTGACGGCCAGCTTGCCGGAAATCACGCCGCTAACGCTGCTGGCGCCCTGCGTTTGAAGGGTCGCCAGGGTCACCGACGAATTGGTGATCGACCCCGCCGAGGTGAGCATCGGGGTGATGGTCGACACGCCGCCCACATCGAGCGTCGCCCCAGCCGCCACGGTGACGTCATGGGCGTCCGCAAGGACACTGGCGAGGTCGCCGCCGACCGCCTTGAGCTTGCCGTAAGCCACCTTGATGCTGATCGGATTGGTGGCGTTCACGCTTTCGCCCGAACCGCCGCCGATCACCACCGTCCCCGCATGGGCCGCCTCGCCGAAGACGAGATTGAGCGGCGTTGCGCCGGCGTCAAAGGTCATCATCGAGCCGCCGGTCAGGGTGAGTGTCGTACCGGTCGCCGCCGCGATCGTCGTGGCGCCTCGCAAGGTGAAAGCGTTTTTCATGGTCTCGCTGGCCGTGCCGATCAGCTTGGCGCGGTCCACGGTGACCAGGCCGGTTCCCAAGCCCTTGCCGCTGCCGATCAGGGCCGTGCCGACGATTAGATTCGCGCCGCCGCTGAAGGTGTTGGCATGGTCGAAGACCATGGTCCCCGGCCCGGCGAGTTCGACCAATCCGCTGCCTGAAATCAGTCCGGTGGTGAAGGTCCCGCCGCTGTCTTCATCGTAAAGAGCGCCGTTGTCGATGATCGCCCCGGCCACCGAACCGTGGTTGAAAGTGACCAGGTATCCGCCCGAATCGATGATCGTCGCCCCGGTGTAGGTGTTGACACCGCCCAAGAAGGAGCCCGCGCTGATCTCCACCGAGAGATTGCCGCTGATAACGCCGTTGAAGTCGCTGCTGATGGCCAGGGTCAGGACCGCCTCAGCCCCGGCGTTCGCCACCGATCCTGCCCCCTCAAGGGTGTTGATCAGGGCCGAAAAGCCGTTGAGGTCGATCTCGGCCCCGGTCGCGACCGTGGTCGAGATGGCGTTTCCCAGCAGGAACCCCAGGTCTTTATCGCCGGCCTTGAGCGTGCCGCCGGCCACGTCGACTGCGTAATTCCCGCTGCCGAAGATGATCGAAACCCCTCCGGTGTGCCAGTCGACAACGCCGCGGCGGGCACTCGAGCCGAAGGTGATCGTCGGCATCGAGTTGTCATCCAGGGTATATGATCCGGCCCCGATATGGAGGGTGGTCCCGGTGGCCGCATCGATGGTCGTGCCGGTCCCGCCCAGGGCAAGGGCGTTGCCGATGGTCTGGTTGGCCATGCCGCTGAACTCGCCCCCGTCGAGGGTGAGCGCCGCGCCGCCCAGGGCCGTGCCGACGAAGGTCTCGAGCCTTCCGCCCGTGACGTCGACCGATCCGAAGCTGTTGGCGTGACGAAGCAAGACGGTTCCGGCTTCGAGGTTGAACGCCCCGCCGATTTTCAGTGAACCTGTGGACAGCTCCGACAAGGTGGCGTTGGCGGCGTCGAATGTGAGGCTGTTCGCCCTGTCGACGGTGCTGACGCTGACTGTGAAGATGCCGGCGTTGTCGATCGTAACATCATCAGTGGCGGTGGGGACGAGTCCGAACTCCCACTTTGTGGCGTCCTTCCAATTTCCCGAGACGCCGTTGGCCCATTTGGTCGCGGTCATGGGCAATGCCCTCCCTGTGGTCGCCAAGATTTAGCCGCAAAATCGCCGGGCCACACTTCCCAGTATCGTGATCACTCGCGCAGCAACTCGTTGATGCTGGTCTTGGACCTCGTCTGGGCGTCGACGGTCTTGACGATCACCGCGCACGATAGGCCGGGGCCGATGCCGTGCGGATCGGGCATGAAGCCGGGCGCCACGACCGCATAGGGCGGCACCGATCCGCGATGGATCTCGCCGGTCTTGCGATCGACGATCCGGGTGGTGGCGGTGATGAAGACGCCCATGGAGAGCACCGCGCCCTCGCCGACGATGACTCCCTCGGCCACCTCCGAGCGGGCCCCGATGAAACAGCCGTCCTCGATGATCGTCGGCGCCGCCTGCAGCGGTTCGAGCACCCCGCCGATGCCCGCCCCGCCGGAGATGTGGACCCCGGCGCCGATCTGGGCGCAGGACCCGACGGTGGCCCAGGTGTCGATCATCGTCCCTTCGCCAACGTAGGCCCCGATGTTGACGAAGGACGGCATCAGCACGGCGTTGCGGCCGATGAAGGCCCCGCGGCGCACCACGGCCCCGGGCACGGCGCGAAAGCCGGCGGACTCGAACTGGACCGCCTCCCAGCCGTCGAACTTGCCTGGGACCTTGTCCCACCACGGCCCCACGGCGTCGCCGAAGGTCCCGGCCCGCATGAGCCTGTTCGGGTTGAGACGGAACGACAGGAGGATGGCCTGTTTGAGCCATTGGCGGGTGATCCACGCCCCGTCGACCTTCTCGGCGACCCTCAGTTCGCCGGCGTCCAGGCCGCGCAGGACCTCGTCGACGGCGGTGCGCAGGGGGCCTGCGGTGGCTGGCGTGAGGCTCTCCCGGATGGCCCAGCCGGCGGCGATCTCGGTCTGGAGGTCGGCGAGCGCAATGGCGGTCATGGTCCTTCCCTCAGGCGCGCGGTGGCGAGAAAGGCCACCAGATCCTCGGCTCGGTGATCGATGAAAGCCGCCTCGCAGACGCTCGCCCCTCGGCCAACCAGGATCGTAGTCATCCCCAGAGCGGCGGCGGGCTCGAGGTTGTGCGCGGCGTCCTCGAAGAAGGCGGTCCTCGCCGGATCTATGGCGTGGCGGGCGATTATCGCCTCGAAGGCCGCCGCCGATGGCTTCGGCGCGAAGACCGCCGACCCGATGTGGAAGACGTCGTCGAAGAGCCCGCCAAGGCCAAGCCGATCGAGCACCCGTTGCGCGTGGACATCATCGGCGTTGGTGAAAATCAGCCGCCGGCCGGGCAGGCGGACCAGAACCTCGGCCAAGGCCGGATCGGGGCTGAGGCAATTCAGGGGGACGTCGTGCAAGGTGGCGTGAAAGACATCCGGATCGACCCCGTGATGGTCCATCAGGCCGCGCAGGGTCAGGCCATGGTCGGCGAGATACCGTTTCTGCAGGACGTGGGCCTCGTCGCGCGGCAGACCGGTCAGCTTGGCCACGAAATCGGTGATCCGCGCCGACACCTCCAGCGCCAGCCCGGTTTCGAGCGGATAGAGGGTGTTGTCGAGATCGAAGAGCCAGGTGTCGACATGGGTGAGGTCAGCCCCCTCCCTTGCCGCGACCGCTCTCATGCGCGCACCAGGGTTCCGGCCCCGTGCTCCGTGAACAGTTCGACCAGCATGGCGTGTGGTCGCCGTCCATCGAGGATGACCACCGCTTCGACGCCGCCCTCGACGGCGGCGATGGCGGTCTCGAGCTTGGGGATCATCCCGCCTTTGACCATGCCGCCGGCGATGGCGGCGCGGGCCTCGGCGAGGCTCATCTGGCGAACCAGTTCGCCGGTTTCGTCAAGCACCCCGGCGACGTCGGTCAGCAGGAGCATGCGCTTGGCCTTCAGGGCCACGGCGAGGGCCCCGGCCACGGTGTCGGCGTTGATGTTGTAGGTCTCTCCGGCTTCCGAGACCCCGATCGGCGCGACGACCGGCACATAGTCATCGGCCGAGTTGATCAGGCCCTCGATGAGCTTGGGATCGATCCGGCGCGGCTCGCCGACGAAACCGAGATCGACGACCTCCTCGTGATTTGAATCGGCGTCGCGGCGGGTGCGCGTGGCCTTCTCCACGGTGATCAAGCCGGCGTCCTTGCCCGATAGGCCGACGCCGCGGACATCGGCGGTGGCCCCGGCCTGGGTGATCCAGCTGGCGATCTCCTTGTTGATCGCCCCGGAAAGGACCATCTCGGCGACTTCCATCGTGGGCGCGTCGGTCACCCTGAGGCCGTCGACAAAAGTCGAACGGACCCCGGCCCGTTCGAGCATGGCCGAAATCTGCGGGCCGCCGCCGTGGACCACCACCGGATGGACGCCGACGAGTTTGAGGAGCACGGCGTCCGCGGCGAACAGCTTGGCCAGGGCCTCCTCGCCCATGGCGTGGCCGCCGTATTTGATCACCACCGTCGCCCGGTCGTAAATCTGGATATAGGGCAAGGCCTCGGCCAGGGTCTGGGCCGTCGCCCACCCCGGCTCGTCCGTGCTCTGGTGAGCGTTCGTCATGAGGCCGCCCATACCGAGCGGGCGCCGGCTTGTCATGCGAAAGCGGCGGCGGCGATCTCGGCCCTCAGCTCGGCCAGCCCCCGACCCTTGTCGGCCGAGGTGGCGATCACCCGCGGAAAGGCGGCCGGCCGCTTCGCGACGGCGGCGAGAGTGGCGGCGGTCATGGCTTCGGCTTCGCTCGCCCGGAGCTTGTCAGCTTTGGTGAGCACGATCTGATAGGAGACGGCGGCCGTGTCGAGGGCGTCGAGGGCCTCGCCATCCGGGGCCTTGAGGCCGTGGCGGGCGTCGATCAGGAGGTAGACCCGCTTGAGATTGGGCCGGCCGCGCAGATAGGCCCGGCCGAGATCCTGGAACCTCCGCGCGCTGGAGCGCGAGACTTTGGCGAAGCCGTAGCCCGGCAGGTCGGTGAGCCGCAGGCGTTCATCGAGCAGGAAGAAGTTGATCTCCCGCGTACGTCCGGGGTCCGCGGATGTTCGCGCCAGCCGATGGCGGCTCACCAGGGCGTTGATCAGCGACGACTTGCCGACGTTGGAGCGGCCGGCGAAAGCCACTTCGGGGAGGTCCGCCGCCGGCAGGGTGTCCATGCTCGTCGCCCCCATCAGGAACTCCACGGGGCGGGCGAAGAGGACGCGGGCTGCCTCGAGATCGTTCTCCTCGAAGCTCACCCCGATTCCGGGACCTTGGCGGCGAACCGGCCCAAGAAATCGTCGATCGGGTTGGCCACCTTGAAGCGTCGCATCAGGAGGTATTGCTGGAGGATGGTGATCAGGCTGGACCACGTCCAGTAGATGAGCAGGCCGACGGCGTACTGGGCCATGATGAAGGTGAAGACGAAGGGCATGAACTTGATCATCGCCTGCTGGGTCGGATCGATCCCTGTCATGGGGGTCATGGCCTGGCTGAGCCAGATGGCGAGGCCATAGGCGATCGGCCATACGCCCAGATGCAGCACCCCGCCCAGAATGGCCCCGACAACCGGGGTCATGGACGGATCCCACGGAATGAGGCCGAAGAGGTTCATGATTGTCGTCGGATCGCGGGCCGAGAGGTCGTGAATCCACCCGAAAAACGGCGCGTGGCGCATCTCTATGGTGACGGTGAACAGCTTGGTCAGGGAATAGAAGACCGGGATCTGGAACAGCAGCGGCAGGCAGCCGGTCACCGGGTTGACCTTCTCGCGGCCGTAGAGGGCCATCATCTCCTTCTGCTGGGCGGCCGGATCCTCCTTGAGCCTCTTCTGCAGGGCCTGCAGCTCAGGCTGGATCTTCTTCATTTTGACGCCCATCTCGAAGCCCTTGTTGGCCAACGGGAAGGTGACCAGACGGATCACGACGGTGAGCATCAGGATGGCGACGCCGAAGTTGCCGACCTTCTGGTAGAAGATGTCCAACAGGGTGAAGATCGGCTTGGTGAGGAACCACACCCATCCCCAGTCGACCGCGTCGTCAAAGCGCGGCAGCCCCATGGTTTTCTTGTAGGCATTGAGCACCGGCACCACCTTGGCGCCGGCGAACAGGCGGTTGACTTCGATCGCCTGGGCTCCCGGGGCGATGGTGCGCGCCGCGGAGAGATAGGCCGCCTCGTAGATGTCGCCGGATGGATCGTCGGCGGCCTTGAACCTCAGGCTGGCGTCGATGTGCTCGTTCTGCGGTGGGATGAAAGCCGTCATCCAGTACTTGTCGGTGATCCCCAACCAGCCTCCGGTCGAGGCGAGGTCAGGCTCGGGCTTCTTTTTCCACCCGCTGTAGCTGGGGCTGAGCAGCTTGCCGCCGTTGATCACACCGATGGCGCCCTCATGGACGATGTTGTTGCGCCCGAGGGTGTCGGGAAGGCCGATCCTCTTGACCGAAGCGAAGGGGGCGAGGGTGACCGGGGCGGTCCCGCCGTTCACCACCGTGTCGGTGAAGGTGAACATCGCCTTCTCGTCCACCGCGATGGTGCGCCGGAACCTCAAGCCACCGGGAGCGGCGTACGTCAGGGTGATCGGGTGCGCGGGCGTGAGCGCCCCGGGCGTGGCGAGCGTCCAGACCGTGTTTTCATCTGGCAGGCCGGGAAGATTGGCCCCCACCCAGCCGGCGCTGGCGAAATAGGCGTCGGGCGCCCCTTCTGGGCGCAGGAGCTCGACGAGCGGCGAGGTCTTGTCGACGTCCAGGTGATAGCCGCGCAGCAGCAGGCTGTCGATCCGCGCTCCCTTGAGTGTCATCGTGCCGGCCAGGGCCGGCGTATCGATCGCCACCCGCGGCGTCTGGGCCAGGGCGGCGGCGACGCTCATCCGCGCGGCGGCGGCTGCCGCCGGGGCAGCGGCGACCTGGGCGGCCTCGGCCTTGGCCCGCTGCGCTTCCAGCTGCTTGGATTGGGGGCCGACGACGAAGGTCTCGTAGGCCATGAGGATCAGAAACGCCAAGACGCCGAAGGAAATCAGGTTGCGGGTGTCGGTGTTCATGCGGTCAGGATTTCGGCTCGGTCGGGAAAGGGGCGGCGGCGTTTCTCAGCTCGCTTCGGTTCGAAGGTCGGCGGCGAGCCTTTGCAGGGTGGTTCTCATATCGTCAAGCAGCCGCGTCCAGGGCCGGCCGGCCGTCCCCCCGCGCGCGAGGAACACATAGTCGCACCCCGGCCGGGCATGAAGGGGGGCGATCAATCTCGCCGCCTCCTTGAGCCGTCGGCGAGCCCGGTTGCGGACCACCGCCCCGCCGATCCGCCGCGTGGCGGTGAACCCCACGCGGATCGTTTCCTCGCCGTCCGATCGGTCGCGGGCCTGGGTGGACACCGCCCCGGCCGCCGTGCTCCGGCCCCTGGCGCAGGCCAGGAAATCGCGCCGCTTCTTCAGGCGCTCGATCGCTATAGGATGGCTCGTTTGGGGCCCTTCAGGCCGTCAGGCGCTTGCGGCCGCGGCTGCGCCGGCGGGCGACGACCTTCTGGCCGTTCTTGGTGGCCATGCGCGAACGGAAGCCGTGCCGGCGCTTGCGCACGAGCCGAGACGGTTGATAGGTCCGTTTCACTTCGAAAGCTCCAGGGCCAGGAAAGCGCGCCGCGGCCAAGGCGGCGGCGATGAGCGCGCGGGGATAGGCGAAGCGCCCCTAAGTGTCAATCCGAGGCGAAGTCTGGCTCAGGCGCGCGCAGGGATGAGAACCTCCATGCTTTCGTAGCCGTGGACGAAGGATGACCAGGTGCGCACCGGCTCGCCGACCACCTCGACGACCGGGAAGCGCTTCAAGATTTCCTCCCAGATGATGGTCAGTTGCAGCTCGGCCACGCGGTTGCCGACGCAGCGGTGGATACCAAAGCCGAAGCTCATGTGCTGTCGCGGCCGCTCGCGGTCGATGATGAACGAGTCGGGATTTTCGATCACGCTTTCGTCGCGGTTGGCCGAGACGTACCACATGACCACCCGCTCGCCCTTGCGGATCAGCTGGCCCCCGACCTCGATGTCGCGCGTCGCCACCCGGCTCATGTGGGCCAGCGGCGTCTGCCAGCGGATGGTCTCGGAGATCATCGGCAGAGTGAGGTCGTGGTTGCCGCGCAGCTTGTCGTACTGATCGGGGTAGCGGTTCAGGGCGTAGACGCTGCCGGAGATGGTGTTGCGGGTGGTGTCGTTGCCGCCGATGATCAGCAGAACCACGGTGCCCTGATACTCCTCCGGCGACATGTTCCGGGTCGCATCGTTGTGGGCCAGCATGGAGATGAGGTCGGTCCCGGGCTCGGCGTTGACCCTCTGGTTCCACAAGTCGTTGAAGGCGGCGAAGCACTCGAAGATCGCCTCGCCCTTCTGCTGCCAGCTTTCCACCGGGCCGTGGCCGGGCAGGTTGGTGAACATGTCGCTCCACCATGTGAGCTTGCGGCGGTCCTCGAAGGGAAAGTCGAAGAGGGTGGCCAGGGTCATGGCCGTCAGTTCCTTGGAGACCAGATCCACCCAGTCGAAGGGCTTGCCGATCGGCAGGCCGTCGAGGATCCGGCCGGCCCGCTCCCGGACCAGGGGAGCCATTTGGGCGAGGTTGCCGGGAGCCAGTGTCGGGCTCACCGCTTTGCGGCGCGGGCCGTGGTCCGGCGGATCCATGGTGATGAAGCCGGCCCCGTTGCGCCGGCGGGGGCCCATCACCTTTTCCTGCTCGGCCAGGGCCGAAAGGTTGGGCAGGCCAATGCCGTCGGCCGAGGAGAAGGCCTCGTGATTGGTATCCACCGCCAGGATGTCCTCCCAGCGGCTGATCGACCAATAGGGCCCGAACTCACTCTCGGCGGTGAAGTGCACCGGCGCCTCTCGGCGCAGGCGGGCGAAAACGGGGCCGATGGTGTCGGCGGCGAATCGATCGGTCCTGGCCGGATTGATGCCGGCGAGGGGAACGGTGAGGGCTTCCTCGGCAGGGTCGAGCGTGACCGCGATGTTCATGGCGTTCTTCCCACTGGTTGTCGGCCATTCAGCCGATGGTGAGTGATCGCTGTCAAGCCAGCCACTCAAACCCGGCCAGAAACCCGGATCAGGGCCCCGGTCACGGCGCTGGCCTCCTCGGAGGCGAGGAACAGCATGACCGCCGCCAACTCGTCGGGCCGCACCCAATTGGCGAAATCGGCCCTGGGCATGTCCGCGCGGTTCTGGAGCGTGTCGATGATCGAGGGAAGGACGGCGTTGACCGTGACTCCGCTGCCCTTCAACTCCTCGGCAAGGCTCTCGGTGAGTCTATGGACGCCAGATTTCGCCGCCGCGTAGGGGCCCATCCCGGCGGCCGCCTTTTCCGCCGCCCCGGCTCCGACATTGACGATCCGGCCGGCCGGCGAGGCTTTCAGGGTCGGGATGGCCGCCCGGCTGGCGTTGGCGGCGGTCTGAACATTGATCGCGAAGAGACGATCCCAATCCTCGGCGCCGCTTCCCTCCAGAGTGATCCAGCGAAACCCGCCGGCGATGTTGAATAGAATGTCGATGCCGCCGAGCTCGGAGATCACCTCACCGATGGCCGAGCTAGCCTCGTCGGCGTCGGTGAGATCGACGCCGCCCAGCACCACGGTCCCGTCCAGCGGCGCGCTCGTCGAAGCATGGTCGATGATCGCCACCTTCAGCCCCCGCGCGGCGGCGGCGCGGGCCACCGCCGATCCCAGAACGCCCAGCCCGCCGGTGACCACCGCAACCCGTTCGTCCATGATCTTCACCCCTGGTCGAGACGGGAGAGCCTAGACACTATGAGGGCGGGAAACCAAGCCACACGGTGAGAAGGAGCGCGAGATGGAGACGTTCGAGATCGAGGCGACCGACGGCGCGAGACTCTCCGCCTATCGCTGGGACGCCGAGGGCCCGCTCAAGGGCATGGTCCAGATCGCTCACGGAGCGGCCGAGCATCTGAAGCGCTATGACCGGCTGGCTCGCGCCCTGAGGGGGGCCGGTTATGGCGTCATCGCCGCCGACCATCGCGGTCACGGGGTCAACGCCGGCGTGCACGGACTGGGGAATTTCGGACCGCGCGGCTTTTCCGGAGTGGTCGAGGATATGGCGGCGGTGAGCGCCGCGGCCAAGGCAAGGCATCCCGGCGCCCCGCTCGTCCTCCTTGGCCACAGCCTCGGATCCTTCGCCGCCCAGGCCTATCTGCTTGACCATGCCGGCAACCTCTCAGGTCTCGTTCTGTCCGGCACGGCGGCGCTCGACGCTCTGCTGGCGAGCCGCGACCCGACCGGCGGTCTGAAATCCTTCAACGCCGCCTTTGAGCCGGCGAGGACCGATTTCGATTGGCTCTCTCGCGACGCGGCGGAGGTCGACGCCTACATCGCCGATCCCCTGTGCGGCTTCGACATCGGATCGGATTCGATGGCCAGCGTGGCGGTCACGGCCGGCGGTGCGAGCGCCGATTCTCGGCTGGCGAACGCGGCCGCCAAAAACCTGCCTATCCTCATTATTTCGGGGGAGGTCGATCCGGTCGTGGGCCCGGGTCAGGCCTTCGCCAGAACCCTGGCCGATCGTTACGCCGGCGCCGGCCTCACCCAACTCGAGCACAAAATCTATCCCGGCGGCCGTCACGAGATGTTTAACGAGACCAATCGCGCCGAGGTCACCGCCGACCTGATCGCCTGGCTGGATGCGAAGGTCGTCGGCTAAAGATCGGGGCGGATGACCGCCTTGCCGATCACTTGGCGCTCCGCGAGCAGGTCGAAAGCTCGGCGCCATTCGGCGAGCGGAAGCTCGGCGTGCACGCGGGGGTGGGTGGCGCCTTCCTCGGCGAGGCGCCAGATGGCGGCTTGGTTCTCCGCCCCCAGCGCCGGGAACCGGCGGCCGTATTCGCCGGCTCGCACCCCTATCAGGGAGAAGCCTTTGATGAGCGCGAGGTTGACCGGCAGGGTCGGGATCCGCCCCGACGTGAAGCCGATGGTGAGAAGGCGGCCTTCAAAGGCGATGCACCGCACGCTCTCGTCGAATACATCGCCGCCAACCGGATCGTAGATGATGTCGGCGCCTCGCCCGCCGGTGATGGCCTTGACCGTCTCGCGGAAGCCGCGGGTGACATTGACCACGGCGTCGGGCGCATACTCGGCCGCCACGGCCGCCAGCTTGGCCTCGGAAGCGGAGGCGGCGATCACCTTCAGGCCGAGCGCCTTGCCGAGATCGACGCAGGCCAGACCCACGCCCCCGGCGGCGCCGTGGACGAGCAGCCACTCCCCGGCCTGCGCCCTCGCCCGGCGGACCAGGGCGACGTAGGCGGTCAGGTAGGCCGCCCCGTAGGCCGCGGCGTCGGCGAAAGAGAGATTGGCCGGTTTAGCTCGCAGGGCCGCCGCCGCGACGACGGCGAATTCGGCAAAGCCACGCCCGCCCCCCACTATGGAATCTCCCGGCCGCCAGGCCTCGACACCTCCGCCCACAGCCGCGACTTCGCCGGCCAATTCGAGGCCGGGGGTGAAGGGTAGTTCCGGCTTGTGCTGGTATTCACCACGGGTCATCAACAGGTCGGGGAAGTTGACCGCCGCGGCGCGGACCCTCACCAGCACCTCGCCGGGGCCGGGGCGGGGCGTCGCCACCTCCCTCAGGACGCAGCCGGCGTAGTCCGCCCCCAGGGCGTCGACCATGAGGGCGCGCATCGCCGTCAGCCGCTCGCCGCCGCCCGATACGCGTCACTCACCCAGCCGGCGATTTCGCGGCAGGCGGCGTCGGCGGCCGGAACGACCCCGGTGAAGGCGGTGAAGGCGTGGGCCAGCGCGTCGTAGCGTTTGTAGCGCACATTTACGCCGGCCTGCTCGAGACGCCGGGCGTAGGTTTCGCCCTGGTCGAGCAGGGGATCGAAACCGGCGGTGGCGATCACCGCCGGCGCGAGGCCGGCCAGATCCGGGGCCCGCACGGGCGAGAGCCGCGGGTCGCCGGGGGAGTCGCCCGGACCCATGTAGTGGCCCATGAACCACTCCATTGTCGCCCGCGTGAGCGGCCAGGCGTCGGCGTAGGTGGTCATCGAAGGGCCCTCGCCGGCCACGTCCAGGGCCGGATAGACCAGGAGTTGCAGGACAGGGGCCGCTTCGCCCAGGCGCTTCATCTCCTGGGCGATGACGGCGGCGAAA
This sequence comes from Caulobacteraceae bacterium, assembly GCA_035605655.1. Classification (GTDB taxonomy): domain Bacteria; phylum Pseudomonadota; class Alphaproteobacteria; order Caulobacterales; family Caulobacteraceae; genus Acaudatibacter. Next base: position 9,713 of record DASZKO010000088.1, on the reverse strand, counting down.
TTGCCGCCCATGGAATCGCCCCCGATCGCCGCCCGCGCTGGCGCGGCCCCAAAGCGCTCGGCGTTGTCGCGGGCCCAGCGGAAGGCGGCCAGCATGTCGTCGAGCCCGGCCGGGAAGCGGTGCTCGGGGGCGAGGCGATAGTCCACAGAGAGAACCGGGCAGGCGGCTTCCTTGGCGAGGATCGAGCAGAGGGCGTCGCAGGTGTCGAGATCGCCGATCACTCCGCCGCCGAAGTGGCCAAAGACCATCACCGGAGCGGCCGGGTCCGGTTCTGCCGCGCGATAGGCGCGCGCGCCGATGGGTCCCTCCGCCCCCGGAACGGTCAACGTCTCGACCTCGACCCCCTTCTCGCGCCGCCCGGCGAGGGGGGCGAGTTGGGCGGCGGCGCCGGCTCGGGCCTGCTCGGGGGTGAAGTTGGCGAGCGGCGGGGCGCCGCGGGCCTGCGCGGCGAGGAACTGTAGGCGCGGATCGAGGGTGCGGCCGCCGACGTAGGCGACCCCGCCGCCGGCCAGTGCTCGCAGGAAGGGAGAGGGAAGGGAGAGCAGCAGGCGAAGCTGCAAGCGCTGGGCGTCGGAATCGGCCATGCGAGGGCTCCCCTCTGTATTGCTTGGCCAGGAGCACCATTCCTCGCCGCAAGGCAACCGGCGCACCCGCCGTTGGCCGCGAAGAGGGCGTGTCGCGCGCGCAACAGCGCCACATTCTTCGCGTAAGGCCAGTCCCGGCTGCGGGCGAAGTTCGCGGCCGGGCATTATTTCATAGCGCGCGAGAAGCCGCGCCCGCGACGCCGACTGGAGTTTGAACATGGCCGAACCAGATCCGATCGCCACTTCCGCCGACGCGGCCGGCAAGGTCCACGACCTTGGCCGCCACGTCGAGAGCGGGGTGGAGCGAGTGCGCCGCCTGCAGCAGGAGACCCGCCTATTGGCTCAGGAGCAGGTGGAAATCTTGGCTCGGGACATGAAGGCGCTCGCCGATCGCTCGACCGAGGTCGCCGAGGGCGGCGACGCCTATCCGGTGGGCGTGCGCGAACTGTGCTCGCGGATGGCCGACGAACTGAACCAGCAGGCCCAGTCGCTGATCGCCATTATCGAGCGCTCCCCGCGGTACTGAACTGGTGGGACTTGCGCGGAAGGGCCGAGAGGCCGCCGAGGATGAGCTGGACGACGAACTCGCTCGCTCGTTCGGGATCGAAGGGCGAGCGCTCGAGCATCAGATCACCGATCTCGCGGGCCACGGCGATGCAGCTGGCGGCCAGGTAGTCGAGATCGACCTTGGGGGCGAGGCCGCGGTCCATGACGTCGGCGAACACCCCGCGCACCTCCTCGTAGACCGCCAGCATCTCTGGGGTGTTGCGGGCGTGGGGCATGTCCTCACGGGCCATGCCGCCGCCGGGCCACGACATCTGCTCGCTGACCAGGAAGTCGAAATAGGCGCTGACCGCGGCGCGCAGGTAAGACTCGAAGTCGGTGGCCTTGTCCGCCTGGTCGTGGAGGATGGGCCGAAAGCGACGCGCGGCGTCGTCCGAAAGGGCCTCGAACACTTCCTCCTTGGACCGGTAGTAGTTGTAGAAAGCCCCCACGGAGAGGTTGGTGCGGCGGATGATGTCGCGCACCGTCGCGGCGTCGAAGCCGATCTCGCCGAACACCTCGCGCGCGGCTTGGAGGATCGACTGGCGGTTGGCCGCCTTGGTCTGCTCGCGCTTGCCGGGAGTTAGGTAGTCGATCTGGGCCATGCAGCCGAAGGATCGGCCCAAGCCGAGAGAATGTAAATCGCGCGCGCCCGGCGAACCTTTCACCCTCCGGCAAGATTTTTCTGGGCAGGTGCGACGCTTCGTCGCTGCGGTCCGCGAGCCCCTGGGCGCTGCGGCGATGTTGTGCATTAGCTCTGCCAGCCGGAGGCACGCATGGCGACACGAGTTAAAGGTAAGATCGAGTTTACGGTAAGTCTGGCGCTGGGTCTCATCGCCCTGGCCGGCGCCTATTTCCTGTGGACGATGGTCCATACGCCAGGGCAAGCCCTGCTGCCGCCCATTTAGAACTCGCCGCGCCCGCCGTGGCGGGCGAAAAGCTGCAAGGTTCTCAGCCAAGCCAGACGCGCGCTGTCGGCGTGGCGGTCGGCACGGTCTGAGGCGAACCCATGGCCGGCGTCGTAGAGATACAGCGGCACGTCCGGGTGAGCCTCGCCGATCCGCGCGATCACGTCCGGCGGAATGGTCGGATCGCGGCGCCCGAAATGGGCGATGAGCGGGCATAACGGGGTCTCGTCCAGAATCTCGGGAATCCGCCGGCCATAGTATGACGAGGCGGCGGCCAAGCCCTCGATGCGGCAGGCGGCCAGCCATGCGGCGGTCCCGCCCCAGCAGTAGCCGACCGCGAACACGGGCGGGGCCAGGGCGGCGACGCAGGCGGCGAGGTCGGCGGCCACCTCGCTCCACGGAGTGGCCTGGGAGAGCTCACGGCCGCGGGCGACCACGTCATCATCGTAATCGGCCGCAAAGCCCGGCGACCGGCGATCGAACAGCGACGGGGCGAGCGTCTCGTAGCCCTCGCCGGCGAAGGCCGCGGCGGTCTGACGGATATGATCGGTGACCCCGAAGATCTCCTGAATGACGATGAGGCCGCCGCGACGGGCATCGCCGGCCTGGCTTCGCCACGCGGCGAACTCGAACCCGTCCAGGGAACTCGTCAGGGAGATCGCCTCGTCGTTCATGGCGCTCTCCTTCAGGTGTTGAAGCGGAAGTTCATGACATCGCCGTCGCGGACCACGTAATCGCGACCCTCCGAACGCATTCGGCCGGCCTCGCGCGCCCCGTTCTCGCCGCCGAGCGCCACATAGTCGTCGTACGCGATCGTCTCGGCACGGATGAAGCCCTTCTCGAAGTCGGTGTGGATCACCCCGGCGGCCTCGGGCCCCTTGGCTCCGGCGCGGATGGTCCACGCTCGCGCCTCCTTCGGCCCGGCGGTGAAATATGTCCGCAGGCCCAACAACGCGTAGGCCTCGTGGATCAAGCGGTCGAGGCCGGCCTCGCGCAGGCCCATGTGCTCGAGAAACTCGGCCCGCTCGGCGGGGTCGAGGACGGCGATCTCGCTTTCTATCCGGGCCGAGATGACTACCGCCTTGGCCCCGTCGCGCGCGGCCCGCCCGGCGACGAGCGCCGAGAGGGAGTTGCCGCTTCCCGCCGCGGTCTCCTCGACATTGGCGACATAGAGGGCCGGCTTGGCAGTCAGGAGCTGAAGCATTCTCCAGGCTTTTGAGTCGTCGTCGGAAACCGCGGCGGCGCGGGCCGGGCGCCCGGCGCGCAGCTCGTCGAGGGCCATGCCCGCGAGGCGCAGGCCGGCGATGGCCTCTTTGTCGGCCCCCTTGGCGCGCTTTTCGAGGGCCGGCAGGCGGCGCTCGAGGCTCTCTAGGTCGGCCAACATCAGCTCGGTGTCGATGATCTCCAGATCGCCCACGGGATCGACGCGGCCCTCGACGTGGGCCACGTCGCCATCCTCGAAGCAGCGAGCCACGAGGGCGATGGCGTCGCAGTCGCGGATATGGCTCAGGAACTGGTTGCCTAGTCCCTCGCCGGCCGCCGCCCCTCGGACCAGGCCGGCGACGTCGACGAAGGTGATTCGGGCCGGAATGACGGCTTTCGAACCGGCGATGCGGGCTAGGGCCTCGAGGCGCGGCTCGGGCACGGCGACCTCGCCGACATTGGGCTCGATGGTGCAGAACGGATAGTTGGCCGCTTGGGCCGCCGCCGTCTGGGTGAGGGCGTTGAACAGGGTCGACTTGCCGACGTTAGGCAGGCCGACGATCGCGACTTTGAGGGCCATCCTGTTCAGGATCCGGCCATCGCCCGGGCGGCGAGGTCGCGCCAGGCGCGGCCTTCGCGGCGGAACTGCGGGTTGGCCTTGGCGATGCGGCGGTCCATCTCGGCGATGGCGTCCTCGGCTTCGGCCCGGCGGCCATGACGGGCGAGGAAGGCGGCGTAACGGCCAACCCCTTCGAGACCGGGCAGACGGCCGGCGGCCCACTCGTAGGCGACATCGGCCTCGCGCAAGCGGCCCAGGCCCTCGTAGGCGCGGCCGAGCGCCAGGGCAGCGATGGGGGTGCGGCCGCGCTCTCCGTCTTCGCCCAGGCGATCGAGCAGGACGAGGGCCTCGGCGTGGCGGTCCAGTTCGATAAGGGCCGTGGCGCGACCGAGCAGGAGGGCCGGATCGTCGGCGTGGATGCCCTGGGCGGCTTCGCCGTAGAGATACTGCGCTTCGTCCCAGCGGCCGAGCTCGGCGGCCGCCTTGGCCAAGCGCATGCGGTTGTGGACCGTGGGACTGTCCTCGCAGGCGGTGCGGGCGGCGCGGTACTCGCGGGTCGGATCGACGGCCTGGCGGGCTCCGGCGGCGATCCGGCGGGCGGCCGGGCCCCCCGACAGCCCCGGAAGGACTATGGCGATCAGATAGACCAGGGCGCCCAGCCATGGGATGGCGAGGATGATCCACAGCCAGTACATCGCCTGATGGGTGCGCACCACATGGACGCACATCACCACAGAAAAGAGCAGCGACAGACCGAAGAGGGAGATCACGCGTGATCGTCCCGGGCACGGGGATCGAGCTTCACGGCGGGGGCGAGGCGCATGACCTCGGCCTGATAGCGCTCATCCTCGCCGGCCGCCAGCAGAGGCGCGGCCTCGGCGACGGCGGCCAGCAGCGCGCTGGCCCACTCGGTGTCGACCTTGTGGAAGTCGCTGAGCACATGCCCCATCACGAGGTCCTTGTGACCTGGATGGCCGGTCCCCATGCGGGCGCGGCGGAAGTCCGGGCCGATCGCGGCCGTGATCGAGCGGATACCGTTGTTGCCGGCCGCCCCCCCACCCGTCTTCATACGGAAGCGGCCGGGCGCCAGGTCGACCTCGTCGTGGAACACGACCACGTCGCTTGGCGTCGCCTTGAAGTAGGCCATGGCCACTCCCACCGGCCGGCCGCTTTCGTTGTAGTAGGTCTGGGGCTTGAGGATCAAGGCGCGGATCTCGCCGATCCGCCCTTCCCGGGCCAGGCCGGAAAAGCGCGACCGCTCGCGCTCGAAGTCCCAGCGCCGGGCGATGGCGTCGACCGCCATGGCCCCGAAGTTGTGGCGATTGCGGGCGTAGCTCGACCCGGGATTGCCCAGTCCGGCGAGGATCAGCATCGGCCCGCCGCTCAGGGGGGTTGGGTCCCCTATTCGGAGTCCGCGGGGGGCGCTTCGGGAGAAGGCGCCTCGGCGGCGGCTTCGCCTTCCCCCTCTCCCTCGCCCTCGGCGGCCGCTGCCTCTTCCTCGGCCATGGACGAGGAGGTGGCGATGGAAGCGACGGTGGACTCGCTATGGCGCGGGCTCAACTCGACTCCCTTGGGCAGCTTCAGGTCCACGGCGCGGACCGAATCGCCGATCTCCAGGCCAGTGAGGTCGATGATCAGCTCCTCGGGGATGGCGCTGGCCGGCGCCATCAGCTCGACGGCGTGCAGGTCGACGTTGAGGGCCCCGCCGCGCTTGAGGCCCGGCGAATCGTCATGGTTGCGGAAGTGGACCGGCACCTCGATGCGGATCATCTGATGCTCTTCGACCCGGAAAAGGTCGAAATGCAGCGGGGCGTCGGTGACCGGATGGAACTGGACGTCCTTCGCGATGACCGACTGGACCTCGTTGCCGTACTTCAGCTTGACGAGGTGACCCAACAGTTTGCCGGTGGTCAGGGCCTTGGTGAATTCGCCGGTCTTGACTGAGATCGCCACCGGAGCCTTGTCGCCGCCATATAGAATTCCCGGGACGATGCCGGCTCCTCGGGCGGCGCGCGCTCCGCCGGCGCCGGTGCGCTCGCGCACTTCGACGTTGAGAACGATATCGGCCATGACCTTGCCTTCAAAAAAGAGCCGCCGCGCGGACTTGCGGTAAGCACACGCGGCGTCGCGGAAGCGCCCGGGAAATTAGGGTGCGGCTCGATACACGATGACGCTCGGCGATGCAATCCGGGCGGCAGTCAGCCGGCTTCCGCGCCAGTCGGTTTGCGGGTCATGGCGGCCGGGCCGGGGGCGTCGGGGGGCATGGCGACTCCGGCGTTGTGGGCGATGCATGAGCCGGTGTCGGCCATGCCGTGCTGGCCGGTGCAGAAGATGTCCTCGTAGTTGGGCTTGGCCACCGCCAGGCACTGATAGAGGTTGAGCTTGGCCATGTGCAGGCAAGTGTTGGTCCCCTCGTCGGCGGCGAGGATGGAGAGCTGGTCGTAGGTTCCGTCGTTGGCCTCGCCCAGGGCGGCAATGGCCGCGATCTGGACCGCGCGGGCGACGAGTGGCGTGTAGGGCGGCCGGGCCGGGCCGGCGGTGATCGGCAGGGGTGTCCCGCCGGCGGCGGCCCGCTGCAGGGCGTCGATGTGGTCGGCGGCCTCGGGCAGCGGGGAGGTCCCTTCGACCTCGACCGCCTTGAGCCGGCCGCCACGATCGACGACCTCGATCTTCGACCAGGCCTGATGCTGGATGTCGTAGGCCGACTGCTTGACGAGCTTGCCGGCGGCGAGAAGCTTGAGGCCGCCCGAGCCCAGGGCCTCGCGGGCCAGGCCGGCCGCGCCGTCGGAGCCCTTGAAAAGCAGGGCGTAGCCGGGATCGGCCATGAGGTAGCCGACCATGAGGCGGCGGTTTTCCGGCGTATTGCCGGCGGCCCGGACCTCGCTGACGAAGGTCTGGTCCTGGAGGGCGGCCACGGCGGCGTAAGCCACCGCCCCGCGGATCAGGGCGTGGGGTTCGAAGGCGGTCGCGTTCCTGAGCGCCAGAGCGACCGAGGCGCCGCTGGTGAAGGCCGGCGAAGTGGCCTGGACCCGCTCCAGATAGGCTTGGTAGGCTGCGGCGTCGGCCAGGGTGCGCTGGGGCAGGGCCACCGGCCCGGGCGGCGGCGGCGGCGGCGGCGGCGCTTCGACCTCCGTGACCGGCTTGTCGCGGGCCAGGGCGACGGGCTCGGCGGCGACGAGGGCTGCCCCAGCAAGACCGACAATCGCCAGAGCGCGCGCGGCGCTTGTCCAGCTCATCCTTAGACTCCCTTCACGCGCCTCCCGGGCGGCGAAGCGCTTGCCTCGCCGAATCGGCCACATTGTGGCTTCAGACAAGTTAATCGAACAGTTTGGACACCGATTCCTCGTTGGCGATGCGGCGAATGGCCTCGCCGATCAGGCGCGCGCAGCTGACCACGCGGATCTTGCCGCCGGGGGTAAGGCGACCCTCGGTGGCGATCGAATCGGTGACCACCATTTCCTTGAGCGCCGAGGCGTTGACGCGCTCGACTGCTTTTCCCGAAAGCACCCCGTGGGTGACGTAAGCCGAAACCTCGGTGGCCCCAGCGTCGGCAAGGGACTGGGCGGCGCTGCACAAGGTGGTGGCCGAATCGACGATGTCGTCGAAGATGATCAGCCGCCGCCCTGCGACGTCGCCGACGATATTGGCGACCTCCGACTGACCCGGGCCCTGGCGGCGCTTGTCGACAATGGCCAAGCCGGCGTTGAGCCGGCTGGCGAGCGCCAGGGCGCGGACAACCCCGCCGACATCCGGCGATACGATCAGGAGTTCCCCGCAGTCGCGGTAGTGGGCCTGGACGTCGGCGGCCATCAACGGGGCGGCCTGGAGATTGTCTGTGGGGATGTCGAAGAAGCCCTGAATCTGGCCTGAGTGGAGGTCCATTGTGAGGACCCGGTCGGCTCCGGCTCGGGTGATCAGGTTGGCCACCAGCTTGGCCGAGATCGGGGTGCGGCCGCCGACTTTTCGGTCCTGGCGGGCGTAGCCGAAGTAGGGGGTGACGGCGGTGATCCGCTTGGCCGAGGCTCTTTTGAGGGCGTCGATGCAGACCAGCAGCTCCATCAGGTTGTCATTGGCCGGGAAGCTCGTCGACTGAAGGACGAAGACGTCCTCGCCGCGGACGTTTTCCTCGATCGTCACCCAGGCCTCGTTGTCGGGAAAACGTTTCACCTGGGCGCGGGTGAGCGGCACGTCCAGGGACTGGGCGATGGCCTGCGCGAGGCCCGGGTTGGAATTGCCCGCCACCAGCTTCATTCAAGGGCCCCCGCCGTCGCGACTCTTCACTCTGTCGAGGCTTCTACCAGTGCGCGGAACAAGGGCAAGGGAGCGGATTCCACGATACGCCTCACGCCAGCATGATCGCGCTGAGTAGGCGCCCGTAGTCGGCTTCGCCGCGGCGGACCGCGCGACGGTTGGAGAAGAAGGCGGCTTCGTCGGCGAAGGTGTCGGCGCCGATCCAGGCGCGCTCGCGAACGCCCGCCGCGGCCAGGCGGGTCAGGACGAAGGCGGGCAGATCGAAAAAAAGCCGATCGTTCTCGCCCGGAGCGAAGAAGGCGGCGTGGGCCGGATCGGCGGCTGTGAAGGCGGCTTCGAATTCGGGTCCGACCTCGTAGGAGGCCGGGCCGATGCACGGGCCGACGGCGGCGACGATGCGTTCGGGCCGCGCCCCCTGCGAGACCATGGCGGCCACCCCGGCCTCGACCACCCCGGCGAGGGCGCCGCGCCAGCCGGCGTGGACAGCCCCCACTACGCCCACCTCGGCGTCGGCCAGCAGCACGGGGGCGCAGTCGGCGGCCAGGGCTCCGCAAATGAGGCCGCGGGTGCGGGTGACCACGCCGTCGGCGCGCGGCCGATCCTGCGGCCGCGTCTCGCCCCAAGGCGCCTCGGCGATGAGCACTTCGGCCGAGTGGATTTGGAAGCATGTGGTGAGGGCCGCGGGTTCGGCGTCGAAACGGGCGGCGGCGCGGCGGCGGTTTTCGGCCACGGCCGCCGGATCGTCAGCCGAACCGGCCCCGAGGTTGAAGCTGGCGTAGGGTCCCGTGGAGACGCCGCCGGCGCGGGTGAAAAAGGCGTGGCGCACGCCGGGCAAGGCGGCCAAGCGCTCGCAACTCAGGGCCGGCGGGGCGGTCAATCCTCCAACCCCGGCAAGGCGAGGCCATTCTGCGCCAACCCCACGACCTTGAAGAGTTCGCCCATCTGGTCGGAGTCGGTGAGGCGGGCGAGCTGGCGGCCGATTTTCGCCGCCTCGGCAGGATGAGCGCCCGCGAGTGTGGCGGCGCGGCTTTCGATCCCCAGGGCGCGCAGGAACTCGCCCTGGGTAAGCACCCGCGCGCCCGGCGCGAAAGCGGAAAAGTCGACGTGTGCGGTCAGGTCGGCGAGACCGGGATGGGCGAGCGGACATTCTTTGGCGTGGTCGCGCACGGCCTGGAGGGTGTCGGCGAACTCGGGCCCGGGGCGGCCGTAATCGATGAAGAGGGCGGCCCCGCCGGCGCGGGCCAATAGGGCGCGGACCTCGCGGCCGAGAGCCTCCGTGGCCGGGGAAAATTCGAAGATCGCCCCCAGGGGTCCGTCCAGAGGGATGCTCACGGACTCGGCGGCTTCGAAGCCGCGCCGGCCGACGCGCCGCTCGCGCCAGCCGTCGGCCGTCCGCACCGCCTGGCGGATTGGCAGGCAATCGAGAACCTCATTGGCGAGAATGATCACCGGGCAATCGGTCCCGATCTCGTCGATGCCGACGGCCCAGCGCGGGCTGGAGGCGGCCAGGACGACGGCCTGGCGGTCGCGCAGCGGGGCGCTGGTCTCGATGAGGACGAGCTCGGCGGCGCCCAGGAACCCCGGAACGGCGCGGGCGGCGCGCAGGGCGTCGGCCATGAGCGTCCCATCGCCGGGTCCCATTTCGACGAAGCAGACACGCGGGGG
>DASZKO010000087.1:0-25140 GCA_035605655.1 Caulobacteraceae bacterium | reverse complement strand
GGCGTGACCTCGCGGATGGGCGGCCCATGGGTCGGCCACAGAGTCGAGAAGCCCCGCGACCTGATCAGCTCCAGGCTGGCGAGATAATCGCCCATGTCGCCGTCCGGCGGGGTGATCACCGTGGTCGACCAGCCCATGATGTGGTCGCCGCTGAACAGGGCGTTCTCTTCGGCCAGGGCGTAACAGATGTGGTTGGAGGTGTGGCCCGGGGTGGGAATGGCTTCGAGGGTCCATCCGCGCCCCGCAAGGGTCGCCCCGCCGCACACGCTCACGCCGGGCGTGAAGTCGTCGTAGCCGGCTTCCAGGCGGATCTCGCCCTCCACCGGGGCCTTGGCCACGGCGCAGCCGTAGACGGTAGCGCCGGTCGCCGCCGCCAGGGGCCGGGCCAGCGGCGAGTGATCGGCGTGATGGTGGGTGACGAGGATGTGGCTGACGGTCTCGCCCTCGATGGCCTTCAGGATCGCCGCCAGGTGGTCGGCGAGGTCCGGGCCCGGATCGATCACCGCCACCTCGCCGCGCCCGACGATGTAGGTTCCGGTGCCGAGGAAGGTGAACGGCCCTGGATTGTTCGCCACCACGCGCCGGATCAGCGGCGAGACCTGGTCGGCCGCTCCGTACTCGAACTTCAGCTCACGCACGTAGGGGATCATGGGGTTCGGCTCCGCCTGGTTCCGCGACGCTCCTTCTAGCACCGCCAATCGCGGCCCACAGCCCGCTCCCCAATCCGTCGCCCTCGGGGAGAGGGAAGACGCGGAATGCAAGCTTTCATTTCCTCGTGGGCTTGACTTCGCCTTCAATAGTTGCAATATATAAGGCTTCAATTTGCGATAGGCCAAGCCGGATGCCCAACCCGCCACCGCTGAAGATGCTCGGCAAGCCGGCCGAAGGTGTCGCGTTTGTGCCTGGTTTCGGCCGCCGCTCTCTGCCTGAAGACGCCGGGGGCTCGGAAAGACGACACATCCAGGCCCAAGGCAGGCACAACCAGACAACAACCTGGCACAACCTGGCACAACCAGACCACAAGCAGACACATCCAGACGTCAACCAGACGTCAAGCAGACCACAGGCAGACCCGTCCGCGCCCGTCGCAGACCCTCCGGCCGCGCCCGGGATGGCGCAAAGGGCCGCCCTCCGCGGGACCCGCGCCGCGCTCCACCTCCCATCGAGTCATGTGGGCCTCACAGCAAATCCCGCAACCACGCCACCAGCGGCAGGTCGGCGGGGGGCATCGGGTAGGCATCCATCTCGACCGGCCTCACCCAGGCCAGGGCCGCGTGCTCGTGAGAGACGACCACGCCCTCCCAGCGTCGGCACAGAAAGAGCGGCATGAGCAGATGGAATTCATCGTAGGCGTGGCTGGCGAAGACGAAGGGCGCCAGGCAGGCATGGGTCACGACGATCCCCAGCTCCTCGTGGAGCTCGCGAATGAGGCAGGCCTCAGGGGTCTCGCCGGCCTCGACCTTGCCGCCGGGAAACTCCCACAGCCCGGCCAGGGTCTTGCCCTCCGGCCGGCGGCCGATCAGCACCCGCCCGTCGACGTCGATGAGGGCGCAGGCGGCGACAATCACGGTGTTCACGGCGGTTTTCTTTTGTCCGGCAAGGATATGGCGGGGTTGACTTTGCCCTGCCGAAAGCCGATGTGGCAATCGCGCCTGGAATTGCTTAGGCGCTATCGGCGCTCCGGTCGCGTGAGGGACTTCTCAAAAGGTCCCGGCCCGTCGAGCGCCTTTTGGCTCTAGCCGATCGCCCGTTCACGCTGGGCTTTCCCCCATTTGAAACCACGCCTCAGGCGAGGTCCGCACGACGCGGGCGCTCGCGCTTTTGGCGCACATGAAAGAATAGTTTTGACCGATTTTTCCCAACTCGGCCTTTCCAAGCCCCTGCTCCGCGCCCTCGCGGACAAGGGCTATGACCGGCCCACCCCCATCCAGGCCCTGGCCATTCCCACGGTGCTGGCCGGCCGCGACCTCCTGGGCATCGCCCAGACCGGCACCGGCAAGACCGCGGCCTTCGCCCTGCCGATCCTCCATCGCCTGGCCGCCGACCGCCGCCCCGCGCCGCGCCGCGGCTGCCGGGTGCTGGTGCTCAGCCCCACCCGCGAACTGGCCAGCCAGATCGCCGACAGCTTCCGCGCCTACGGCCGCCATCTGGGCCTCACCACCGCGGTCGTGTTCGGCGGCGTCAAGCACGGGCCGCAGGTCCGCGCCCTGGCCGGCGGCATCGACGTGCTCGTCGCCACGCCGGGGCGGCTCCTGGACCACATGCAGGAGAAGTTCGCCCTGCTGGGCTCGGTGGAGGTCTTCGTCCTCGACGAGGCCGACCAGATGCTCGATCTGGGCTTCCTGCCGCCGATCCGGCGCATCGTCGCCACCCTGCCCAAGGCGCGCCAGAACCTCTTCTTCTCGGCCACCATGCCCGGCGAGATCGGCAAGCTGGCCGACGAGCTGCTGGTGAATCCGGCCCGCGCCTCGGTGACCCCCAGCGCAACCCCGGTTTCGAAGATCGACCAGCGCGTGCTCTTCGTCGAATCCGACCGCAAGCGCCAGCTCCTGGCCGAGCTCTTCGCCGACAAGGCGATGGGCCGGGCCCTGGTCTTCACCCGCACCAAGCGCGGGGCCGACCGGGTCGGCAAGTACCTGGAAGCGGCCGGCATCCGCGCCGACTCGATCCACGGCGACAAGTCCCAGGGCCAGCGCGAGCGGGCCCTGGCGGCGTTCAAGTCCGGCCAGGTGCGGGCCCTTGTGGCCACCGACATCGCCGCCCGCGGCATCGATGTCGACGCGGTCACCCACGTGGTCAATTACGAGCTCCCCAACGTGGCGGAGTCGTATGTCCACCGCATCGGGCGCACCGCCCGGGCCGGAGCGGGCGGGATCGCCATTTCGCTGGTCTGCGACGACGAGCGCTCCCTGCTGCGTGACATCCAGAAGCTCATCCGCCTCAACCTGGCGAGCTTCGATCGGCGGAACGATCGCTCGCTCGGCGCCCTGGCGGCGGTGGAAAAGGCCACCCTGCCTCGCGAAGAGCCGCGCAAGCCCATGCAGGGCCGTGGCGGGCCGCCCAAGGCGAACGGCCGCAACCGCCGGCGTGGCCGGCCCAACCAGGGCCAGGCCCCGCGGCCGCAAGGCTCCGGCCCTCGCCCCATCGCCGCCACCCAGCCGGCCCCACGCTGGACCCCGGTGGATTAGGACCGGTAGTCGCCGTTGATGGCCACGTAGGCCTTGGTGAGGTCGCAGGTCCACATGGTCCAGGACCCGTGGCCGACGCCGACATCGACGGCGATCTCGAGCTCGGCATTCTTCATGTAGTCGCTCATCGCCGTCTCGGAGTAGCCGGGGGCGACGGTCCCGTTGTGGGCCGCCACGAGGTGGCCGAAGCTGACGCTCATCTTCTCGCGCCGGACGCGCTCGTCGGCCCTCCCGGCGGCCATGACGATCCGGCCCCAGTTGGCGTCCTCGCCGGCCAGGGCCGTCTTGACGAGGGGACTTTCGGCAATGGTCCGGGCGATCTTGTGCGCGGCGGCCTCGTTGCGCGCCCCGCTGACGGTGATCTTGACGTATTTCGAGGCCCCTTCGCCGTCGCGGACGAGCTGCTGGGCGAGATCGAGCATCACCTCGCCGAGCTTGTCGCTGAAATCGGCGAGGCGGGGGTCGTCGGCCTTGGCGATCAGCGGCGCGCCGCTCTGGCCGGTGGCGAAGACCAGCAGGGTGTCGTTGGTCGAGCGGTCGCCGTCGACGGTGACCGAGTTGAAGGTCCGGGCCACGTGCAGCTTGGTCAGGGCGCTGAGCGCCCGCGGCTCGATGGCCGCGTCGGTGGCGATGAAGGCCAGCATGGTGGCCATGTTGGGGGCTATCATCCCCGAGCCCTTGGCGATGCCGGCGATACGCACCGCATGGCCTTCGACATGGGCCGTCGCCTGCGTCCCCTTGGGGAAGGTGTCGGTCGTGACGATGGCGCCCGCCGCCCGCGGCCAGGCCATGGGCGAGAGATAGTCCACGGCCTCCGGGATCACCGCCGTCACGGCCCGGTCGTCGAGCAGGACACCGATCACCCCGGTGCTTGCCAGCATGACTTCGCGCGGCTTGACGCCCATGGCCTTGGCGGCCGCCTCGGCGACGCGCCGGGCGCCCTTGGCCCCGGCCTTGCCGGTGAAGGAATTGGCGCAGCCGGCGTTGACCACCAGGCCCCGCACCCCGCGTCCGCCGGTCATGCGCAATCGGCTCTTCGACCAGTCCACCGGCGCGGCCCCGACCCCATGGCGGGTAAACACCCCCGCGCAGGTCGTCCCGGGCGCGAACCGCATGATCATCACGTCGTCGCGCTGGCGCCGGTAGAGCCCGGCCCGAGCGCTGGCCAGCTCGACTCCGGCGATCGGCTCGATCAGGGGAAAATCCACGGCGAGGGGCGAGCGGACTTGCGTTGCTGTCATCGCCATGGCCTTAGCAAAACGACGGAGGATCAGCCCATGAAATTCTACAACTCAATCGGACCGAACCCGCGCGTGGTCAAAATGTTCCTGTCCGAGAAGGGGCTCGAACTCGACAAGGTGGACGTCGACCTGATGGGCGGCGAGAACCGCAAGGAACCCTACGGTCAGGTCAATCCCTCGGGCACCCTGCCCGCCCTGGAGGTCGAAGAAGGCGCGGTGATCGCCGAAATCACCGCCATCTGCGAATACCTCGAGGAGCTGCATCCGAACCCGCCGCTGATCGGCGCCACGCCCATGCAGCGCGCCGAGACCCGGATGTGGACCCGCCGCATCGATCTGGGAATCGTCGAGCCGATGACCAACGGTTTCCGCTATTCCCAGGGCCTTCGCCTGTTCGAGAGCCGCCTGCACTGCATTCCCCAGGCGGCCGACGATCTCAAGGCCATCGCCCAGGAGAAACTCGCCTGGCTCGACCGCCTGATCGCCGGGCGCGAGTGGATCGTCGGCGACCGCTTCACCCTGGCCGACATCCTGCTCTTCTGCTTCCTCGATTTCGGGGCCAGCGTCGGCCAGCCGCTCAATCCCGACAACAAGAACATCGCCGCCTGGTTCGAGCGCGCCAAGGCCAGGTCCAGCGCCGCGGCCAGCGCGTGAGACACGCTTGCGCGGTGCGCCCAGATTCCCCTCGCCCGGAGGGAGAGGGAGGGGCCCATGGCGGAGCCATGGGAGGGTGAGGGGTTACGCGATCTGGAGTAAGCTTCGCCCATGGAGCCATCCGCGAGGATAAGGCGGGCGCGCGGCCTGCGCGTCGAGGCCACCGACGTCGAGCGCAAGCTGTGGGCAGTGCTCCGCGCGCGCCAGCTCGGCGGGTTCAAGTTCCGCCGCCAGCTTCCCATCGATCGTTATATCGCCGACTTCGCCTGCGTCGAGGCGAGGCTGATCATCGAGCTCGACGGCGGCCAGCACCTGGACAACGCCGACCGTGACGAGCGACGAACCAGAGTGCTGGAGGCATGCGGCTGGAGGGTGATCCAGTTCTGGAACACCGACCTGATCGATGACCTCGACGGCGTGGCGCGGGACATCCTGGCGGAGCTCAAACTGCCGGCCGCGTAACCCCTCACCCTCCCACGCCCTGCGGGCGCGGGCCCCCTCCCTCTCCCTCCGGGCGAGGGGTCCAGGGCATCCGGGCGATGGGCTAGCGGGAGAGTCTCTCCCGTCTTCATTCCGCCGCCTTCGGCTTCAGTTTGCGGCCGAAGTAGTCGAGCGTCGTCTCCGTGCGGTGCTTCAGGTCGTTCTGCGTCCACCCGGCGCGATGGCGCAGGCCGGGATAGACCATGGTTTCGAAGGCGATCGCCCTGGCCTGCAGGGCAAACATCACCCGCGTGGAATTGTCGAACGTGACATTGTCGTCGGCCATGCCGTGGATCAGCATCAGGCTCCCGGGCTTCAGCGCTCCCAGGCGGTGGGTGACTTCGGCGGCGGCGTAGCCTGCGGGATTGTCCTTCACCGTGCCCATGTAGCGTTCGGTGTAGTGGGTGTCGTAGAGAGACCAGTCGGTCACCGGCGCCCCGGCCACGCCGGCCGCGTAGGGCGAGTTCGGAGCGGTGAGCAGCATCAGGGTCATGTAGCCGCCGTTGGACCAGCCGGTGACGCCGATCCGGGCCGGATCCACGAACGGCAGGGATTTCAAATGGGCGACGCCGGCCAGCTGGTCGGCGACCTCGACCGTTCCCATCCGCCGGTCGAGGGCGGTCTTGAAGGCGACCGAGCGGTTCGGCGTGCCGCGGTTGTCGAGGCTGAAAAGGATGTAGCCGGCCTCGAGCCAGAGCTGGTCGGCCGGATTGGCCCAGCGCCTGACGGCCAATGCCCCGGCCGGCCCGCCGTAGACCTGGACGATTACCGGATAGCGCCTGGACTCATCGAAGCCGGGCGGCGTCCTCATCGACCACCACAGATCCTCGCCGTCGGCGGCCTTGATCGTCCCGAAGGTCGGGATCCGCAGGCGGCCGGCGTAGGAATAGTAGGGATGGCCAGGCGCGAGGGCGTTCTCCTCGATCCACCGCACCAGGGTCCCGTCGGCGCGATAGAGGCCGGTGCGCGACGGGGTCGAGGGATCGTCATAGGTGGCGACGAAGGCCTGGCCGGATTTGGCGACGTCGCCGCTCCACCAGCCTCCGGCGGGCGTCAGAGGCGTCGGCTCGCCGGGCGTGCGGTAGGGAACCGACCAGATGCGCCGCTCGATCGGCGTTTCGGCGGAGGCCGCGAAGATCGCCGTTCCAGCCGTCTCGTCGACGCCCAGGAGCGCCGCCACCGGCCACTCGCCATGGGTCACCTGGCGGATCAGGCGCCCGTCGGAGTCATAGAGGTAGAGGTGGCGCCAGCCGGAGGCCTCCGACGACCACAGGAAGGTCCCGTCCCTCAGCGGCTTGAAATCGTTGTTGAGTTCGACCCAGTGCGGGCTCGTCTGGCTCACAAGCACCCGGGTCGCGCCGGTCGCCGGGTCGGCGGCCAGGAGGTCGAGGCGGCGCTGGTCGCGGCTCTCGCGCTGGATGAAGAGCGTCCGCCCGTCCTTGGCCCAGTCGACGCGGGCGAGGTAAATGTCGGGGTCGGGGCCGAGGTCGATTTTCACCCGCATCCCGCCGGCGAGGCTCTCCACATAGAGATCCACCCGGGCGTTGGGTCGGCCGACGCGGGGATAGCGTTCGTTGACCACCGTCGCTCCTTCGGCGCCGATGTCGAAGCGCGGCACGATGTCGACGCCACTGATGTCCACGTGGGTCAGCGCGATGCGGCTATCGTCCGGCGACCACCAGTAGCCGGTTTCCCGGCCCATCTCTTCCTGGGCGACGAATTCGGCCACGCCCCAGCCGCGCAGATCGTCGCCATCGCTCGTCAGGGCCCTCTCCGGACCCCCATCGACGGGTTGGACGTAGAGATTCCCGTTGCGAACGAAGGAGACGAAATGGCCCCTCGGGGAAATCTTGGCGTCGACGTCGTCTTCCGGCTTGGCGGTCAGGCGGGTGAGCTTGCCGCCGGACCGCTCATAGAGCCACAACTCGCCCTCGACCGGGGCGAGGATGAAGCGGCCCTCCTCGTCCCAGCTGTAGTCGACCACCCCGTGGGTTCTGACGCCCTGGCGTTCGCGGCGGCTCTTCTCGGCCTCCGACAGCATCGCGCCTTTGGGGGAGAGGGCCGCGCCATCGATGATCATGCGGGGCGCTGAGCCGTCCACGCCGGCGATCCACAGGTCGGTCTGACGCTGGTCGCCCGGCTTGGCCTTGAGAAAGGTCACAGCCGAGCCGTCGGGGGCCAGCTTGACCAGCCGCGCCGTGGGCCCGGAAAGATCCGGATCGGCGAACACCCGATCGAGGGTGAGCCTCTCGCCGTGCGCCGCTCCACCCAAGGCCAAGGCCGCGGCCATCCCCACCAGCATCCTCATCCGCCGCCGTAGGGGCGGGTGATCACCTCGAGGAAGTGGCCGTCGGGATCCGGAAAATAGACCCCGCGGCCGCCGTCGTTATGGTTGATCTCGCCGGCCCGCCGCCGGGCCGGATCGGCCCAGTAGTCGAGATTGCGTTGGCGGATGCGGCCCAGCACGGCGTCGAAATCCGCCTCACTGATCAGGAAGGCATAGTGTTGATGGGTGATTTCCCCGTCGCGCGAGTGGAAATCGAGGGAAACGCCGTTGTCCAGCTCGACAACGGCGAACGGCCCGGATCTGCCAGGCGGAGGGCGGCCGAGCATCTCGGCGAGAAAGGTCGCAGAGGCCGTGTGATCCTTGCACCAGACGATGGTGTGATTGAGTTGCGCGGCCATAGCCAAGGCCTCCTTGTCCGCAATAGGGGAAAGATCGACGGGCAAATCAAGCGCCGCACATCTTCCTGCCCAGAGACGGGTGGGCTCAATGTTCCTCCTTCCCCTTGATGGGGAAGACCTTCCGCGGCGAAGCCGCGATGGATGGGGTGGCGGCGCGAACCCCACCCGTCTCGCGCGGAGCGCGATCCACCCTCTCCATGAGAAGGGGAGGGAGGCGTCCGCGTTGACACTTACGCCCTCGCTCCCTAAGTCTCGCCCGCGCTCAGCGCCCGGGAAACCAAGCCGCGAAGGGCCTCCCGCGCGAGGCCTCAAACGGACCCCTGCACCCGCCATGCTCGATCTGAAAAAGCTCCTCGGTTCCTCCAACGACCGCAAGGTCCGGACGCTGCTGTCCAAGGTTTCGGCGATCAACGCCTTTGAGCCGGCGATTTCCGCCCTTTCCGACGAGGCCCTGCGCGCCAAGACCGACGAGTTCAGGGCCCGCTACGCCAAGGGCGAGACCCTCGAGGCCATGCTCAACGAAGCCTTCGCGGTGGTCCGCGAGGCGGCCAGGCGGCGCCTCGGCGAACGCCACTACGACGTCCAGATGGTCGGCGGCATGGTGCTGCACAAAGGCGGCATCGCCGAGATGCGCACCGGCGAGGGCAAGACGCTGGTCGCCACGCTGCCGGCCTACCTGAACGCCATTGCCGGCCAGGGCGTGCACCTGATCACCGTCAACGACTACCTGGCCGCCCGCGACGCCGAATGGATGGGCCGGATCTACAAGTTCCTCGGCCTCTCGGTGGGGGTGATCGTCAACGGCCTCTCCCAGGCCGAGCGCCAGAAGGCCTACGGGGCCGACATCACCTACGGCACCAACAACGAATTCGGCTTCGACTACCTGCGCGACAATCTCGTCTACGACGCCGCCGAGATGGTCCAGCGCGGCCACAACTTCGCCATCGTCGACGAAGTCGACTCGATCCTCATCGACGAAGCCCGCACGCCGCTCATCATCTCGGGACCGACCGAAGACCGCTCGGACTTCTACCGGACCATCGACCTCCTGGTGAAGGACCTCATCAAGGATCCGGCCACCTACGAGCACGACGAGAAGCAGAAGCAGGTCCTGCTCACCGAAGTGGGCTCGGAAACCATCGAGGAGACCCTCGAGGCGGCCGGTCACCTCGCCGACGGATCGGCCGGCCTCTACGACCCGGCCAACGTCTCGGTGGTCCACCACGTCAACCAGGCTCTCAGAGCCAACATCCTCTACCAGGCCGACCGCGACTACATCATCCGCGACGGCGAGGTGATGCTGATCGACGAGTTCACCGGCCGGATGATGCATGGCCGGCGCCTCTCCGAGGGCCTGCACCAGGCCATCGAGGCAAAGGACGGGGTCGATATCCAGCCCGAGAACCAGACCCTGGCCTCGGTGACGATCCAGAACTACTTCCGCCTCTACAACAAGCTCTCGGGCATGACCGGCACGGCCGCCACCGAGGCCCAGGAGTTCTTCGACATCTACAAGATGGACGTGGCCGAGATTCCGACCAACCGGCCGGTGATGCGCCGCGACGAGGACGACGAGGTCTATCGGACCGCCGCCGAGAAATACAAGGCGATCATCGAGCAGATCGAGGACTGCCACGTTCGCGGCCAGCCGGTGCTGGTCGGCACGGTGTCGATCGAGAAGTCCGAGATCCTTTCCGACCTGCTCTCGGGCCATATGTGGGAGAAGGACGGCAAGACGATCCGCGGCCTGCCGCACAACGTGCTCAATGCCCGCTACCACGAGCAGGAAGCCTACATCATCGCCGACGCCGGCGTGCCCGGGACGGTGACCATCGCCACCAACATGGCCGGGCGCGGCACCGACATCAAACTGGGCGGCAGCATCGACATGCGCCTGACCAAGTGGCGCCACGAACAGGAGGGGCTGGGCATCGAGCCTTCCCCCGAGGCCGAGGCGGCCGAGCGCGCGTCCCTGGAAGCCGAGATCGAGGTCGGCCGCCAGCAGGCGCTGGCCGCCGGAGGTCTCTTCGTGCTCGGCACCGAGCGCCATGAAAGCCGGCGGATCGACAATCAGCTGCGCGGCCGCACCGGCCGCCAGGGCGATCCGGGTCGTTCGAAATTCTTCATGTCGTGCGAGGACGACCTGCTGCGCATCTTCGCCGGCGACCGGCTGGACGCGATCATGCGCACCTTCGGCGTCGATGAAGGCGAGGCCATCACCCACAAGTGGCTCAACAGCGCCATCGCCACCGCCCAGAAGCGGGTCGAGCAACGCAATTTCGAGATCCGCAAGAATCTCCTGAAGTACGATGACGTGGTCAACGACCAGCGCAAGGCGGTGTTCGAGCAGCGCCACGAGTTCATGGTTTCGACCGACCTCTCCGAGATCGTCGCCGAGATGCGCAACGACACTATCGACGACATGGTCGGCCGCCACCTGCCGCCAAAGGCCTACGCCGATCAATGGGACATAGAAGGCCTGACCGAACAGTCCACCGCCCTGCTCGGCCTCGATCTGCCGATCAAGGACTGGGCCGCCGAGGAGGGCATCGCCGACGAGGAGATCGCCGATCGGATGCGCCGTGCGGCCGACGCCCGCGCCGCCGAGCGCGAGGCGCAGATCTCCCCGGAACAGACTCGCCAGCTGGAAAAGAACTTCCTGCTCAACATGGTCGACATGCAGTGGCGCGAGCACCTCACCCACCTCGACCACCTGCGCAACGTCATCGGCCTGCGCGGCTATGGCCAGCGCGATCCGCTCAACGAGTACAAGACCGAGGCCTTCGCCCTCTTCGAGACCCTGATCGGAGATCTGCGCCAGAACGTCACCCGGTGGATGATGACCGTGGAGTTCCAGTTCGCCCCGCCCGAGCCGGCGCCGCCGCCGATGTTCGAGATCCACATGGACCCGCTCACCGGCGATAATGAGCGGGCCCTGGAAACCGTCGGCGCGGGCCTGGCCTTCGGGACCTCCGAGCAACGCCAGGCCGTGCCGCTGGCCGCCCTGCCCCCCGGCTTCGAGGGCACCGGCCGCAACGCTCCGTGCCCGTGCGGCTCGGGCAAGAAGTTCAAACACTGCCACGGGGCCCTGGTCTAGAATGAAACCATAGACGCCGGGCCCCGGCCGACTCCATCCCTTCTTTCCGCTCATTCCCCCGAAAGCGGGGACCCAGGTTTTTCAACGGTGGCATTCCACGTCTACATCCTCGCTAGCCTCGCCTTGATCGTGTCGAGGCCCGAGCCCCACCGTCGCGCATGACCGCCTGCGACTTCCTCGTCTGCGGCGGCGGCATTGCCGGGGCCTCCGTCGCCGCGCGCCTGGCTTCACACGCCAAGGTCATCATCGCCGAGCAGGAGAGCGTGGCCGGCTATCATACGACCGGCCGCTCGGCGGCGATGTACATCCTCTCCTACGGCGACCCGGCGGTGCGCCGCCTCACCGCCGCCAGCCGCGACTTCTTCGACGCCCCGCCGGCCGGCTTCGCGGACTATCCCCTGCTTTCCCCGCGCGGCTGCCTGACCATCGCCCGAACCGAACAGCTGGACGAACTTCAGGCCCTGGCCGACTCCCTGACCGCATTCGAGGCCTCTTTCTCGCGGCTGGACGGCGAAGGGGCCCGGGCGCTGGTTCCCCCTCTTCGCGCCGACGCGGTGGCCGCCGCCGTCTACGAATCGGCGAGTTTCGACATCGACGTGGGGGCTCTTCACCAGGGTTTTCTGCGCCTCGCCAAGGCGCGCGGCGCCGAGCTCGTCCTCGATGGCGGGATCGTTTCCCTGCGGGCGCAAAGCGGCGGCGGCTGGCGCGCCACCCTGGCCAACGGCGAAACGATCGAGGCGGGAGTCGTCGTCAACGCCGCCGGAGCGTGGGCGGACACCCTGGCCGGCCTGGCCGGCCTTGCGCCCCTCGGTCTCACGCCCAAGCGGCGAACGGCGATCCTCCTCGACCCGCCGCCGGGTGTCTCGATCGACGCCTGGCCCAACGTCATCGACGTGGCCGAACAGTTCTACTTCAAGCCGCAGTCGGGCCTGATCCTCGCCTCGCCGGCCGACGAGACGCCGTCACCGCCGCTCGACGCCGCCGCCGAGGAGCTGGATATCGCCGTCTGCGTCGATCGCATCCAGGCGGTGGCCGACATCCCGGTGCGCCACATCGCCCGCGCCTGGGCGGGGCTTCGCACCTTCGCCCCCGACCTGACCCCGGTGATCGGCTATGATCCGCGTACGGAAGGCTTCTTCTGGTGCGCCGGTCAGGGCGGCTATGGCATGCAGACGTCGCCGGCGGCCTCCGAACTCGCCGCGGCCCTGGCGCTGAATCAGGCCATTCCTCCAGGCCTCGCCGCCCACGACGTCGCCGCCGCCGACTACTCGCCGGCGCGGTTCTAGAGCGCCCGATGCGCGGACTGAATCGTCAATGATTGGCCGGTCCGTGTATCGCAATCGCCCCCACCCTCCTCCGCTCTTCCCCGCGAAAGCGGGGACCAGGTTTTTTTGAGATGGCTTTCTACGTCTACATCCTGGCCAGCCAGCGAAACGGCACGCTCTATACCGGCTACACCGACGATCTCTATCGGCGGGTGACCGAGCACCGGGCCCATATGCTGGGCCGGTTCACCACCAAATAGGGCGTGACGCGGCTGGTCTTTGAGGAAGCCCATGAGACACGCGAGGCCGCCTGGACGCGCTAGCGGCGGATCAGGAAATGGCGACGGGCGTGGAAGATCGAACTGATCGAGCGCTTCAATCCGGGCTGGCGCGATCTGTTCGCGGACATGCAGTGACGAAAAACGCCTGGGTCCCCGCTTTCGCGGGGAAAAGCGGTGGTTGGGGGCGGCCAGCGTTCGTCATAGCCGTCTCTTGCTCTGGCTAAAGCAGCCCTGGAAACTGGCCGCCGTCGATGAGGAGGTTCTGGCCGGTGATGTAGCCGGCCTTGGCGCCGCACAGAAAGGCGCAGGCTTCGCCGAACTCGGTCGGATCGCCGAACCGGCGGGCGGGGATCTGGGCCCTCTGCCGCTCGCGCACGGCCTCGTCGCCGCCCTGGAGGGCGCGCAGGCGGTCGGTGTCGAAAAGCCCCGGCAGGACGTTGTTCAAGGTGACGTTGTGGGCCGCGACCTGGCGGGCGAGGCCACCGACGAAACCGGTCAGGCCGGCCCGCGCCCCGTTGGAGAGGGCGAGCTGGCCGATCGGGGCCTTCACCGCCCCGCTGGTGATGTTGACCACCCGGCCGAACCGCCGCTCGATCATGTCGTCCAGGGTGGCGCGGATCAGGAAGATGGCGGCCAGCATGTTGGCGTCGAGGGCCTTGATCCAGTCGGCGCGGGAGAAGTTGCGGAAATCGCCCGGCGGGGGCCCGGCGGCGTTGTTGATCAGAATGTCGGGGTTGGGGCACGCGGCGAGGACCGCGGCGCGGCCGGCCTCGGTGGTGATGTCGGCGACGACCGGCGTGACCTTCACCCCGGTTTCCTTGGTGATCTGATCGGCTGCCCCGACCAGGCGATCCTCGCCCCGGGCGGCGGCGATGATCTCCACTCCCTCGCGCGCCAGGGCGGCGGCCGTGGCCCGGCCCAGCCCGGCGCTCGCCCCGCAGACGATCGCCTTGCGGCCGGCGATTCCCAGATCCATGTGGCGGCTCCCTCAGGCCTGGATGGTGGCCCCGCCGGTCTTGGCCCAGTAGGCGTCGCGGATCAGCCGCTTGTAGAGCTTGCCGGTGGCATGGCGGGGCAGCTCCTCCATGAAGTCGATCCGCCGGGGCGCCTTGACGTGGGAGAGATTGGCGCGGGCGAAGGCGTTGATCTCGGCCGCCAGCTCGTCGCCGGCCTCGGACCAGTCCACCGGCTGGACGACGGCGACCACCTCTTCGCCCATCTCCTCGTGCGGCGCCCCGACCACGGCCACGTCGGCCACCTTGGGGTGGGTGATGATCAGGTTTTCGATCTCCTGGGGATAGATGTTCACCCCGCCGGAAATGATCATGAAGCTCTTGCGGTCGGTGAGGAAAAGATAGCCGTCCTCGTCCAGCCAGCCGACATCGCCGAGGGTCGTCCAGCCGTGCTTGTTGCGGCTCTCGGCGGTCTTGTCCGGATCGTTGTGGTATTCGAATTCGCCGCCGCCGGCGAAATAGACCGTCCCCTCGCTGCGCGGCGGCAGGGGATCGCCGGCCTCGTCGCAGATCTTGACCTCGGCCAGGATGGACTTGCCCACCGAGCCCTTCTTGGCCAGCCACTCCCGTGAATCGATGACGCAGAAGCCGTTGCCCTCGGTGCCGGCGTAGTATTCGTGGACGATCGGCCCCCACCACTCGATCATCGCCTGCTTCACCGGCACGGGGCACGGAGCGGCGGCGTGGAAGACGCTCTTCAGCGACGAATGGTCGTATTTCGCCCGGGTCTCGGCCGGGAGCTTGAGCATCCGCACGAAGTGGGTCGGAACCCATTGGGCCGTGGTGACGCGATACGTCTCGATGAAGGCCAGGGCGGCCTCGGCGTCGAAGCGCTCCATCAGGATCACCGTTCCGCCCAGGGCCTGGACGGCCATCGACCAGCCCAGCGGCGCGGCGTGATAGAGCGGGGCCGGGGAAAGATAGATGCTGTCGAAGTCCCAGCCGTACAGCGCCTGGCCCATCACGGTCAGGCCGCTGGGGGCGTCGATCGGACCGCCGGCCGCGACCCCGGCCCGCCTGACCCCCTTGGGACGGCCGGTGGTCCCCGAGGAGTAGAGCATGGCCGAGCCGGCGCTCTCGTCGGCGATCGGGCTCGTCGGCATGGCGGCGCGGGCGTCCTCGAAGCTCAGGAACGGCGGCGTCGCGCCATCGACCATGAACAGGCTGACGCCTGGGATCAGCGGCGCGGT
Source organism: Caulobacteraceae bacterium (assembly GCA_035605655.1). GTDB lineage: Bacteria > Pseudomonadota > Alphaproteobacteria > Caulobacterales > Caulobacteraceae > Acaudatibacter. The sequence goes on along the minus strand of DASZKO010000087.1, from coordinate 10,046 downwards.
CTCGCCGGCGACGCCCGCCACGCCGGCCGAGGCGATCAGGGCCTTGGCCCCGCTGTCCTCGACGATATAGGCCACCTCGCCGGCGGTCAGCTTGGAGGAGATGCAGGTGAACCGCAGGCCCGACCTCTGGGCCGCCCACAGGACCTCATAATAGCGCGGGCTGTTGTCCATGAAGATGGCGACGCCGTCGCCGGCGGCCAGGCCCAGGGCGCGGAAGAGGTGGGCGCCCTGGTTCGAGCGCGCGTCGAGCTCGCCATAGGTCACCTTTTCCCCCGAGGCGGCCATGACGTAGGCCGGCTTGTCCGGATGGCTCTTGGCATGGATCGAGGGATGCATGCTAATCAAACGCTCGTGGAGCGATGCGACAGCTCTGGGATGTGTCCATGTGTCTGTCTCGCTCCACTAGGCCGCCAGGGACTGGGCCGGGGCCCTGCCGAGGATCAGGTCGGCGGCCTTCTCGGCGATCATGATCGTGGGGGCGTTGGTGTTGCCCGAAACCAGGCGCGGCATCACCGAGGCGTCGACGACCCGCAGAGCCTCGAGGCCATGGACCCGCAGCCGCGGATCGACCACCGCCCCTGGCCCATGGCCCATCTGGCATGTGCCGACCGGGTGATAGATCGTCGAGCCGGCCATGCGGGCGTAGGCCAGCAGGTCCTGGTCGCTGGCGAGATCGGGACCGGGCATCATCTCGTGATCGATCCACGGGGCCAGGGCCGGCTGGGCGGCGGTATGGCGGCCGATGCGCAGGGAGGCGACCACCACCTCCTGATCCAGGGAGGCGGATAGGTAGTTCGGGGCGATCGAGGGGTGGGCGGCGGGGTCTGGCGAGGCGATCCGCACATGGCCGCGGCTCTCGGGACGCACCTGGCACGGGGCGATGGTCAGGCCCGGCTGGTTTTCGAGGACCATCTTTTGTTCGCTGACCAGCTTCTCGGTATCCATGGTCGCCGGCAGGATGTGGTACTGGATGTCGGGCCCGGCGAGGTCCGGCCGCGACTTGCAGAAGGCGGCGATATGGGCCGCCGACAGGGTCAGCAGACCCTTGCGCGCGAAGAGATACTTCATCGTCTCGCCCACGAACCGGCTGCCGCGGGTGAGTTCGTTGACCGAAACCGTGCCGGCCCTGAGCCGCCAGGTCATGGTGATCACGTAGTGGTCCTGCAGGTTCTCGCCAACGCCGGCAAGGTCGGCCAGCGTCTCGATCCCGTGACCGCTCAGGAGCGCGCCCGGCCCGACCCCGGAGAGCTGCAGCAGCTGCGGGGAGTTGATCGCCCCGCCCGCCAGGATGACCTCGCGCGCCGCCCTGGCCCGGCGGACGACGCCGTCCTGGACGAACTCGACGCCGACCGCCCGCTTGGCGTCGAACAGCACCCGCGAGGCCAGGGCCCGGGTCTCGACGCGCAGATTGGGCCGGCGCATGGCCGGGTGGAGATAGGCCACGGCGGCCGAGCACCGCTGGCCGTTCTTCACGGTGAGCTGATAGTAGCCGACGCCCTCCTGCACGGCGCCGTTGATGTCGTTGTTGCGCGGAATGCCGGCCTCGACGCAGGCCTCGATCACCGCGTCCGACACCGAATGGGTCTGGGTGACGTCGGAGACATTGAGCGGGCCGCCGACCGCGTGATGGTCGTCGGCCCCGCGTTCCTGATGCTCGGCGCGCAGGAAGTAGGGCCGCACGTCCTCCCAGCCCCAGCCTTCGCAGCCGAGCTGGCGCCAGCCGTCGTAGTCGGCGCGCTGGCCGCGGACATAGAGCAGGCCGTTGATCGACGAGGAGCCGCCCAGCACCTTGCCGCGCGGCCAGATATGCACCCGCCCGCCGGTCCCCGGATCGGGCTGGGTGGCGTAGAGCCAGTTGACCTTGGGATCCTTCAGGGTCTGGGAGTAGCCGACCGGCACGTGGATCATCAGGTTGGAGAGAAACTGGCCGGGATTGTGGGTCGGCCGGTCGTCGCCGCCGGCCTCGAGCAGCAGGACGCGGGTCGTGGGATCGGCGCTGAGGCGGTTGGCCAGGACGCAGCCGGCCGAGCCTGCCCCCACGATGATGAAGTCGGCGGCAAGTTCCTCAGGCATCGCACTCCCCGCGGCGGCGTTTTTGAACGGTCGTTTCAACCCTAAGGCCGCGCGCCCCCGCCCGTAAAGGCGTCGCGGAGGGCGGTGATTGACTCTCCCGGCGTAAGGCGCTCGCGATGTCGGCCAAGACCCCCGAGGAGCCCATCGCCATGGCCGCCGCCGCCTTCGAGACCATTCTCTACGATGTGGAGGACGGGATCGCGACGATCACCCTCAACCGCCCCGAGCGGCTCAACGCCTTCACCGCCAAGATGATGGCCGAGATGATCGCCGCTTTCGACCGGGTCGACGCCGACGACGCGGTGGGGGTGGTGATCGTCACCGGCGCCGGGCGCGGATTCTGCGCCGGCGCGGATCTGGCCGGCGGCGCCGCCACCTTCGATCATCGCGGCAGCCGCGATCCAATCCGCGCCGAAGCCCGGGTCGGCGGGGTGCAGCGCGACGGCGGCGGGCGCCTCGCCCTGCGCATCTTCGACTGCCTCAAGCCGGTGATCGCGGCGGTCAACGGGCCGGCGGTGGGCGTGGGGATGACCATGCAGCTGGCCATGGACATCCGCCTGGCCTCCACCGAGGCGCGGTTCGGCTTCGTCTTCGGCCGCCGGGGGATCACCATGGAGGCCGCCTCGTCGTGGTTCCTGCCCCGCCTGGTGGGGATGCAGACCGCCCTGGAATGGTGCTTCACCGGCCGGGTGTTTCCCGCCCAGGAGGCCTTCGATCGCGGCCTGGTCCGCTCCCTGCATGCCCCCGACGCCCTCATCCCGGCCGCCCGCGCCCTGGCCCGGGAGATCGTCGACAACACCGCCCCGGTCTCCATCGCCCTGATGCGCCAGATGCTGTGGCGCATGGCCGGGGCCGATCAGCCGATGGAGGCCCACCGCGCCGACAGCCGGGCCATCCAGGCGCGCGGGATTTCCGCCGACGTCGCCGAGGGGGTGACGGCTTTTCTGGAAAAGCGTCCGCCGCACTTTCCCGATCGGGTGTCGAGCGATATTCCCGACATCTGGCCGGACTGGAAAGCCCGCGATTTCAGTTGATCACCCTCGGGGCTACTGCCGCTAGGCTTGGGCGCGGCGAAAAAGACGTGTCTTCACGGCAAAGTGGCGACAAGGTGCTTGTCGAAGCGGCGGAAAGACCATAAGAGCAAGCCTCCACAGTGAAGGGGCGTGCGTATGATACAATCACCGCTTAATTGAACGAAAGCACAGTCCATGGATGACAAAGCCGAGATAATCGAGATGACCGCCGAAATCGTGGCGGCCTATGTCGAGAACAACAACATCTCCACCGGCGACCTGCCGGCCTTGATCCAGAGCGTGCATCGGGCGCTGACGTCGGTGGCCTCGGGCGCCGAAGCGGTCGAAGTCGCGCCGAAGGAACCGGCCGTGCCGGTCCGCCGCTCGATCACCGCCGATTACCTGATCTGCCTGGAAGACGGCCGCAAGTTCAAGTCGCTGAAGCGGCACCTGCGCACCAAGTACAACATGAGCCCGGAAGACTATCGGGCCAAGTGGGGCCTGGCCAAGGACTATCCCATGGTCGCGCCCAACTACGCCAAGGCGCGCTCCGATCTCGCCAAGCAGATGGGCCTGGGCCAAGGCGGCCGCCAGGCGGCCAAGCCGGGCAAGCGCCGCTAGAGCGGATTGAGGAAAAGTGCGAAGCGGTTTTCCGCCCGCAATCCGCTCTAACTAATGGAGTCGATCACGTTTCATGATTTTGGATTGAACCAATCCAAAATCATCGTGATCTAGGCGAGCCTTGCCGCGCCGCGAGTGTTCGGCGCGCGAGAGTTCTTCGTGAGTTCCGTCGAGGCGGTCCGGTCTAAGCCCCGGCCGCGCTCTCGGCGTCGTGGCGGATCCGTTCGATCATCGAGAACAGACCGTTGGAACGCTGACGCGACAGGGCCCCGGTGAGTCCCAGGCGCTCGAAGGCCGCCCGGGCGTCGAAGGCCAGGATCTCGGCCGCCGTGCGGCCATTGTAGAACCCCAGCAGGATGGCGATCAGGCCGCGCACGATGTGGGCGTCGGAATCGCCTCTGAAGCTCAGCCGGCCGGCCCCGTCGCCCTCGGCGATCAGCCACACTTGGCTGGCGCAGCCCTTGACCTTGTTGGCGGCGGAGTGTTCGGCCTCGGTCAGGGGAACGAGCGTGCGGCCCAGATCGATCACATGGCGGTAGCGCTGCTCCCAATCGCCGAGCACGTCCAGTTCGTCGGCGAGATCGGCGACGGCGGTGTCGATGGCGGGCGTGGCCTGGTCCATGGACTCAAGGATTTGGCCCCTCCGCCCGGCGCTGGCAAGCTTTGGCCCTCTCGCGCATAGTGCGCCGGTGACCGCCTCCCTCGACGACGCCCAGGCCCTGGCCCATGAGCTGAAGACGCCCCTGGCCGTCATCATCGGCTATGCCGACGCCATGGGCGAGCGGGCGTTCGGGCCCCTGGACGAGACTTATGTCGAGGCCGCCCACGCCATTCATGCCGCCGCCCGGCACCTTCAGGCCCTGGTGGAGACCCTGACCGGGCTTGCCGACCGGCCGCCACGCCAGCGGATCGACGCTCGCGCGCCGATCGCCGAGGTGATGGGCCTGTTCGACATGCGACTGCGGCAAGCGGACGTCAGCCTCGCCGCCGACCTCGGCGCGGCCCCGCTCATGGTCGACGCCGACCCCCTGGCCCTGAGGCAAATCCTGATCAATCTCCTGGCCAACGCCCTGGCCGCGACGCCGGCCGGCGGGACCGTGACCCTGACGCTGGGGCGCGACCGCGGCGATCTCCTCATCACCCTGGCCGACACCGGTCCGGGAATCGCCGCTCCGGAAGGACTGGGCCTGGGTCTCGTGCGCGCCCTCGCCGGCAGCCATGGCGGTCGCCTGGACCTGGGCTCTCCGAGCGGCGGCGGCGCGGTGGCCACCGTTCGTCTGCCCATCATCGCGGACGCCTGAAGCGTGGACATCGCCAGCGACGTCTGGGCCTTCGCCCTGATACGGCGGGTCGAGCTGGCCGGGGCCTTCGCCACCGTGGCCCGCCGGGGCGACGCCGCCGCCGGCGCCGTCCTGGTCAAGACCCTCGATGGCCGCGCCGGCGAGGCCCGGCTTTACGCCCGCGCCACGCGCGGCGAGGGCGAACAGGTGTGGATGCGGCCGGTCGAGTCCGCCGCCGAGGCCGACATCGACGCCTACATCGACCGCGCCGTCCGTATCGACCCGGACATCTGGGTGGTCGAGATCCAAGCCCCCGACGGCGCCCGCTTCCTCACCGAGCCGGTGGAGAGGGGGTGAACCCGCTTGGTTGCGCCAATCCCGATCACGGCCTATGTTGTGGCATAGGCCAACATGAGGCGGAGAGAATGACCGTCGGACGGCGCGCCCGATTGTTCAGGAACGGACGTAATCAAGCGGTCAGAATACCGCGGGAGTTCGAATTGCCTGGCGAGGACGTGCTGATGCGCAAAGACGGCGACGTGCTGACCATTGAACCGGCGCGGCCGAAATCCCTTCTCGCCGTCCTGGCTCGGCTGACGCCGATCGACGAGGAATTGCCCTCCATCGTCGATGAGCCTCCAGGGCCCGTCAATCTTTGACGCGCTATCTCCTGGACACCAACATCCTCTCCGACCTCATCCGCAATCCGCACGGGGCGATCGCCGAGCGCATCCGCGATGTGGGCGAAGCCCAGGTATGCACCAGCATCGTGGTTGCCGCCGAGCTCCGTTACGGAGCGGCGAGGCTGGGCTCCCGCCGCCTTACCGCTCAGGTGGAGGCCGTGTTGGAGGCGCTGGAAGTCATGGCCTTGGAAAGGCCGGCCGACGTGACCTATGGCCAGATTCGTTCCCGGCTCGAACAGGCCGGCCAACCGATCGGCGGCAACGACCTTCTCATCGCCGCTCAGGCCATCGCCATGGGCTTTACGCTTGTCAGCGACAACCGCCGCGAATTCGCCCGTGTGGAGGGGCTCAGCATTGAGAACTGGCTGAGAGATCCGGCCTGAAATTTGCCTCTCCATCCCCGCCGCGCTATCGCCCGGCCATGTCCGAAACCGTTTCCCCCGCCGGCGAGGCCGCCCGCCGGCGCACCTTCGCGATCATCAGCCATCCGGACGCCGGCAAGACCACCCTCACCGAGAACCTGCTGCTGGCCGGCGGGGCGATCCGCGCCGCCGGGGCGGTGCGGGCCCGCGGCGAGCAGCGCCGCACCCGCTCGGACTGGATGAAGATCGAGCGCGAGCGGGGCATTTCGGTCTCGGCCAGCGCCATGACCTTCGACCACGCCGGGCTGATGTTCAATCTGCTGGACACCCCCGGCCACGAGGACTTCAGCGAGGACACCTACCGCACCCTCACCGCCGCCGACGCCGCGATCATGGTCCTGGACGCCGCCAAGGGCATCGAGCCCCAGACTCTGAAGCTCTTCGAGGTCTGCCGCCTGCGCGACATTCCGATCATCACCTTCATCAACAAGATGGACCGCGAGGCGGAGGACCCGTTCTCCCTGCTCGACGAGATCGGCGAGAAGCTGGCTCTCGACCCGGCCCCTCTCTACTGGCCGGCCGGCTCCGGCGCGCGCTTCAAGGGGATGATCGACCTGCGCCACGACCGCTTCCTGCCCTTCCGCCGCCACGCCGCCGACCACGGCCGGCCCATGGCCCTTCAGTCCAATGCCCTGGGCGCCTTTCTCGACCCCGCGGAGCGCGAGGAGGCCGAGGACGGGGCCCTGCTGGTCAGGGAGGCCTCGAAGGCCTTCGATCCGCAGAGCTTCCGTGAGGGCCACATGACGCCGGTGCTGTTCGGCTCGGCCCTGCGCCATTTCGGGGTCGACGAACTCCTGGCCGCCATCGGCGCCTACGCCCCGGCGCCGGGCATGGTGGCGGCGGCGCGCGCCAGCGTCGCGACTCACGTGGCCCCGGGCGACGACGAGGTTTCCGGCTTCGTCTTCAAGATCCAGGCCAACATGGATCCCAATCACCGCGACCGGGTCGCCTTCGTGCGCCTGACCTCCGGCCGGTTCACCCGCGGCATGAAACTGAAGGTCGAGAGCACCGGCAAGCCGATCACCGTCAACGCCCCGATCATGTTCTTCGCCTCCGACCGTGAACTGGCGCAGGAGGCCTATGCCGGCGATGTCATCGGCATTCCCAACCACGGGGTGCTCAGGGTGGGCGACAGCCTCTCGCAGAGCGGCGCCCTGCGCTTCGCCGGCCTGCCCAACTTCGCCCCGGAGATCCTGCGCCGGGTCCGGGTGACCGATCCCTTGAAGGCCAAGCATCTCAGGAAGGCCCTCGAGGGCTTGGCCGAGGAGGGGGTGACCCAGCTCTTCCGGCCGCAGCTGGGCGCCGATTTCGTGGTCGGGGCGGTCGGCCAGCTGCAGTTCGAGGTCATGGCCGACCGGCTCGGCGGCGAATACGCCCTGGACGTGGTCTTCGAGCCGGCCCCGTTCGCCGAGGCGCGCTGGCTCAGCGCCGACAGGGCCCCGCTGGAGGAGTTCGCCGCGACCCACCGCACGGCCATGGCCAGCGACATCGACGGCGCTCCGGTGTTCCTGGCCAAGTCGGCGTGGGAGATCGGCTACGTCGCCGAGCGCTACCCCAAGGTGGCCTTCGAGCGGACCCGGGAGCGGGGCTAGGGTGGACGGCGCCGAAGGCGTCTATGGCCTTCCCCTGGCCGGCCTGGTCGCGACAGGGCCGGACGCGATCCAGCTCTCGCCCCTGATCGTCGGGTCGACGGCCATCGAGACCCTGGAGGACGCCTCGCTCGGCCGCATCGTCATCGCCGCCCCGCCCGGGACGCTCGAGCGCCGCTATGTCCTCGCCCATGGCCTGCGGGCGCTGCGACCGGGTGGCGAGATCGTCGCCCTGGCGCCCAAGGCCAAGGGCGGCGCGCGCCTGGGCCGGGAACTGGCGGCGTTCGGCTGCGAGGTCAGGGAAGACGCCCGGAGACATCAGCGCCTCTGCCGCACCGTGCGGCCGGCCGCCGCGGTCGGAGTCGAGGCCGCGATCGGGGCCGGCGGACCGCGGATCGTCCCCGCCCTCGGCCTGTGGTCGCAGCCGGGGGTGTTCAGCTGGGATCGCCTCGATCCGGGAACCGCCCTGCTCCTCGCCCAGCCCTGGGAGCCCGCCGGACGCGGCGCCGACCTCGGGTGCGGCCTCGGCATTCTGGCCCGCGCCGCCCTGGCCCGGCCGGCGGTGAGTGCTCTGGCCCTCGTCGACATCGACCGCCGCGCCCTCGACGCCGCCCGCCGCAACATCGACGATCCGCGCGCCCATTTCCTGCATTGCGACCTGCGCCGGACGCCCAAGGACCTCGGCGAACTCGATTTCGTCATCATGAACCCGCCGTTCCATGACGGCGGGGCGCAGGACCGGAGCCTCGGCCGGGCCCTTGTCGCCACGGCGGCCGCCCTGCTCGGCCCCGGCGGGGTCTGCCGGCTGGTGGCCAACGTCGCCCTGCCCTACGAGACCGCCCTGGCGGCGAGCTTCGCCTCGGTCACCCTCCTGGCCCGGGAGGGCGGCTACAAGGTGCTGGAGGCGCGCCGATGAAGGCCCGCCTCGATCGCCTGCTGGCCAACCTCGGCTACGGCTCGCGGAGGGAAGTCCAGGCCCTGATCGCCGCCGGCGCGGTGAGAGTGGACGGCGTCCCGCTGCGCCAGGCTTCCGCCCATCTGGAGATCGCCGCCGATCTTCCCGCCCGGATGAGCGTGGGCGGCCAGCCGCTCGATCCGCCGGCCCCCCTGACGCTCATTCTTCACAAGCCCCTGGGGGTGGTCTGCTCGCATCGCGAGGCCGGGCGAAGCCTCTACGAACTGCTGCCCCCGCGGTGGCGGGCGCGCATGCCGGCGCTCTCCACCATCGGCCGGCTGGACGCCGACACCAGCGGCCTCATCCTGATCACCGACGACGGGCCGCTGCTGCATCGCCTGATCTCGCCCAGGAGCCGCCTGCCGAAGCGCTACCTCGCCACCCTGGCCAGGCCCCTTGACGGCGGCGAGGCGGCCCTCTTCGCCTCGGGGACCTTGATGCTGGAAGGGGAGGACGCGCCCCTGGCCCCCGCGGTCCTGGCCCCGCTCTCGGCGACCACCGCCCGCCTCACCATCACCGAAGGGCGCTATCACCAGGTCCGCCGGATGTTCGCCGCCGCCGGCAACCACGTCGCCGCCCTTCACCGCGAAGCGGTCGGTTCGCTCGAGCTGCCCGCCGACCTCGCTCCTGGCCGGTGGCGCATCGCCGATGCCGGGGAGATCACCGCCGCCCTCACCGTCCCCGCCACCACGCCAGGGCGCGCCGCTCGAGGCTGAGAAACGCCAGGTGGACCGCCGAGGCCATGACGGCCAGGGCCAGGATGGCGGCGAACATCTTGGCCGTCTCCAGGCGATTGCCGGCTTCGAGGATGCGCCAGGCCAGGCCCTGGGCCCCGCCGCTGCCGGCCACCCATTCGGCGACCACCGTTCCGATGATCGCCAGGCCCGAGGCGACCTTGGCGCCCTCGACGATGAACGGCAGAGCCGAGGGCAGGCGCAGGCGCGACAGCCGCTGCATCGGGCCGGCGCCGTAGAGGTCGAACAGGCGCTCGAGATCGGGATCGGCCGAGGCCAGGCCCCGGGCCGTCCCCGAGAACACCGGGAAGAAGGCGACGATGGCGGCCAGGGCGATGATCGCCCGATCCGGATGGTCGATCCCGGCCCAGATCACGAACAGCGGCGCAATGGCCACCACCGGGGTCACCTGCAGCGCCACGGCTATGGGACGCACCGCCCGGTCGAGGGTCTGGTTGAGGCTGACGATCAGCGCCAGGCCGATGGCGGCGATCGAAGCCACCGCCAGGGCCTGGAGGGACATGGCCAGGGTCCGCCAGGCCGAGGCCAGCAGCAGGGGCGCGTTGGCGCCCAGCGCCATGCCGATGGCGATGGGCGTAGGCAGCAGATATTCGGGCACGCGGGCGACGTGGGCGAAGATCTCCCAGGCCACGAGCAGGACGCCGATCAGCGCCGC
>DASZKO010000057.1:0-32445 GCA_035605655.1 Caulobacteraceae bacterium | reverse complement strand
GTGCTGTCGGGCGAGGTCTTCGGCGGCGGCGGCACGCTCGAGCTGGCGGCCGGCGCTGGAACCGGCACGATCGGCGGCCTCGGCGGGAGCATCCTCGGGTTCGGACACATCGCGGTCGACGCCGGCGCCGGCTGGCATTTGACGGGCGCGAACAGCATCGCCTCGGGCGTAACCCTGAGCAACGCCGCCGCCATCATCATCGACGGGACATTCGGCAACCAGGGTGTCATCGACAACTCGGCGCTCATTCGTCTGTCGGCGAAAGCCGAGCTCGACAACCACGGCCAGATTTTCCTCGTCGGCGACGTGGGAATTTCCCCGGACACGGGGGCGAGCGGAACGACCTTCGTCAATGACGGACTGTTGGAGAAGAAGAGCGGGACCGGCACGAGTAGCGTGCGCGAGGCGATCACGGACTTTGGCCACATCGCCGTCAAGAGCGGCACGCTCGATTTGGCGGGGATCGGCAACACGATCGCCGGCGTGATCTCGGGGGCCGGAACCATCGACTTCCGCCTCGGCTCGACGACGCTGGAGGCGGGCGCGGCGGTCACCACGGCTTTCGCCGAAATCACCGGCTCGGGAGCGCGGCTGATCCTCGCCACCAGCCTCACCTACGCTCACGCCTTCAGCGCCGCCACCGGAACGGTACTGACGATCGACAGCGCCAAGACCCTCACCCTGACCGGCGCGGCGAACTTCGTCGGCGACACCATCGCCGGGGCGGGACACCTCACGACCAAGGGGGCGACCACGCTTTCCGCCGTGACCCTGAGCGCGACGGGCGAGTGGCTCAACGCCGGGACGGTCGGCGCGGCCGGGAAGCTCACCGTCGGCGACGCCGGCGGCGACAAGTCCATCTTCTTCAACGAAGCGACCGGGGTGTTCGATATCACCGGGACGGGCGGAATCGGGGTGGGAGCCAACACCGCATCCCGGTTCGACAATGCCGGCCTGCTGGAAAGAACCGGGCCAACCGGGACCGGGATCATCGCCGTCAAGGTCCTCAACACCGGCACGATCGAGGCCGCCAGCGGCGTGCTCGACTTCACTGGCGCGGTGAGTGGTGGCGGGGCGCTGGACATCGGGGCCGGCGCGACCTTGGCGTTCGCCTCCACCGTGGCCGGTGCGGGCCACGCCGCCTTCACGGGCGCGAAGGGCGTGCTGCAACTTGGAGACGCGGCCGCCTTCAAGGCCTCCGTCTCGGGCTTCGCCGCCGGCCAGACCATCGACGCGCGCGGCGGCGGCTTCGGCGCGGCGACGACTCTGGCCTATTCGGGAACGTCGAGTTCGGGAGTGCTGACCCTCACCGACGGCGCCAGCATCGCCAGGATCGCCCTGATCGGCCAGTACGCGGCGGCCAACTTCAAGGCGGCCAGCGACGGCCACGGCGGCGTGGACATCACTTTCGTCGCGGCGCCGGCCGCGCCCGCACTGGCGACGCCCGGCTAAGGGGGGCAGGCGTTCGGGACGCCGCCCATTTGGGCGACCGGATCGAGGCGGTGATGGCCTTCGAACGCTGGAAGGGGGGAATCAAGCCGGGGCGTTTCGCCGAACGGGCCGCCGAGGCCCTGGCGCGCGTGCGGTATGGGGCGGCCTCCAGGGCGGCGAGGGCGGACAACGCGTAGCGTGTGAGGCCCGCGTTGCCACCCCATCCGTCGCGGCTTCGCCGCGCCACCTTCCCCATCCAGGGGAAGGAGGACTAGTTTTGAACTCCTCCCTCCCCTTCTCATGGGGAGGGTGGACCGCACGGAGTGCGGGACGGGCGGGGTCCGTGCAGCGCCGCCGCTACCGATCCAGTTTCCGCAGGCGGTTGACGTGGCCCATCTTGCGGCCGGGGTGGGCCTCGGTCTTGCCGTAGAGCCACAGGCGCGAGTCCGGCTCGCGGGCCAGGCGCGGCCAGGCGTCGACCTCGTCGCCCAACAGGTTGGTCATCTCCACATGGGCGTGGGCTTTTGTGGGGCCCAGCGGCCAGCCGGCGATGGCGCGGATGTGCTGCTCGAACTGGTCGACCCCGCAACCGTCGAGGGTCCAGTGGCCCGTGTTGTGGACCCGGGGCGCGAACTCGTTGACCAGAAGGTGGCCATCGTCGCGCTCGAAGAGTTCGACGCCCAGCACCCCGACGTAGTCGAGACCGGTGAGGACGGTGGCGGCGATCCGTTCGGCTTCGGCGTGGGCCTTGGGGCTCGCCCGGGCCGGGGCGCTGGTGCGGCGCAGGATGCCGTTCTCGTGGTGGCTCTCGGTGAGGGGATAGAGAGCGATTTCGCCGTCGCGGCCGCGCGCCCCGATGATCGCCAGTTCGCGGCGGAAGTCGGCCGGTCCTTCGGCGATGGCCGCGCGGCCGCCCAGGCTGGCCAGGGCGGCATCGGCGTCGGCCGGGCGCATCGCCCAGGCCTGGCCCTTGCCGTCGTAGCCACCGCGCCGGGTCTTCAGCAGGAGCGGAGCGCCCAGTTGGCGCAGGGCCCGATCGAGATCGGCGGAACCATCGACGGCGGCGAAGGGGACGGTGGGCAGGCCCGCGGCGTTGAGGAAGGTCTTCTCCTCGAAGCGATCCTGGGCGATGGCCAGAGCCCGCGGGGTCGGAGCGACTTCGGCGCCTTGGCTGGCGAGGGATTCGATAGAGACGGCCGGGACGTTCTCGAATTCGAAAGTGATCACGGCGCTGAGGCGCGCCAGTTCGGCCAATGCGCCCGGATCGTCATAGGCGGCGACCAGGGTCCGGGCGGCCACGGCGGCGGCGGGCGATCCCGCTTCGGGGGTGAGGATGGCGACGGAAAATCCCAGCCGCGCGGCCGCCATGGCCAGCATCCGGCCGAGCTGGCCGCCGCCCAGGATGCCGATGACCGAACCTGGGGCGAGGGGGAAGGCGGCCCTCACGGTCCTTCCGGAGTCTCGGGAACCGACCCGGCGAGGTCGGCCCTCTGCGCCGCAAGGCGCGCGGCGAGGTCCGGATCCGAGAGCGCCAGGATCTTGGCGGCCAGGAGCCCGGCGTTGCGCGCGCCGGCCTCGCCCACCGCCAGGGTTCCCACCGGCACCCCGGCCGGCATCTGGGCGATGGAGAGCAGGGAATCGAGACCGTTCATGGTCTTCGACTGGATCGGCACGCCCAGGACCGGCAAGTCGGTGAGAGAGGCGGTCATTCCAGGCAGGTGGGCCGCGCCCCCGGCCCCGGCGATGATCACCTTGAAACCGGCGTCACGAGCCCCCTTGGCGAAGGCGTAGAGCCGCTCCGGGGTGCGGTGGGCGGAGACGACCTTGACCTCGTGAGTGACGCCCAGCGCGTCGAGACACTCGGCCGCCACCTTCATGGTCGCCCAATCCGAACGACTGCCCATGATGATGGCGACGGCCTTGCCCTGACTCATGAGTCCTTGTCGTCTGGAGATGAGGCGCGCGTCCCCCGGAACCCGAGACTACAGCGCCGGCGTTCTTACCGCAAAGGCTGGGGCCAACACGCCTTCCGCTTCGCCGCGCCGCGGCCTAGAGAACGGCGGCCAAGCACAGCGAGACGAGCGTCATGCGCCAGATGTCCCATTTCGTGAACGGAGCGGCCTTCGCCGGCGCCAGCGGCAGGTTCGGCGATGTTTTCGACCCCAACACCGGCGAGATCCAAGCCCACGTCCCGCTGGCTTCGGCGGGCGATGTCGACGCCGCCGTGCAGGCCGCCGCCAAGGCCCAGGGGCCGTGGGCCGCCACCAATCCGCAGCGCCGCGCCCGGGTGATGTTCGAGTTCAAGCGCCTGGTCGAGGCGCGGATCGACGAACTCGCCGAGCTGCTCTCCAGTGAGCACGGCAAGGTGCTGGCCGACGCTCGCGGCGACGTCCAGCGCGGCCTGGACGTGATCGAATTCGCGTGCGGCGCGCCCCATGTGCTGAAGGGCGAATACACCGAAGGGGCGGGGCCGGGGATCGACGTCTACTCCATGCGCCAGCCGCTGGGCGTCGTGGCCGGCATCACCCCGTTCAACTTCCCGGCCATGATCCCGATGTGGATGTTCGGCATCGCCATCGCGGTGGGCAACACCTTCGTCCTGAAGCCGTCGGAGAAGGACCCGGGCGTGCCGGTGCGCCTGGCCGAGCTCTTCATGGAGGCCGGCGGGCCGGCCGGGGTGCTCAACGTGGTTCACGGCGACAAGGAGGCGGTGGACGCCATCCTGACCCACCCCCTCATCCGGGCGGTGAGCTTCGTCGGCTCCTCGGACGTGGCGTCCTACGTCTATTCGACCGGCACGGCGCACGGCAAACGGGTCCAGGCCATGGGCGGGGCCAAGAACCACGGCGTTATCCTGCCCGACGCCGACCTCGACGCGGCCGTGAAGGACATCATCGGGGCCGCCTACGGCTCGGCCGGCGAGCGGTGCATGGCCCTGCCGGTCGTGGTCCCGGTGGGAGAAGCGACGGCGCAGGCCCTGCGCGAAAAGGTGCTTGCCGAGATCGACAGCCTGAAGGTGGGAATCTCCACCGATCCGGCCGCCCAGTACGGGCCGGTGGTCTCCGCCGCCCACAAGAGAAAGATCGAGGACTACATCCAGATCGGCGTCGACGAAGGCGCCGAGCTGGTCGTCGACGGGCGGGGCTTCGCTCTGCAGGGCTACGAGAATGGCTTCTTCGTGGGCCCCAGCCTCTTCGACCACGTCAAGCCGGAGATGAAGACCTATCAGGAGGAAATCTTCGGCCCGGTCCTGCAGATCGTCCGGGCGGGGAGTTTCGAGGAGGCTCTCGCCCTGCCCTCGGACCACCCCTACGGCAACGGGGTGGCCATCTTCACCCGGAATGGCCGGGCGGCCCGCGACTTCGCCAGCCAGGTCAACGTCGGCATGGTCGGCATCAATGTGCCGATCCCGGTGCCGGTGGCCTACCACACCTTCGGCGGCTGGAAGCGCAGCGCGTTTGGCGACACCAACCAGCACGGCATGGAGGGGGTGAAGTTCTACACCAAGGTCAAGACGGTCACCGCCCGCTGGCCGGAAGGCGAAGCGGGCGATTCCGCTTTCGTCATCCCCACTATGAAGTGAGAGGGGAAACTCGAATCCTCCTTCCCCTCGATGGGGAAGGTGGCCGCCGAAGGCGGTCGGATGGGGTGGCGGCGCGAACCCCACCCGTCTCGAGCTTCGCTCGATCCACCCTCCCCATGAAGGGGAGGGAGGGTCGGTAGATGGACTTCACGCTCAGCGACGACCAGCGGGCGATCGTCGATGCGGCGGAGGCCTTTGCGCGCGCCGAGCTGGCCCCCCACTCGGCGCGCTGGGACGAGGACAAGCACTTTCCGGTCGACGTGCTGCGGGCCGCCGCGGCGCTGGGATTCGCCGGCATCTATGTGAAGGAGGATGTGGGCGGCTCGGCGCTCAGCCGGCTGGACGCGGTGCTGATCTTCGAGGCTCTGGCCGCCGGCGATGTGTCGACCGCCGCCTTCCTCTCCATCCACAACATGGCCAGTTGGATGATCGACCGCTTCGGCGACGACGACCTGCGTCGCCGCTTTCTGCCGAGGCTCACGACCATGGAAGCGATCGCCTCCTACTGCCTCACCGAGCCCGGAGCCGGGTCCGATGCCGCCGGCCTCTCCACCACCGCCCGCCGGGAAGGCGAGACCTATGTGCTCGACGGCGCCAAGGCGTTCATTTCCGGGGCCGGGACGAGCGACGTCTACGTGGTCATGGCCCGCACCGGGGCGGCGGGGGCCGGCGGGGTCTCGACCTTCGTGGTCGAAAAAGGCACGCCCGGCCTCTCCTTCGGGGCCCAGGAGCGCAAGATGGGCTGGGCCAGCCAGCCGACCGCGGCGGTCAACTTCGACGGCGTGGTCGTGCCGGCCGCCAACCGGGTCGGGGACGAGGGCCAGGGGTTCAAGATCGCCATGGCGGGGCTGGACGGCGGTCGCCTCAACATCGCCGCCTGTTCGCTGGGTGGGGCCGGCTTCGCCATGGAGACCGCCCGGGCCCACCTGGAGACCCGTCGCCAGTTCGGTCGGCCGCTGAAGGATTTCCAGGCCCTGCAGTTCAAGATCGCCGACATGGCCACGGACCTGGAGGCGGCCCGGCTGATGGTGCGGCGGGCGGCGGCGGCGCTCGACGCCGGCGATCCGGCCGCGACCCGCCTGGCGGCCATGGCCAAGCGCTTCGCCACCGACGCCGGCTTCGATATCGCCAATGAGGCCCTGCAGCTGCATGGCGGCTATGGCTATCTGAAGGACTATCCGCTCGAACGGATCGTCCGCGATCTTCGCGTGCATCAGATTCTGGAAGGCGCCAACGAGATCATGCGTGTGATCATCGCCCGCGAGCTCTTCAAGCCATGAGCGAACCCCATCCCCGCTCTTCCCCGCGACAACGGGGCCCCAGTGGTGTCCAGCTTGGCACTCTTCCGAGGGGATGGGCGCTCACAGGAAAACGCAAAAAGCCTGGATCCTCGCTTTCGCGGGGAAGAGCGGTTTGGGGGTGGTGCAATGCCTGACCCCGAAGTCATCGTCGCCGTGCATGGGCGGGTCGGGCGGCTGACGCTCAACCGGCCGGGGGCCCTCAACGCTCTGACGACCGGCATGGTCGCCCTGATGACCCAGGCCCTGCTCGCCTGGCGCGAGGATGCGGCGATCAGCGCGGTGCTCATCGATCACGCCGGCGAGCGCGGCTTCTGCGCCGGCGGCGACATCCGCTTCCTGGCCGCCAGCGCGGCCGAGGGCGGGGCGGCGGCGTGCGAGTTCTTCTTCACCGAATATCGCCTCAACCACCTCCTCTTCACGTATCCCAAGACGGTGATCGCGATCATGGACGGGATCACCATGGGCGGCGGGGTGGGGATCTCCACGCCGGCCGACTACCGCATCGGGACCGAGCGCACCGCCTTCGCCATGCCCGAGACCGGCATCGGCCTTTTCCCCGATGTCGGCGGCGGCTGGTATCTGCCGAGGCTGCACGGGGCGACCGGAGCCTGGCTGGCGCTCACCGGCGCCAAGCTCAAGGCCGCCGACTGCGAACTCCTGGGCATAACCACCGACGTGGTGGAATCCAAAGACGTTCCGGCGGTCACCGCGGCGATCCTGGCCGATCCTGACGATATCGAGGAAATACTCACCGCAGCCGAATGGGACCCGGGCCCGGTGACCCTGGCGGCCCACCGCGATCAGATCGACGGCCTGTTCGCCCACGACACCGTCGAGGTAATCTTGGCGGCCCTGGCCGCCGACGGCTCGGACTGGGCCCTCGCCCAGCTCGCCATTCTGAAGACCAAGTCACCGCTGTCGATGAAGACCGCCCTGCGCCAGATCCGGGCGGGCGCGGTTATGACCGATTTCGCGGACAACATGGCCATGGAGATGCGCATCGCCGCGCGGATCGTCGTCAGCCACGACTTCGCCGAGGGCGTGCGGGCGGTGATCGTCGTCAAGGACAATGCCCCGAAGTGGTCGCCCGCCACCCTGGACGAGGTGACCGAGGCCATGCTCGACGCCGTCTTCGCCCCCCTTCCGGCCGACCAGGAATGGTCGCCGCTGTGAAACCCACCCATCGAATCCTCCTTTCCCTCGATGGGGGAGGGCGGAAAAACCCTCAATGACGTGAGGATTTCCCAATGGCCTATGAGACCCTGATCGTCGAGACGACGGACGCCGTGACCCTCATCCGGCTCAATCGCCCCGAGGCGCTCAACGCCCTCAACGCGACGCTGCTGAGCGAACTGGCCACGGCGCTGGCCGCCGCCGAGGCCGACGAAGCCGTGGGCTGCATCGTGATCACCGGCTCGGCGCGGGCCTTCGCGGCCGGGGCCGATATCAAGGAGATGTCGGACAAGACCTATGCCCAGATGTTCAAGGCCGACGTCTTCACCACCGGGGCGCGGGCGCTGGAGCAGTGCCGCAAGCCGGTGATCGCGGCGGTGGCCGGCTATGCGCTCGGCGGCGGCTGCGAACTGGCGATGATGTGCGACTTCATCCTGGCCGCCGACACCGCGAAGTTCGGCCAGCCGGAGATCAATCTCGGCGTCGCGCCCGGCATCGGGGGCACCCAGCGCCTGACCCGCCAGGTCGGCAAGTCGAAGGCCATGGAGATGATCCTCACGGGCCGAATGATGGACGCCGCCGAGGCCGAGCGGGCCGGCCTGGTGAGCCGGGTGGTGGCCGCCGACGCCCTCGTCGACGAGGCCCTGGCGGTGGCGAAGAAGATCGCCGCCCAGTCACCCCTGGCGGTGATGATGAACAAGGAGCTGGTCGGGGCCGCCTACGAGACGACGCTCGCGACCGGCGTCGCCCTGGAGCGGCGCCTTTTCCATTCCCTCTTCGCCTTCGACGACCAGAAGGAGGGCATGGCCGCCTTCGTCGAAAAGCGGCCGGCCAAGTTCACCGGGACCTGAAGCGGCGGGCGGGCGCCCCCCCCGCCCGACCGCCCTATTTCTGGTGCGAACAGGCGGCGTCGTACTGCGAGACGCTGACCGGATTGTTCGAGTTCTGCGGCTGCTGACCGGCATATTTGGCGCCGGCGACGCCATCGGGGTTGAAGGCCGAGCCGGGGGCCCCGGCGGCGTTACCAGGCGTATTGGGGGCCGTGGCGCTGCCGCAGGTCTGGTTCGGCTGGCCGGTCGTGTGGGTCGTTGTCATCGAGTGACGGGTGGTCGTCGTGCTCATGGTGGGGGCGCTCGTCCGGGCGCCGGCCATGGGCATCGCGCCGCCCCCACCGCCACCGCCACCGCCGCCACCGCCGCGGCCGGCGCCAAGAGCCGGGGCTGAAACGACAAGAGCGCCGATGACGGCGCAGCTAAGCAAGGTTCTCATGGAGAACTCCTTTTCTTCACTCGAGAAATGCGCAACCGTGCGCGCGGCGCTCGCCGCCCCGAGCGGGCGCCGTAGGGTGAATCCCCGCCGACGACGAAACGGTTCAATGAACCATCCGGCCGGTCGCGGACATCTAGGAGGAGCCCAGGCGCGCGCCGGCCCGCTCCGAATGAGCACCCCCCAGCTCCGGAGCGCGGTTTCCCGTTGCGGCGCGCGTCTGGGTAACCGAGGGGGCAAATTGAACGAACTGGCCGCGAGGGGCTATTGTGGCGGGGGGCGGTAGGAGCACCGATGGCTGGGCTGCGCGGCGCGGCGAGCATCGAGCGCGGTTCGGCCGTGCGGCCGAGCCGGCTTGACGATGCCCAGTTACTGGCCAGGATCGCCGACCGCGACCTGCGCGCCTTCGAACGGCTGTACCGCGCCTACCATCCGCGCCTCAGCCGGTTCGTGAGCAACATCCTGCGCCGCCCCCACCTCGTCGAGGAGGTCCTGAACGACACCATGATGGTCGTATGGAGGCGGCCCGGCGCCTACAACGGGACGAGCCGGGTCTCGACGTGGATCTTCGCCATCGCTTACCGCACGGCGCTGAAGGCCCTTCGGCGGGCCGACGATCCGGTTCCCGACGACCGCCTCAAGGAGCTGCCGAGCAGCGAACCCGACCCCGAGCAGCATGCCGAGCGCGGCCAGGCCCAGCGCGACCTGCTGGCGGCCATCGTGGAGCTTTCGCCCGATCACCGGGCGGTGATCGACCTGACGTATTTCCACGAGCTCGGCTATGCCGAGATCGCCGAGATCATGGGTTGCCCGGTGGGCACGGTGAAGACGCGAATGTTTCATGCGCGGCGGCACCTGCGGCAAAGGCTGGCCGGCTGCCTGGCCGACTGATTGAGAGACGCGATGATGGGCGACATCCTTCGACTGGACAGCGACCGGCACGGCGAGATCAGAGCCCTGCTGCCTTGGTACGTAACCGGCCGGCTCGAGCCGGAAGAGCACGCCCGCGTGGTCGCCCACCTCGCCTCCTGTCCTGAATGCCGGACGGAGGCGCGCGTCGAGCGCCGCCTGGGGATGGAGGTGGCCCAGGCGCCGGTGGAGCTTGAACTGGGCTGGCAGGAGATGCGCCGCCGCATCGCCGCCGAGCGGCCGCCCGCCGGGGCCTTGGCCGCCTTGCGCGGCGCTGGCCTCGGCGCCGCCGTGGCCGCCCAGGCCGTGCTGCTGATCGCCCTCGGCGGCTGGCTCGTCCCCAGACTGGGGCCGGCGCCCTATCACGCCCTGGCCGCGGCGCCGGCGCCCGCGACCGCCAATGTGCTGATCATGTTCCGCGCCGGGAGCAGCGAAGGGTCCGTGCGGCTCGCGCTCGCCGCGGTCGGTGGCCGAGTGACCGATGGACCCACCCGCGCCGGCGCCTGGATGGTTCACGTGGCGACCGCCGATCGGCAAAGGGCGCTGGCCACCTTGCGGGCCCGTCCGGAGGTGAGCCTGGCCCAGCCGGTCGATCCGGCGACCGGGCCCTGATGGCCGGCGGGATGCGCAAACTCTGGCTCGGCCTTGTCGTCGGCCTGGCGGCGGCCGGACTGGCGCGGGCCGTTCCCGAGCCCCCTCACCCGCCCGGCGCCTCCGAAGCGCCGCAGCGCGTTTTGGTGATGCTGCGCCTGCCGCCGGACCATCCGCGCCCGGGCGCCGCCTATGGCGGGGCCTATGGCGACAACGTGAGCCAGGCCGCCCGTCGCCGCGCCGTGGCGGCGCTGGCCCGCCGCCAGGGACTTTCCGTGGACGACAACTGGCCCATGCCCCTGGTCGGCGTCGACTGTTTCGTCCTTGTCGTGCCGGCGGATCGCTCGCCCGAGGCCGTGGCCGCCGCCCTCTCGCGCCAGCCGGGGGTGGTGTGGTCGCAGCCGATGAACCTCTATCGCGCCGAGGGCGAGGCACGGGGCGCCGGCCCTAACGACCCGCTCTACAACGCCCAGCCGGCGGCGCGCGAATGGCGCCTGGCCGAGCTGCACCGAACGTCCACCGGGGCCGGCGTCCGCGTGGCGGTCATCGACAGTCGCATCGACCGCACCCACCCCGATCTTGTCGGCCAGGTAGCGATCAGCGAAAACTTCGTGGTCGATCGTAGCGGCGCTCCCGAACAGCATGGCACCAACATCGCCGGGATCATCGCCGCCAAGGCCGACAATGGGATCGGCATCGTCGGAATCGCGCCGGGGGCGCGCCTGATGGGGCTTCGGGCCTGCTGGCCGGCGCCGGCCGCGGCGGGAAGGCCGGCGGCCACGCTCTGCGACAGCCTCAGCCTCGCCAAGGCGCTGAGCTTCGCCATCGATCATGACGCCCAAGTGATCAACATGAGCCTCGCCGGAGCGCCCGACCGCCTGCTGGGCGCCCTCGTCGATGTCGCCGAGCGCCGCCGCGAGAGCGTGGTGGCGGCCTACGACCGCGCCCTGCCCGGCGGAGGCTTTCCCGCCTCCTATCCCGGCGTGGTCGCCGTCGCCGCCGAGGAGGCCGGCCCGCCGCCCCCCGGCGCTTATGGCGCTCCGGGCCGCGATATCCCGACCACTCTGCCGGGCGGACGGTGGGGGGTGGTCAGCGGCGGGTCGTTCGCGGCCGCCCACGTGACCGGACTGATGGCGCTCATGCGCCAGCGCCGCCGTCTGGGGCCCCTGACCCTGGTTGCTCTCAGGGGCGGTGACGTCGACGCCTGCGCGAGCCTGGGCACGGTGACGCCATCCCCGCCTTGCGACCGCCAATACACCGCCGCCGATCACCGCTAGCCATGAGCCGCGCCGCCGTCGCGGTGGCGAGCGCGGCCGCTGCGCTCGCCTGCCATGCCGGCGCATGCCGCGCCCAGGTGGCGGCCAGCGTGGCCATCGACAGCGACGATCGCCTGCGCGGGATTTCCTTGAGCGACGGGCGCCCGGTGGCCAATCTCAACCTCTCCTGGGACAGCCCCAGCGGTATCTATGTCGGCGCCTCCGCCGGCGCCGTGGCCACCGGCCGGGACGGACTGCGATGGCTGGGCGACACGGTGCTCGTCGGCTACGCCCGGCGCTTCGGGGCGGGGGCCTCGTGGGATGTCGGAGTCTCCAACAGCCTCGTCGCCGACTATGCCGGCGGGGCGAAGCGGATCGACTACAGCGAGCTTTACGGCGGGCTGACCGCGAAGGGCCTCAGCGCTCACCTCTACTATTCGCCGAGTTACCTCGGCAGCGGGGCCCAGACCCTCTATGCCGAGGTGAACGGCGCGGTGCGTCCGGCCACGGCGTGGCGGCTTTTCGCCCACGCCGGCGTGCTCACCTCTCTCGGCGGAGCCAACGTCGCCTACGCCGGTCACACCCGCTACGACGCCCGAGCCGGGGTCGCGCGGGCCTTCGGCGGCTTCGAGCTCAGCCTCGCCGCGACCACCACCACGCCGGGGATCGAATTCCCCGAAGGCCATGCCCAATCGCGCACGGCGCTCATCCTGAGCGCCGCCTACGCCTTCTGAGGCGTCTCGGACCTCTCGAGGCGGGTGGCGCGGGTTAGCCGGCCCTCTACCTGGCGGGCGCGTCGGGCAGCGGCCTGGTCGGCCTGCTGTTCGTGGTCGTGACCCTGACTGCGGGGCCGATCGGGCTCAGGCCCGGCACGGAGCGCGCATCGCCGCGGGGCGGCCGGCTAGCGGCCTGGTGAGGGGAGGTGAAACGCGGCTCGCGCCGGTCTTGTCCAGGCGAAGCGGGGCGGGTGGCGAACGCCCTTGTCGCCAACCTCCGGCACGACGAGGCCGAGCTCCTGCATGAGCTCTCCCAGAACCTCGGGCTCTACAGTCACCTGCTCTCGCGGGTGCTGCCCAGGGAAGTCGTCGTCGATCTGGAGCAGCCGTCCCGGCCAGCCGCCGAGGTGGGGGCATGAAGCCGTGATCCACCTTATTTTACGGTCGATTTACGGTTCACGAGGGGCGAAGTGATCGCTCGGCGGGCGCCGAGCCGCGATCTTTGCCGCTCACATTCTCGTGGCCGTGCACGGCCAAAAAAGTCTGCTATAGGCGCCGTCGGGGAACGACGGGAGGAATTTCGAGGGAGCGCCATGCCGACGCCCGGCCTCGCCATACGCGGTCCGCGCAGCCTGCTTCGCCAGATTCGCGAAGCCATGGCCGGCGGCGGCCCTGCCCAGGCCAAGCTGGGCGTGGTGGTGCGCACGATCGCCACCACCATGGTCGCGGAGGTGTGCTCGATCTACCTGCGCCGGGCGTCGGGCGAGCTGGAGCTGTTCGCCACCGAGGGCCTCGACCCCGGGGCCGTTCACTTGACCCAGCTCAAGCCCGGCGAGGGCCTGGTCGGTGAGATCATGCGCTCGGGCCGGCCGCTGAACCTTTCCGACGCCCCCAGCCATCCGGCCTTCTCCTACCGACCGGAGACGGGGGAGGATCCGTTCCACGCCTTCCTCGGCGTGCCCCTGTTGCGCGGCGGGCGGGCGATCGGAGTGCTGGTGGTCCAGAACCGGACCAGCCGGGTCTACGCCGAGGAGGACGTCGAGGATCTGCAGATCATCGCCATGGTCCTGGCCGAGACCGTGGCCGGCGGCAATCTTCTCACCCGCGACGAGCTCAAGGACGTCGAGATCGCGCCGCGGCGACCGGAGCGGCTCAAGGGCGCCAAGCTCGCCGACGGCCTGGCGCTGGGAGTGGCCGTGCTGCACGAGGCGCCGGTGGCTCCCGGCGGCCTGCTCTCCGACGACATCGCCAAGGAGGAGGCGCGCCTGGCCGCGGCGATCGCCAGCCTGCAGGCCCAGATCGACGCCATGCTCGAGGGGCATGAAGGCATTCTGGGGGCCTCCTACGACGTGCTGGAGACCTACCGGATGCTGGCCCACAGCCGCAGCTGGAACCACTCCCTGCAGGACGCCGTCCACTCGGGACTGACCGCCGAGGCGGCGGTGGAGCGGGTCCGCTCGGAGCATAGGGCCGGCCTCGGCCAGGCCCGCGACCCCTATCTGCGCGAGCGGGTCCACGACCTCGAGGATCTCAACGACCGCCTGCTGCGTCACCTGGCCGGAGACGGCGGCAAGACCCGTGTCCTGCCCGACAACGCCATTCTCATCGCCCGCAATCTCGGCCCCGCCGACCTGCTGGAATTCGATCGCACCAAACTGCGCGGGCTCCTGCTCGAAGACGGTTCGCCGGCCAGCCACGCGGCCATCGTCGCCCGGGCCCTTGACATTCCCTGCGTCGGCCGCATCCCCGGCCTGCGCGACCGCCTGAGCGAAGGCGACCAGGTGGTCGTCGACGCCGAGATCGGCGAGGCGTACCTCAGACCGCGGCCCGACGTGGTCAAGGCAATCCGGGCCCGGATCAGCGTCCGCGCCCTGCGTCGGGCCGAGTTCGCCCGCCTGCGCGATACGCCGGCCTTCACCCGCGACGGGGCCAAGATCGAGCTGATGATGAACGCCGGCTTGGCGGTCGATCTCGACCTCCTGGCCGAGGCCGGCGCGGAGGGCATCGGCCTTTTCCGCACCGAGTTCCAGTTCATGGTTTCCGAGGACCTGCCCAGGTTTTCGGCCCAGGCCGATCTCTACGCCAAGGTGCTCGACGGGGCGGAGGGCCGGCCCGTCACCTTCCGCACCCTCGATCTCGGCGGCGACAAGGTGCTGCCCTACCTGCAGGCCGAGCGGGAGGACAACCCGGCGCTCGGCTGGCGGGCGATCCGCATGGGCCTCGACCGCCCGGCCCTGCTGCGCATGCAGCTTCGCGCCCTGATCGCGGCGGCCGCCGGCCGGCCCCTGCGGGTGATGTTCCCCCTGGTGGCTAGCGTCGAGGAGTTCCGCGCCGCCCGGGCCCTCGTCGATCACGAGATGGCCTGGTCGCAGCGCCGCGGCCGGCCCAGCCCGTCCCGCCTGTCGGTGGGGGCGATGATCGAGGCCCCCTCGCTGCTGTGGCACCTGGACGCCCTCTTGCCGCTCACCGACTTCGTCTCGGTGGGGACCAACGACCTGATGCAGTACCTGTTCGCCGCCGACCGGGGGAATCCCCGTGTCGCCGACCGCTACGATCCCCTCTCGCCGCCGGCCCTCAGAGCGTTGAAGACCATCCAGGAAGCCGGCGCCCGCACCGGCGCGCCGGTGTCGGTGTGCGGGGAGATGGCCGGCCGGCCGATGGAGGCCTTCGCGCTGGTGGGACTGGGGTTCGACCGCCTGAGCATGCCGCCGGCCGGCATCGGTCCGGTCAAGCAGATGGTCCTCTCCTGCGACCGGGGCGCGGCCATGCGCGGGGTCGAGGGACTGCTCAAGAGCTCGGCGGGATCGGTGCGGGCCGAGATCGAAGCCCTGGCCCGCAAGCTCCACGTGGAAGCTTGAGCAGGCGATCGCGCGTTGAACCTCCACCGGTGGTCTGTTAGGCCAGGATGTCCTCAAGGGCGTATGAGTCGTGAGTAAGCTCTTCTCCTCGGCGAGTGGCGCGCGGGCGCGAGCGCAGCGTGATCGGCTGGCGTTGCTGCGTCCGGCGAGGCTGGTCCTCGACACCGAGGGCCACGTCGGGGCGGCTCTGCGGCGGGCCCGCGAGAGCCTCGACCTCGGCCTCGACGACATCGCCCAGGCCACTCACGTCCGCGCCGACTACCTGGCCGCCATCGAGACCCTCGATCTTTCGCCCCTGCCGGCCAAGCCCTTCGCCGTCGGCTACGTGCGGGCCTACGCCCGGGCGCTCGGCCTCGACCCGGATATGGTCGCCGCCAGATTCCGCCACGAGACGCCCGGCGGGGACACCGATCTCCGCGCCCCATTGGGTGGCCAGTTCCGTCGCCAGATGCGACTGGGCCTTCTGGGCATGGCGATGATCGCGCTCATCGCTGCCCTTATCGGATGGAATCTCGTGGTCCGCGTCAGCGCCCCGCCGCCTCGACGGGCGGCCGCCGCCCTGCCCGCGCCGGTCCAGCCGCCGCCCCTGGCGGGTCCGGCGCGCCTCGGCGCGCCCCTGCCGGCTCCGCCGGAGGCGACCACCCCGCCGCCCTACATCACCCCGGGTCTGGCCAAGGCCGTCGCCGGGCCCAACGCGGCGCCCGCCGAGGCGGACGCGCCCGCCGCGCCCGTGAACCCGATCGCCATCGGCGCGCCCTTCGCCGCTCACGGCCCGATCTTCGGCGCGTCGCGCGGGACCCTCGTCCTGCAGGCGATGCGGCCGATGTCCCTGGTGGTGCGCGGAGCGGGGGGCACGGTCTATTTCGCCCGCCAACTGGCCGCCGGAGATGCCTGGCGCGCCGCGGATCTGGCTGGTCTCACCGCCGATGTCGATGTGCCGGGCGCCGTCGAAGCCTATGCCGAAGGGCGGGCGATCGGCCCCCTTTCGCAACCGCAGACCCCGCTTTCGGCGCTGACCGCGCCCAAGGCCGCCGGGCCGGGAACTTGACCCCGTGCCCTTGGGCGGCGAGACGATAGGCTCTATCTAAGCAGGCAGCATGACCGCCCAAGACCACACCCACCTTCGCCCATGGCGGCATATCGAGCGACGCAAGTCGCGGCAGATTCACGTCGGCGCGGTGCCGATCGGTGGCGATGCGCCGATCGCGGTGCAGTCGATGACCAACACCATCACCGGCGACGCGGCCGCCACCATCGAGCAGGTCCGCCAGCTGGAGGAGGCGGGCGCGGATATCGTCCGCGTCTCCTGCCCCGATGAGGAGGCCACCGCGGCGCTCGGCGCGATCGTCAAGGGATCCAAGGTCCCGATCGTCGCCGACATTCACTTCCACTACAAACGCGGTATCGAGGCGGCCAAGGCTGGGGCGGCGTGCCTGAGGATCAATCCGGGCAACATCGGCTCGCCCCAGCGCGTGCGTGACGTGATCCAGGCCGCCCGCGACCACGGTTGCTCGATGCGCATTGGAGTCAACGCCGGCTCCCTCGAGCGCGAACTGCTGGAGCGCTACGGCGAGCCGTGTCCCAACGCCATGGTCGAGAGCGCCCTTGGCCACGCCAAAATCCTCCAGGACCACGACTTCCACGAGTTCAAGATCAGCGTGAAGGCCTCCGACGTCTTCATGACCGTCGCCGCCTACCAGATGCTGGCCGACGCGGTGGACTGCCCCCTGCACCTCGGCGTCACCGAGGCCGGAGCCCTGCGTTCGGGAACCATCAAGTCGGCGATCGGCATGGGCTCCCTGCTGTGGGCGGGGATCGGCGACACCATCCGCGTCTCCCTCGCCGCCGACCCGGTCGAGGAAATCAAGGCCGGGTTCGATATCCTGAAATCGCTCGGCCTGCGCCACCGCGGGGTCAACATCATCGCCTGCCCCTCGTGCGCCCGCCAGGGCTTCAACGTCATCGAGACGGTAGGCAAGCTCGAGGAGCGCCTGGCGCATATCTCCGCCCCGATGAGCCTTTCGATCATCGGCTGCGTGGTCAACGGTCCGGGCGAAGCGCTGATGACCGATCTCGGCTTCACCGGCGGCGGCAAGGGGGCGGGCATGGTCTATGTGGCCGGCAAGCCCGACCACAAGCGGGATAACGACACCATGGTCGACCACATCGTCGAGCTCGTCGAAGCCCGAGCCGCCGAGATCATGGCCGAGGAAGCGAAAGAGACCAAGGTCCTCGCCGCCGCCGAATAATCGTTCAACGAGGGAGAACACCGATGTCCGTCGATGGCACGTGGAAGACCAGCGTCAATTCACCCATGGGGGTGCAGGAGGGGACGCTCGAAGTCACCTCGTCCGGCGACAGCTTCACCGGCAAGATGAGTGGGCGGGCAGGAGAACAGGCCGTCTCCGGCAAGGTCGACGGCGACACCCTCACCTGGTCGGCCCAGATTACGTCGCCCTTCCCCATGACCCTCGAGTTCACCGCTACGGTGAGCGGCGATTCGATGAGCGGTTCGGTGAAGGCCGGGGCCTTCGGCTCCTCGCCCCTCACCGGCGTGAGGGCCTGACCACCACCCTGGTCGGGGCCTGGAACGAGGCCAAGCGGCGGCTCGAGGCGGCGGGCATCGAAGGGCCGGTGATCGACGCCCGTCTTCTGGTCGAGGCGGCCAGCGGGGCGAGTCGGGCCGACATCCTGGCTGATCCGCGGCGGCCCCTCACCGAGGCGCAAGCGGCGGTCCTGGAATCCTACCTCGCCCGCCGCGAGCGGCACGAACCCGTCAGCCACATCCTGGGGACCAAGGGCTTCTGGAAGATCATGCTCAAAGTCACCCCGGCGGTGCTCAGCCCGCGGCCGGACACCGAGAGCATCCTCGATGTTGTCCTTCCGCTCTTCCCCGAGGAGGCGCGTTTCAGCGTCCTGGACTTGGGCGTCGGCTCGGGAGCGATCCTCCTGGCCATCCTCGCCGAACGCCCGGGCGCGCGGGGGCTGGGGGTCGACGTCTCGGAAGACGCGCTCGCGGTGGCCCGCGAGAACGCCGCAAATCTCGATCTGGCCGGCCGGGCGGCCTTCCTGCGCAGCGACTGGACGGCCGGCCTCGGAGACGACGAATTCGATCTGGTGGTCGCCAATCCGCCCTATATCGCCACTGGCGAGATCGCCGCCCTCGCCCCGGAAGTGCGGGACCACGACCCGCACCTCGCCCTCGACGGCGGCGCCGATGGTCTCGAGGCCTATCGTGTCATGGCTCCCCAGATCATGCGGGTCCTCAAAGGCGGCGGGCGCTTCGCCCTCGAGATCGGTCCGGGCCAGAGCGGCGCGGTCCAGACCCTGATGGCCGGCGCCGGGGCGACCGATCTGGCCGTCACGAACGACCTCGCCGGTCGGGAGCGGGTGGTCAGCGGGGCCAAGAAAGGGCTTGGATAAAGTGGGTCGACACGCTAGATCAGCGGGGTCTCCTCCCTTAGGCGTCGGCGCTTTTCCGGCGATGATCGGTCCTCCCCAAAGACGCGATCGCACATGAGGCGGAGGGGACGGGAACCAAGCGCCCTTCGAAGGTATTCCGGCGGTTGGCCCCCTGAGCTTTAGTCCCGCGAACCGGTTCGGTCCGAGGCAAGGATCGTTCGCCGCTGCGGCCACTCGCAACAGGCAAAAAGAACTATCATGAGAGATTTCAAAGGCATCAAGCGCAACCGCAACCGCAACCGCAATGGCGGTGGCGGTGGAGGAGGCGGCAAGCCGCAGCACAACGCCAACCGGGCCTTCGATTCCAATGGTCCCGACGGGGTGAAGGTCCGCGGGGCCGCCCAGCACGTCTATGAGAAGTACCAGCAGCTGGCCCGCGATGCCCACACCGCCGGCGACCGGGTCCTGGCCGAGAACCATCTCCAGCACGCCGAACACTATTTCCGCGTCCTGCGCGCCATGCAGCCGCAGCGGCCGCTTTCCGAGATCGTCGGCCGCGACCAGTTCGTCTCCGGCTACGACATCGATTTCGAGGACGAGAGCGGAGCTCAGGCCGAAGCCGCCGAGATCGAGGGCGAGACCGCCGAGGCCGAGGGCGAACGCCAGAATGGCGGCGAACGGGCGGGCGAGGATCGCAGCTGGCGCCAGAACGACCCGCGCGGCGAGCAGCGTCAGGAATGGCGCGGCGAGGATCGCGGCGAACGGCGCTTCCGTGACGATCGTCGCCGCCAGGACCGCGACGAGCGGCCGCGCTTCGAGCGGCAGGACCGCGGCGAGCGTCCCGATCAGCGCGAAGCGCCTGCGCCTTCGAGTTCGGAAAACACCGAGCCGCAACCGGCCGAGACGGACATGGCTTCAGGGCCGATGCTGCGCGCCGACGACGGCGAGTTCAGCCATGCCCCGGCCTTCCTGCAGGTCCGCGAACCGCGCGAAGACGGCGAGGCCCGCCGCCCGCGCCGCCGTCGCCCGCCGCGCGATTTCCAGGCTGGCGAGACCCCTCCAGTCGAGCCCGACAGCGACGAAAGCTAGGAGGGCGTTTCGGCGCCGATCGGCTGGGCCGGCCGCGCGAGGCCGCCGAGGCGACTGGCCAGGCCAGCGGCCAGGCGGCCGATGAGCGTCCCCGGCGGGGGCGCCGGCTGCGGCAGGCAGGCCTCCAGGCAGGCGATCACCGTCTCGACCGGCTGGTCGTTGAGGAAGTGGTTGGCCTCGGCCACCGACTGGAAGGAGATCGGCCGGCGGGTCTTGGTTTCGGCGGCGAGCCGGCGGGCCAGTTCGATCGGCGCGAAGTCGTCGGCGTCGCCATGGATCACGTGGATCGGGACGGCGAGACGGGCCAGGGCCTCATGCATCAACGGCATCTGCTCGGGCTGGCCGGAGACCTCGATCACCGCGTGCCGCAGATCCCGGGGGATGACGCCCTTCAGGCGCGAGCCGGCGTCGACCAGCCAGCGGGCGGTGGGCCCGCTTTCGCCGAGATAGCTCGACATCAGCACCACCGTAGCCAGGCGGCGTGGACGGGCCGCCGCCATCAGGGTGGCGATGGCCGCGCCATAGGACTGGCCGACAAGGATGATCTTCTGGCCGCGCGGCCCGTCGAGCAGGGGCTCGAGCGCCTTGGCCTGGTCGCGAATGTCGGGGACGCAGTCGGCCGGCTCGCTCGCCCCGTAGCCCGGGCGGTCGACGACGACCATCTGGCGGTCCTGGGGCAAGGCCGCCATCACCGGGGCCCAGTACTCGGCCCATGACGGCGCCCCGGTAATCACCACGATTTTCCACGGGGCGGGGCGGGATCTGGGGGTGGTGAGCGCCGAGATGCGCCAGCCAAACCCGCCTCCGGCGGTGAAGCTGATCCGATCGACGACCTGGGGAGGATAGTCCGCGCTGGTCGGACGATGTTCGGTGCGGCCGCTGACCGCCGATTGGATGCACGCCCAGCCGATCTCCAACACCCCCCGTGGACGGCGAGGACGTCCACCCGGTGGCTGGCGCTTGACGCCGTTCAAACTCATCTCCGACAGCCTCTTGGTTCGGTCCCCACGACGCAACGCCTGGAAAGCCGAGTGGGTTTCGATCCGTTCCCCCGTTCCGATCACGCTCCGGCCGGCTTGAACGAAGTCTGAATGGCCCTGATGTGGTGCGCCTCCCGGCCCCTTGTGTGACTTTCTCGCCACACCTACATGGGCTTCGAGCCATCCCGGAAATTCAGAAAGCGGCCGCGCACCCAAATGAACCTCGATCTCTATTCCGATCGCGCCAAGCAGGCGATCCAGTCGGCTCAGTCGCTGGCGCTCGCCAGGCGTCACCAGCAGTTTACCCCCGAGCACCTGCTGAAGGTCCTGCTGGAGGAGACCGACGGCCTCAGCCGGGCCATGATCCAGAGCGCCGGCGGGCGTCCCGACGCCGCCGACCAGGCCGTGGAGGCCCTGCTCGCCAAGCTTCCCAAGGTCGAGGGCGGCGGGGGCCAGCTGTACATGAAGCCCGAGATGGCCAGCGTCTTCGCCGCCGCCGAGGATGGGGCCAAGGCGGCGGGCGACGCCTTCGTCACCACCGAACGCCTGCTCATCGCCATCGCCAAGGAAGGTGGGGAGGCCTCCAAGGCCCTCGGTCAGGCCGGGGCCAAGGTCGGCGCCCTGGAGCAGGCCGCCAAGACTCTTCGCAAGGGGCGCACCGCCGATTCCGCCTCGGCCGAGGAAGGCTACGACGCCCTCAAGCGCTACGCCCGCGACCTGACCCAATCGGCCCGTGACGCCCGCCTCGACCCCGTGATCGGCCGTGACGAGGAGATCCGCCGCACCATCCAGGTCCTCGCCCGGAGGACCAAGAACAATCCGGTCCTGATCGGCGAACCGGGGGTGGGGAAGACGGCCATCGTCGAGGGTCTGGCCCAGCGGATCGTCAACGGCGACGTGCCGGAATCCCTGAAGGACAAGCGGCTCCTGGCGCTCGACATGGGCTCGCTGATCGCCGGGGCGAAATACCGCGGCGAATTCGAGGAAAGGCTCAAGGCGGTTCTGGCCGAGGTCACCGCCGCCGAAGGCGGGGTGATCCTGTTCATCGACGAGATGCACACCCTGGTGGGGGCCGGCAAGACCGAGGGGGCGATGGACGCCTCCAACCTTCTCAAGCCGGCGCTGGCCCGCGGCGAGCTCCACTGCGTGGGCGCGACGACGTTGGATGAATACCGCAAGAACGTCGAGAAGGACGCCGCCCTGGCCCGGCGCTTCCAGCCGGTCTTCGTCGGCGAGCCCAGCGTGGCCGATACGGTCTCGATCCTGCGCGGCCTCAAGGAGAAATACGAGGCCCACCACGGGGTGCGCATCTCCGATGCGGCCATCGTCGCCGCCGCCACCCTCTCCAACCGCTACATCACGGACCGCTTCCTGCCCGACAAGGCCATCGACCTCGTCGACGAGGCGGCGAGCCGAGTGCGCATGGCGGTGGATTCCAAGCCCGAAGAGCTCGACGAGATCGATCGCCGCGTTGTCCAGCTGAAGATCGAGCGCGAGGCGCTCGCCAAGGAGACCGACGCCGCCTCGCGCCAGAGGCTGGAAAAACTCGAGGATGAACTCGGCGAACTCGAGGCGCGCTCGAGCGAAATGACCGAGCGGTGGAAGGCGGAGAAAGCCAAGATCGGTCAGGCCGCCCAGGCCCGCGAGGCGCTGGAGCGCCTGCGCGCCGAGCTGGCCGCCGCCCAGCGGTCGGGCGATCTGCAGCGCGCGTCGGAGATCGCTTACGGCGAGATCCCGCCCCTGGAGAAGCGTCTCGCCGAAGAGGAAGAGGCCCCCGACGCCGACGCCCTCACCCCCGAAGTGGTCGACGCCGAGCAGATCGCCGCCGTCGTCTCGCGGTGGACCGGGGTGCCGGTGGAAAAGATGCTCGAGGGCGAGCGCGACAAGCTGCTGCGCATGGAAGACTCCCTTCGCGAGCGGGTGGTCGGCCAGGAGGAGGCCCTGGCGGCCGTCTCAGACGCGGTGCGCCGGGCGCGCGCCGGCCTGCAGGACGCCGGCCGGCCGATCGGCTCGTTCCTGTTCCTGGGCCCGACCGGGGTCGGTAAGACCGAGCTCACCAAGGCCCTGGCCGAGTTCCTGTTCGATGACGAGACGGCGATCACCCGCTTGGACATGAGCGAGTACATGGAAAAGCACTCGGTGAGCCGGATGATTGGCGCTCCGCCGGGCTACATCGGCTACGACGAGGGCGGCGCGCTCACCGAGTCGGTGCGCCGGCGGCCCTACCAGGTTGTGCTCTTCGACGAGGTCGAGAAGGCCCACCCGGACGTCTTCAACATCCTCCTCCAGGTGCTCGACGACGGCCGCCTCACCGACGGCCAGGGGCGGACGGTGGATTTCCGCAACACCCTGATCATCATGACCTCCAACCTCGGCTCGGAATTTCTCGCCGCCCAGGGCGAAGGCGAGGAGACTGAAGCGGTGCGGCCCCTGGTGATGGAGGTTGTCCGCCGTCATTTCCGGCCGGAGTTCCTCAACCGGATCGACGAGATCATCCTCTTCAAGCGGCTCGGCCGCGAGCAGATGGATTCGATCGTCGATATCCAGCTCCAAAGGGTGGAGAAGCTGTTGGAGAACCGGCGCATGGCCATCGCGCTCGATCCGGCGGCCATCCACTGGTTGGGCGAGCGCGGCTATGATCCGGTCTATGGCGCCAGGCCCCTTAGGCGAGTGATCCAGAAGGAGCTCATCGACCCCATCGCCCGCAAGCTCCTGGCGGGCGAGTTCGCCGACGGGGCGGTGATCCAGGTCGGCGCCAATCACGACGGCCTGGAGATCGGCCGCGCCACGGTGAACTGAGGCCAGTCAGGGGTCCAGCTCGGGATAGTGTCGGAAAATGCCGGTCTCATTGAACGGGACGCGGCGGTCCGAGGCGAAATAGGCGGCCAATCGCGGGCGGTCCTGGACGCGGGCGCTCAGCCGTTGCAGCGCCGGATAGCGAGAGGGGAAATCGGCCATGGCGCGGGGGAACGCGTAGGCCAGGCCCGCGGCGACCTGGAAGAGCGAGAGATCCACATAGGAGTGCGTCTCGCCGACCATGAACTCGCCGCCCTGAGCCCCGAGCACCCGCTCGAAATAGCCGAGGTATTTGGGCAGGCGATGGGCGAGGAAATCGCCGGTCCGCGCCTTGGCCGGTTCGCGCTGGTCCTCGTATGTCAGGCCCGGGGTGATCGGGTGGTGGGTGTCGTGGACCTCGGCGACGAGGTCGGCGATCGTCAGCTGCAGCCCGTTGGCGGTAAAGGCCGTCGGACCAGTCGGAGCGAGGCCGAGGCGGGCGCCCAGGTACATGAGGATGTTGGCGGTCTGGGAGACAAGGATATCGCCGTCGCGCAGCACGGGCGGGGCGAATGCGGCGGGGTCCGGCGCGCCGGCCAGGAGCGCCGTCATCGCCGGCATGCCGTCCTGGCCCGCGCGCGCCACATCCTTGTAGGGCGCGGCGGCATCCTCCAGGGCCAGACGGACGAATTCACCGCGCCCCTGCAGGCCCGGCCAATAGTAGAGCTGGTAGGTCATCGCGCTCCGCATCCCAAAGAAAAGCCCCGCGCCGATCAAGACGCGGGGCCATTCGTTTCGGTTGCAGTGCGAGTGACCTTTAGCAGTAGGGCCTCACGACGTAGCGGCCCCAACGGGGACTCCAGACGTAGCAGCTGTCATAGCCGCCATAGTAGCCGCCGTAGTAGGGATAACCGTAGCCGTAGCCGTAGTAACCGGGGTACAGGCCAATGCCGATCCCGACGCCGCCCCAGCCCCAGCCGCCGTAACCGCCGCGCCAGCCGCCGTAGCCACCGCGATAGCCACCGTAGCCACCGCGGTAGCCACCGTAGCCGCCACCCCACGTTCCGCTACGATAACCTGTGCCGCTACGGTAACCCGTGCCGCCTGAGCGCATGCCGCTCCCGCTCGTGCGAGCCCCCGAGAAGGAGCCCCCGCCGCTGCGATGCTGCGCCATCGCCGGGGCGGTCGAAATGGCCAGCGAGCCGGCCGCGGTGAGGGCGGCCACGCCGGCGGTGAGAATTCTGTTCATTGCGGAACCTCCTACAGTCGTTCCAAGGATTAAAACGCGTGAGACGCGCCTGGGATGCCCCTCTCGATGGTGACCCCTTTGTAATGCCCCTGCCTGAACCCGGCGTGAACGGCTCTGGCGGTCGCCGTTCATCCAGCAGTCAGGGCGCCCTTAGTTCAATACGACCGAGCGGGGACCGCCGTGGGTCTCGACCCGGCGCATGATCGCCATGGTTGCTTCCGAGTTGTCGGCGGGGTGGGCGAGGGTGATGACATACCAGCCGCCGTCCGGGAGGTTGGGAAAGCTGAACCGATTGGCGGTGTCGCACACTGTCTTGCGGGCGTAGCTGGCGTAGTCTCCCGCCGAGGCTGCCGGCGTGCGGGCTCGGACGATATCGGCGGGCACCTGGGCGCTGGTCATCGAACCGTAGAGGATGAACATCCTCCGGCGCACCCACGGCGTTTCCGGGATGAGGATGACGTCCCGTCCCCTGCAAAGATAGCGGAGCCCCTCGGGCGATCGGTAGGTCAGCACGCCCTGGATGGCCCCGCCGCCAGGGAGCCTCGACCAGGAGAAGTCGTGCTCGTTGAACACTTCCCCGGCGCCCGGCCGCAAAGGAACCAGGGGAGCCGATGGCGCGGGCGGCGGAGCGACCAGGGATTCGGATTCGCACGCGGCCAGCAGGAGGAGCCCAAGGCAGGCGGCGACAGGGGCGAGGAGGGTTCTCATGAAGCTGCAGCCTAAGACCCAGTCGCGTCTTCGGCAACGGCGGGTTGAGGCCCCTTGGCGAGGCCCGTCTTACCGGCGATAACCTTTTTCAGGGCCACCCGCGGGCCGTCAGCCGTCCAAGGAGAGGTGAAGGATCATGAAGGCCGCCGTCCTGAGAGAAGTGAGGACTCCGCTGCAAATCGAGGAGGTGCAGATCTCCAAGCCCGGACCGCACGAGGTGTTGATCCGCACCGCCGCAGCCGGGGTTTGCCACTCCGACCTGCATTTCATCGAGGGCTCCTATCCCCATCCGCTGCCGGCGGTGCTCGGCCATGAGAGCTCGGGGGTCGTCGAGCAGGTCGGCTCGGAGGTGCGCACGGTCAAGCCGGGCGACCACGTGATCACCTGCCTTTCAGCCTACTGCGGCCATTGCGAGTATTGCCTCACCGGGCGGATGAGCCTGTGCGTCAGTCCCGACACCAAGCGCGAGGCCGACGCCGCGCCACGTCTGGCTCAGGAAACGGGTCCGATGATGCAGTATCTCAACCTTTCCAGCTTCGCCGAGCAGATGCTGATCCACGAACACGCTTGCGTGGCCATCCGCAAGGACATGCCGCTGGACCGCGCCGCCCTGATCGGCTGCGGGGTGCTGACCGGGGTGTGCTCGGTGTTCCACACCGCCAAGGTCCGGCCCGGCGAGACCGTGGCGGTGATCGGCTGCGGCGGGGTCGGCCTGGCGGCGATCAACGGCGCGGCGATCGCCGGGGCGTCCAGGATCATCGCCATCGACATGTCCAAGTCCAAGGACAACATGGCGCGCAATTTCGGAGCCACCGACTTTATCTGCGCGTCCGAGACGGATGCGGTGAAGGAGGTTCTCGAGATGACCGGGGGCGGGGTCGATCACAGCTTCGAGGCGGTGGGACTTTCCAAGACCGCCGAGCAGGCCTTCGGGATGATCAAGCGCGGCGGCGACGCCAACATCATCGGCATGATCCCCATTGGTCAGAGCGTCACGGTGCCTGGCTGGGCCTTTCTCGGCGAAAAGAAGCTGCAGGGCTCGCTGATGGGCTCGAACCACTACCCGGTCGACATGCCGCGGCTGGTGGACATGTACCTGGCCGGCAAGCTGAAGCTGGACGATATGATCTCCCAGCGGATCAAGCTGGAGAATGTCAACGACGCCTTCGAGGAGATGAAGACCGGCCAGATCGCTCGTTCGGTGATTGTCTTCGACGCCTGAAAACGATGAACGCCCCGGACCTCGTGGCCCGGGGCGTCGCTTGGGTTCGAGACGGGCTTAGAAGCGGCGCCAGTGGCGGTGCTCCCAGTACCCACGGTCGTCCCGGTCGGTCAGCCAGTGATAGGTGGCGTCGGGAAACGCCCAGGCGTCATCATACAGGGTGACGCCGACGCTGGCCGGGTAGTCGTAGTGCGTCTTTGTGTGCCAGCACTCATGGTAGCGGTTGCACACGACCGCGGCGCTCGACGATGTCGCCACCGCGAGTCCGCCGGCGGCTACAAGCGCCCCGAGCGCGGTGAGAAGGGGTTTCTTGATCGTCTTCATCGGAAGTCCCTGGGGTTAGGCCCCCACGATCATATAAAACCGATGACCGGCGCACCCGGTTCCAAGTTTCCAGGCAAACGATCAGGCGGCGGCGCGGCCGTAGATGGAGGACTTCGGGGCGGCGATCAGGCGCCGCAGCAGGGGCTCGAAGAGCTCGAGCGGGGCGGTGTCGTAGTCGGGATCGAAGCTCGACTGATCGTAGAGGTGGCAGAACTGGGCGCAGTGCTCGAAATGAGGGTGGCCGCGAAACTGCTCGCGCATGTCGCGGTCCAGTCCGATCAGACCAAAGAAGTAATAGCCCTGGAAGATGCCGTGCTTGTCCATCATCCAGTGGTTGGCCTCGCTCACATAGGGCTTCATGACCACCGCCCCGATCTCGGCGTGGTTGGTCGGGCCCATCAGGTCGCCGATGTCGTGCATGAGGGCGCAGACCACGTATTCCTCGTCGCGCCCATCGCGCATGGCCCGGGTCGCGGTCTGCAGCGAATGGGTCAGGCGATCGACGGCGAAACCGCCGCTGCGATCCGCGCCAAGCTCCCGGAGCGAGGCCATCAAGCGATCGCCGTGACCGTCGTGGAACGCCGCATTGGCCGCGCCGATGGCCCGCCAGTCGTCGGCGGTCCCTTCCGTCATGGCGCGAAACTTCGCCTTCGCCATCACTTCGCCGTCAGCCATCGATGACTCCCTTCGGTTCGAACCCGCGCTCATAATCGGTCGGCGGGACGGCGTGGTCAACGCGGCCCTCAGGACTCCATGCCGCTGAGGCCGACGAGCACCAGCCCCAGCATGATGAACGTGCCGATGATGATCGTGCCCAAAAACAGGAACGCCATCCGCGCCAGGGTTCCGATCACGCTTGTCTGGTAGACGCCGCGCATGTGAGCGAACAAGTGAATCGGGGCCGCCCACAGGATCACGGCCGCCCCCGAGCCGACCACCGCGCCCAGGAGCTCGGTGGCCGTGAACAGCAGCCCCACCGCCGATAGGGAATGAAGGCTGAATATGGCGTGATCGAACAGGTAGAACCGGCGTTGGAAGACAAAGGCCAGACTGAGCAGCAGGATCGCCATCGGCAGGGTCAGGAAGGCGAAACGCTCGGCCCAGCTTTCCATGACCATCCAGAACCGGCGCGGATCGTCGAGCACCCGCGCCATGCGGACTTTCAGCCAATCGCCGCCAAACCCCAGATGGGCCTTTTGGATCTCCGCTTTCACGTTTTCCCGCTCGGCGAGCGAAAGCTGGTCGAGGGTCCGCGTGCGGGTGGTGATCGTGTGACCGTTTTCGTCGAAGGAGATCGTGGCCGGCTTGAAACTCTGCCTGTGGCCGAGCGAGCCGGCCAGGAACACGCCGACCAGGACCACGAGAAACAGTCGGAAGGGCGGCGCCTGTGGCGCGCGATGACCGTCGAGATAGGCGCGGGTCAGGCGGGCTGGGTGACGGAAGAGGCCCGGCAAGGTGACCCAAAGCCGGCTGTCGACATGGAAGAGTCCCTCGAACGCCTCGGCCACCAGCTTCCAGATCGAACGGTGGTAATCCTCGGCGAGCTGGCCGCACTGGTGGCAAAAAGGGCCTTGCAGCGGCGCGCCGCAATTGGCGCACAGCGCGCCCGGCGTCGGGGCATGCTCCCCGCGACGGCGAATCCCCAGCACGCCGCCCATCGCCTCGCCGGCTGCCGCTTCGATTTCGTGAGACACTCGCTGCCCGCCCGCTTGCTTCGGTCACAGACACACCATGGAGCAGGGGGCGGCGTCCAGAGCGCGGCTCTTGAGGCGGCGCCCCGCAACCGCTAAGGGCGAGAGGCCTCCAGGCCGTGGACCGCGATGGCCGGAGCCCGCGGGTGTAGCTCAATGGCAGAGCAGAAGCTTCCCAAGCTTACGACGAGGGTTCGATTCCCTTCACCCGCTCCAGGCCGTCCTTCCAACT
Organism: Caulobacteraceae bacterium; assembly: GCA_035605655.1. Classification (GTDB taxonomy): domain Bacteria; phylum Pseudomonadota; class Alphaproteobacteria; order Caulobacterales; family Caulobacteraceae; genus Acaudatibacter. The sequence goes on along the minus strand of DASZKO010000057.1, from coordinate 3,689 downwards.
GACCACCGGCCATAGACCAGAGAGCACCGGTCGGCCTTACGTCGAGGACGCGCGATGGCGGAACCTCCTGGCCCCGCACGGGCTTCCCAAGCGGTGGATTGGCAGGAACGATCGTTGGAATGGACATTGCTTATCGCCCGCCGGCTCCGCGGCCGAGAGAGGCTCCGCTAGGCGCGTTCGCCCTGTTGGCGGCGCTGAGGCGCAACCCGCTGGAATGCTGGACGCAGCGCCATTTCGACGAGCTGATCGTCGAGGGCGGGCTGCCCTTCGGCCATGTGGTCCTGGTCCATGAGCCGGCCGCGATCCGGCGGGTCCTGATGGAGAACGCCGCCAACTACCGCAAGGACCGGTTGCAGCGACGGGTGCTGTCGGCCGGCCTCGCCGACGGCCTGCTGAGCGCCGAGGGCGAGGCTTGGCGGACGCAGCGACGGGTGGTGGCTCCGGTCTTCGCCCACAGGACGGTGAAGGACTTCGCCGGACCCATGATCGCGGCGGCCCGCCGCCTCGGCGGTCGTTGGCCGGATGACGAGGGCGTCCTCGACATGGCCGTGGAGATGCGCCGGGTGACCCTAGACGTCCTCGAGCGGACGATTTTTTCCGATGGTTTCGGGCGCGATGCGGAAGACGTCCGCAAGGCCATGGCCGCGTATTTCGGGGTCATCGGCAGGATAAGCCCCCTCGACATCGTCGGCGCTCCGGACTTCATCCCGCGTCTCGCCCGATGGCGGGTGCGCGCGACGTTGAAATTCTTCGAGGCGGCCATGGACGATCTCATCGCCGCGCGCCGCGCCCGTCTGGCGGCCAATCCGGCCGGCGCCCCGGACGACGTCCTCACCCGCCTGTTGGCGGCGACCGACGGCGAGGATGGGGCAAGCCTCAGCGAGGCGGAAGTGCGCTCCAATGTGCTCACCTTCTTCTCGGCCGGCCACGAAACCACCGCCAACGCCCTGACCTGGGCGATCTTCCTTCTTTCCCAGTCGCCCAGCTGGCGCGGGCGGGTCGAACGCGAGGCGGCGCAGGCGCTGGCGGGACCCGTCGAGGGCATGGCCGAACGGCTGCCGGTGACCCGGGCGGTGATCGAGGAGGCGATTCGCCTCTACCCGCCGATCGCGGCGATCAGCCGGGTGGCGGTCGGCCCCGACGAGTTAGGGGGAACGAAGGTGAAGCGTGGCTCCCTGGTGGTGATCTCCCCCTATGTGCTGCATCGGCATCGGGCCCTCTGGGATGAGCCGGACATCTTCGATCCGGCCCGCTTCGTCGGCGCCGCCCGCGCCCGCATCGACCGTTTCGCCTACCTGCCCTTCGGGGTCGGCGCGCGGATCTGCGTCGGCCAGGCGTTCGCCTTGCAGGAGGCGACTCTCGTCCTGGCGACCATCGCCGGGCGCTTCAGCTTCGAACTCATGGCCGATCAGGCGGTATGGCCGCTGTTGAGCGTAACCTTGCGGCCGGCCGAGGGTCTGAGGATGCGCGTGCGACGCAAGGCCACCGCGATGGACCATCTGCGGGCAGCCAGCTGAGCGATCCGCGGGCGGGCGGCCGCTGGAGCGGGTTCCGTTGGTTCCTTTCTCTTCCCCCCGCATCGGGGGGAAGTCCGGCCGAAGGCCGGGATGGGGGGACGGACGCGCCGGTCTCGAGTCTCCGATCCCCCATCCCCGGCGGAGTTTGTCCTCGGGCGCGCGCTTCGCGCGACCCGGGGACTTCCCCCTTGTGAAGGGGGAAGAGAAGCGGGCGGGCGAGTTCTGTCTGAAGGAAAGGCTTCAGTCCTTGGGCAGGGCGGCGGTGGTCCAGCCGCCGCCGAGCGCCTCGATCAGCGACACGGCGGTCGTCAGGCGATTGGCCTGCATCTGCACCAGGGCGTTGTGGCTCTGGAGGGCGGTGACCTGGGCCGTCGCGACCGTGGTGAAGTCGACCGTGCCGGCTTCGTATTCGTTGCGGGTGATGACGACGTTGGTCGCCGCGTCGTCGGCGGCGCGCAGCAGTTGGGTCTCCTCGACGGCGTAGACCCTCTGGGCGGCGAGGTTGTCCTCTACCTGGCCGAAGGCGGTGAGCACCGTCTGGCGATAGTTGGCCACCGCCTGATCATAGGCCGCCCGGGCCTGTTGCACCTTGGCGTGGCGGGCGCCGGCGTCGAAGATGGTCTCCGCCGCCTGGGCGCCCAAGGACCAGAAGAGGTTGGAGAGGTTGAACAGCTGGCCGAGGTTGGGGGCGGCAAATCCGGCCTGGCCGGTGAGATCCAGACTCGGATAATAGGCCGCGACCTGAACGCCGATCAATTCGCTGGCGGCCTGGGCGGCGCGCTCGGTGTTGGCGATATCGGGCCGCCGCTGGAGCAGGGCCGAAGGGATTGTGGCCGGGATGGCCGGCAGGCGCAGGGTCCAGGGAGCGGGCGGCAGGGTGAGGGCGGCCGGAGGCTGGCCGGTCAGGATGGCGATGGCGTGCTCCATCCGCGCCCGCTGCTGAGCCAGATCGGTGTCCTGGGCCTGGGCGCTTTCCAACTGGGTGCGGGCGGTCAGCACGTCGCTTCGTCCGACGTTGCCGGCGGCGTACTTGTTCTGAGTGATCGTCAGGGTGCGGCCATAGGCGGTGACCGTGCCATCGAGGATCCGCTTCTGCTCGTCCAGCTCACGCAGGGAGACGTAGTCGGCGGCCAGTTCGGTCTGGGCCGACAGGCGGGCGTTGGCGACAAGCGCGGCGCTGGCCTGGGCCGAGGCTTTGGCGCTGTTGATGTTGCGCCGGACCGCTCCCCAGATGTCGGGGGCCCAGGTGGCCCCGAGGCTGGCCTGGAAAACCGTCTGGGTGGAGCTGGTGGTGGTCGTTGTCGTCGTGCCCGTGCCGCCGGTCCCTCCAGTCCCCCCCGTTCCGCCGTTTCCCACTGTGGTTGTGGCGTTTCTGGCTCCGCCGCCGCCGGAGACATTGACCGAGCCATTGGCCGTGACCACCGGGAAGAGGGCGGCGCGGTCCTGAGCGACCAGGGCGTGGGCCTCGCGATAGGCGGCCTCGGCCGCGGCCAGGGTCTGGTTTGAGACCTCCACGCGGGCTTCGAGATTGTCGAGGATCGGATCGCCGAACACCGTCCACCAGTCGCGACGGTCGGCGGCGTCGGAGGGAATGGCGGGGGTCCACCCCTGGCCTTCCTTGTAGGCGGTGGGAGTGGGGGCGGAGGGGCGATGGTAGTTAGGCCCGACCATGCAGCCGGCGAGGCCCGTGAGCAGGAGAATCGAAAGGCGGGAAGGTCTTGGCATCATACGGGCTCGCGATCAGAAGGCGGGGACCGGCCGCGGCTGGGGATCGCCACGCGGGCGGCGTCGCCAGGAGACGAAGCGGTCGAGGTACAGGTAGACAACCGGGGTGGTCAGCAGGGTGATCAGCTGACTGACCAGCAGGCCGCCAATGATGGTGATGCCGAGCGGCCGGCGCAACTCGGCGCCCTCACCCCAGCCGATCGCCAGGGGGGCGGCCCCGAGGATGGCGGCGAATGTGGTCATCATGATCGGCCTGAAACGGGTCAGGGCCGCCTGGCGTATGGCGTCATGCGGGCTCATCCCGTTTTCGCGCTCGGCGGCGATGGCGAAGTCGATCATCAGGATGGCGTTCTTCTTCACGATGCCGATCAGCAGGATGATCCCGATCAGGGAGATGATCGTCAGCTCCATGTGGAACAGGATCGAGGCGACCAGCGCGCCGACGCC
>DASZKO010000073.1:0-1888 GCA_035605655.1 Caulobacteraceae bacterium | reverse complement strand
CTTGCCCTTGAAGGCGAAGGCGCTGTTGCGGGCGATGACGCTGAGGGCCGAGACCTTGGAAAGGTCGGTGATGATGTCCTCGCTGATCCCGTCGCTGAAATACTCCTGCTCGGCGTCGCCGCTCATGTTGGCGAAGGGCAGCACGCAGACGGAGAGCTTGCGGACGGCTTTGCCCGGCCCCTCGCGGCGGGCCGGGCCGGGCGAGGCGAGATTGCCGATGGCCCCGACCACCTGTTTCCAGCCGGGCGTCTCGTCGTCGCCGGACCAGCCGGTGAGGTCGGCGCACTGCGTCTGGTCGAACGGCATCGGCAGGCGCGCCCCGTCGACGCTGAGCTGGACGAGCTTATGGTCGGCCCGGGCCCGCTCGGCCTCGGAGCGCACCCACTCGGACCTCGCCGCCTCGGCCGACCACACCACCACCACCGCCTTGGCCTTGGCCAGCCGCTCGGCGATGACGTCGGCATAGGCGCGGTTGGCGGGAATCTCGTCGTCGCGCCACACCCCATAGCCCAGGGTGCGCAGGGCGTCGGCCACCTGCTGGGCCTGGGCGGCCGTCGACCGCGCGTAGGAGATGAAGACGTCGGACATGCTGAACGCGACCCACCCTTTAGTCGCCGCCCCGACCTTATCGACGCCGCCCCGCCGGGAGCAAGGGCCTGCCCGCCTTTCCATGGTCCGCTTCGCGGATCATAGTGGCCGCCTGCATGCGGAGGTCGGCGATGGGCGATTCCTCGAAATCCATGTGGTTCGCGGCGGCCGGCGCCGTCGCCGGCCTCTTGTTGCTGGTCGCCGGCCCGGCGGCGGCGGCGGGCAAGACCTGCGGCGGCCTCCGCCCCCGCCCCTGCCCCGCGGGCGAATATTGCCAGGTCTCCGGCAAGGTGTGCCACGCCGCGGACGCCACGGGCGTGTGCAAGGAGCGGCCGCAGATGTGCAACGACCTCTACGCCCCGGTCTGCGGCTGCGACGGCAAGACCTACCCCAACGCCTGCCACGCCGCGCAAGCCGGCGTGAGCGCCGCCTCCCCAGGCGCCTGCCCCACTCACCCCTGAGACCTCCCTCCCCTTCTCATGGGGAGGGTGGATCGCACCCCCGGGTCCGGCCGAAGGCCGGCCCGAGGACAGGCTCCGTGCGAGACGGGTGGGGTTCGCGCCGCCGTCGCCTGATCCCCCTCGGCGCGGGCGCGGGCTTGGCTTAATCTGCCCGGCGGGAGGGACGCCGATGCTGGGCTTGCTGTTTCCGAGGATCATCGACAACACCTTGCGCGGCCGGCGGCTCGGCTACTGGCTGCTGGTCCCGGTGCTGGCCATGAAATTCGCCATCGCGCTCGGCTCGCTGCTCCACCCCGCCGGGGCGAGCCAGGCGGACGGCATCGACGTCTCCACCTATTCGCCGGCCGCCCTGCGCGAGGCGGCGGCCTCGACCGCGCTCAACGGATTGCTACATCTGGCCATCGCCCTTTTCTGCCTGCTGGCGATGATCCGCTACCGCGCCCTCACTCCGCTCGTCTGGCTGTGGCTGCTGGCCGAATTCCTCGCCCGGCGGCTCGTCCTGGAGGCCTATCCGATCGACCGCGTGGGCGGGACGTCCAGCGGCTCGATCATCAACCTCGCCCTCATCACCATGATGACCGCCGGCCTGGCGCTCTCGCTCTGGCCCCGCCGGGAGGCGGCCGGCTAGGCGCGGCCTTTTTCCTCCCTGCCCTCCTGGGAACGGGCAATCGCCGCCCCTTGATCCTCCCCTGCGAAGCGGGGGAGGGGGACCGCGAAGCGGTGGAGGGGGCGGTTGCAGCGCAAAACCTTCGCCATTAGAGCGCGCCGCAAGTTCGCCAGGTCACGGCCTATCCGTCGCTCGCCGCCCCCTCCACCCCTTCGGGGTCCCCCTCCCCCGT
>DASZKO010000042.1:0-33737 GCA_035605655.1 Caulobacteraceae bacterium | reverse complement strand
ACGCTGATCCCGATGATGTTGCCGACCACCAGGGCCACGCACATCCACAGGCCGAGGCTGCGGCCGTTGTCGACCGGCGCCGGGGCGGGCGCCATCATCGAAGGGCGAGCGCCGCCTGCAGCGCCGCCTCGAGCATGACCATGGCTTCGTCGACGTCGGCGCGGCCAATCATCAGCGGGGGCATGAAGCGCACGGTGCTGACCCCGCAGGCGAGCAGCAGGAGGCCGTGGTGATAGGCCCGGGTGATCGTCGCCTGACAAAGGTCGGGGGCCGGCGCGCCGTCGGTATCGATCAGCTCAATGCCGATCATCAGGCCGCGCCCGCGCACCTGGCCGATGCACCGGTGGCGCGCGGCCAGCTCGTCGAGGCGCCGCATGAAATAGGCTCCGACCTCGGCGGCGTTGGCGGCGTAACCGTTCTCGATCAGATCCAAGGTGGCGTTGGCGGCGGCGCAGGCGAGGGGATTGCCCCCGAAGGTGTTGCCGTGAGCGCCTTTCTTCCAGCGCTCCATGATCGACCGCCTGGCGATCACCGCCCCGATCGGCAGGCCCGAGCCCAGTCCCTTGGCCGAGGTGAGGATGTCCGGGGCCACGCCGTCGTGCTCGCAGGCGAACATCTTGCCGGTGCGGCCGACGCCCGACTGAACCTCGTCGAAGATCAAGAGGATTCCGTGCGCGTCGCAGAGGGTGCGCAGGCCGGCCAGGAAGCCGGGCGGCGGCACGAGATAGCCGCCCTCGCCCTGTAGCGGTTCGACGAGGATCGCCGCGACCTCGGCGGCCGGCAGGCTGCGCTCGAAGAGCATGGCGATGTAGTCGAGCACGGCGCGGCCCTGGTCCTCGCCGGCGAACAGCGGCCGATAGGGATTGGGGTAGGGGACGTGGGTGACCCCGGCATCGTCGGAGCGAAGCCGAGCTGCTGGGTATATTTGCTGGAGGTGAAGGCCAGGGAGCCCATGGTCCGGCCGTGGAAGCCGCCCAGGAAGCCGATGAAGCGCGGCCGCCCGGTGACGTAGCGGGCGAGCTTGATCGCCCCTTCGACCGACTCCGTGCCGGACTGGCAGAGGAAGACCATGGCCGGCTCGCCGACCGGCGCGAGGCGGGCGAGGCGCTCGCTCAGGGCGGTCATCTCCTCGTGCCAATAGTCGCTCGAGATGTGCAGGAAGCGGTCGGCCGCGGACTTGATCGCCGCCACCACCGCCGGGTGGGCGTGGCCGGTGGAGGCCACCGCGATCCCGCCCATGAAATCGAGGAAGCGGTTGCCGTCCACGTCCCACGCCTCGGCCCCGCGGCCATGGGACATCACGAACGGATAGTCGCGCGGATAGGACGGCGAGGCGACGGCGGCGTCGCGGGCCATCAGCGCCCGGGCCTTGGGTCCCGGCAGTTCGGTGCGGATATGGCGGGTCCCGGCCGCCGTCGAGGTGGTTGTCATCGGCTCAGCTCACCACGGTGCGCGACTGTTCGCGCTGGTATTGCGCCAGGTAATAGAAGGAGGCGATCCCCTTGCCGGTCGAGCCCGAGCCCTTCCAGCCGCCGAACGGCTGATAGCCGGGCCAGGCGCCGGTGGTCGCCCCGGCGCCGCGGTTGGCGTAGGTGACGCCGACCTCGATGTTGTCCTGGAACCAGGCGACGTCCTCTGGAGCCCCGAAGAAGCCGGCCGTCAGGCCGACGTCGGAATCGTTGGCGAGCGCCATGGCCTCCTCGCGGTCGGCGAAGCGGTGGGCCATCAGGATCGGCAGGAACATCTCCTGCTTCCACAGGGGATGATCGAGCGGGGCCTCGGCGAGGATCGGGGTCACATAATAGCCGTCCGGCAGGTCATTTCCCGCCGGTCGCCCGCCGCCGGCGATCAGCCGCGCGCCGCCGGAAACGAGCTGGCCGGCATAGGCGTCGAAGGCCTCGTGGGCGCGGGCGTTGATCACCGGCCCCAGCCAGGTCCGCCGCAGGGTCGGGTCGCCGATCTCCATCGCGCCGGCCGCCTTGGCGACCCGCTCCAGAAGCTCGTCGGCGAGGCTCTCGTGGACGTAGAGCCGCGACAGGGCCGAACATTTCTGGCCGCCCATGCCGTAGGCCGAGCGGATGATGCCGGCGGCGGCGCGCTCGAGATCCGCCCCCGGGGTGACGATGCAGGCGTTCTTGCCGCCCATCTCGGCAATGCATGGCCGGGGATAGGCGCCGCCGGCCAGGCGGCGGACGAGGCCCATGCCGACTTCCACCGAGCCGGTGAAGGTGAGGCCGGCCAGGCGCGGATCGCCGATGATCGCCTCGCCGACGTCGCCGCCGGGACCGACGAGGTAGTTGAAGACGCCGGGCGGCAGGCCCGCGTCGCGGATACAGTCGGCGAGCAGGCGGCCGGCCCAGGGCGTGTCGCTGGCCCCCTTGGCCACCACCGTATTGCCGGTCACCAGGGCGGCGGCGACCGGGCCGCCGGCCAGCGCCAGGGGGAAGTTGAACGGGGCGATGACCGCCCACACGCCGTAGGGCCGCAGAATGCTCCGGTTGGTCGAGACCGCGCCCTCCAGCGGATCGTTGGGCAGGGCCACGTCGTAGCCGTGGTGACTCTCGAAATCGTCGGCGTAGTGGCGGAAGAAATCGACCGTCTCCTGCGTCTCGCCGAGGGCCTCCATGCGGGTCTTGCCGACTTCGAGGACCATGGCGGCGGCGATCTCGTAGACGCGGGATTCCATGACGTCGGCGACCTTGCGCATCAGGCCGGCCCGCTCGGCGGCCCCGAGCGCCCGCCAGGCCGGCCACGCCCGCTTCGCCCCGGCCACGGCGGCGGCCACATCGGCGCCCGAGGCCTGGACGAAATCGCCGATGTGCAGGCGGGCATCTATGGGGCTGAAGCGGCGCGCGACGGCGGGACCATCGCGATCGTCGCCGTCGATGTAGAGGGGATGGCGGGCGCCCAGGGCGCTTCGCATACCTGAAAGGGCCGCCTCGAAGCGCTCGTGGATGGCCTCGGGCGGATTGAACATGGTGGCGTAGGTCAGTCGGAAACTCATGGGCGGCCTCAGGATTGCTTTTCGGGGAAGAAGCGCCCGATCAGGCGGTCGAGCAAGGCGAGGGCGCCGGCGAGATCGCGCTCGGCGATCACGAGGGGTGGGGCCAGGAGAATGAGGTTCCCGCGGGTGGCGAAGGATACGCCCTGCGCCAGGGCCGCGCGCGTCAGGGCCTCGAGGCCAGGCGGGCGAGAGGGCCAAGGGGCGAGCGGGGCCTTGCTCGCGCGGTCGGCGACCAGCTCGATGACCGCGAAGAGCCCGTGGCCGCCGCGCACGTCGCCGATCACCGCGTGACGCGCCTGCATGGCCTTCAGCTCGGCGAGCATCGCCCCGCCCAGCCGCCGCGAGCGGGCGATCAGGTCTTCGTCCTCGTAGGCGGCGATGGCGCCCAGGCCGGCGGCGCAGCACAGCGGATGGCCGCCGTAGGTGAGGCCGGTCGCCAGCATCTGGTGTTCCAGCCGTCCGGCCACCTCGGCCGAGACGACGACGGCGCCCAACGGCAGGGCGGCCCCGGTCAGGCCCTTGGCGAGAGTCATGATGTCCGGCCGGCCTGCTTCGCCGTGGCGGCGCCAGGCGAACCATTCGCCGCAGCGGCCGAAGGCGCTCATCACTTCGTCGGCGATCAACCACACCCCGGCCTCGCGGGTGGCGGCGCGCACGGCCGGCCAGTAGCTGTCGGGGGCGATGACGCCATTGGTGCCGGCGTTGGGCTCCAGCATCACCGCCGCGACCCGGCCGCTCGCCTGGACGATGGCCTCGCGCACCGCCTCGGCGGCCATCAGCCCGCAGTCGTCCGGGCTCGCCTGGCTGCGATAGGCGTCCGGGGCCGCGAAATGGGCGACGCCGAGTGCGGCCTCGTCGACCCGCCCCGCGGTGCGCGCATCGCCGGAGAGGGCCATCCCCATGTAGCTGGCCCCGTGGTAGGAGCGATCGCCGGTCAGGATCAGGCCGTTTCGAAGGCCGCTGGCCTGGCGGGCGAACTTCACCGCATGCTCGTTGGCGTCGGCGCCGCCGAGGGTGAAGAAGACCCGGCCGCCCTCGAAGCCCGACAGTTCGAGCAACCTCGCGGCCAGCTCGGCGCGCGGCGCCGCCCCCCAGGCGTTGGCCACATAGCACAGCCGCTGCGCCTGATCGCGGATGGCGGCCACCACCCTGGGATGCTGGTGGCCGAGATTGCTGCACTCGGCCTGGCTGCTCATGTCGAGCACGCTGGAGCCGTCCTCGAGGAGAAGGTGAGCGCCCTGGCCGCCGACGACGCGCGGGGCGTGCCAGTCGGCCTGGACGCACCAGCTGTGCAGAACGTCTCGCCGCTCGCTGGCCAAACCGCTTCGCTCCCCGATGGAGGAAGTTGTCGTGCCAAAGCGCCCGGCAGGCAAGCCGCCTACAGAGCGTCCGACGCGTGGACTTAACCCGCCCATGATACGGCCAAATTCCCACCCCCTCCGCTCTTCCCCGCGAAAGCGGGGATCCAGTGGTGTCCAGCGGGGCCTCTTCCGAGGGGATTGGCGAGCTCAGGCAAACCAAAAAAGGCTAGGTCCCCGCTTTCGCGGGGAAGAGCGGGGGCGGGGATCTGTCGGCGATCCAGCCGTCTCTCGCTCTAGCGCCGCCGTAGCTTCTTGAGGATCGCCGAGTAGCCCAGGGCCGGGCGGCCGTCGGCGGTGATCACGCCGCGCACGAAAACCAGCGAGCCGCCGGCCCGGACCACATCGCCCCTCGCCTCGACCAGCTCCCCCTCATGGGCGGCGCCGATGAATTCGCAGCTCAGCTGGACAGTGACCGCGCTGGTTTCCTTGATGTGTTCCGAGGCGATGGCGAACAGGGCGTAGTCTGCGAAGGTCATCAGGGCGCCGCCGTGCATCGCCCCGTGGCCGTTCATGTGCTTTGGCCCGGCGCGGAAGGCGCAAACCATCCGCCCCTCGGCATCCTCGCGGGCGAAGAACGGCCCGGCCAGCAGTTCGAAGGGGTCTGGGCCCCAGACCCGCCAGCCGGCCCATTCGCCCTCGGCGATCACTTCGCCGGTGTAGGTCGGTTCAAGTTCATTCACGCGCCTGCTCCGCTGACTTGGCCTTGGCCCTATACGATCCTAGGGTTGGCCGCCAAGATCAGGAGCGCGCCCATGGCCCTCGACGCCGACACCCGCGAACAGCTTCTGGACGCCGTGCGCCGCTTCGTCGCCGAACGGCTGCGCCCGCTGGAGGCCCAGGTGGCCGAGAATGATGCCATCCCCGAGGCGGTGCTGGCCGAGATGCGGGCGCTGGGCCTCTATGGCCTGTCCATCCCCGAGGCCTATGGCGGCCTCGACCTTTCCATGGAGGACGAATGCCGGGTGGCCATGGAGCTCGGCCACGCCAGCCCGGCCTTCCGTTCGGCGATCGGCACCAATGTCGGCATCGGCAGCCAGGGCCTGGTGATGTTCGGGAGCGAGGCGCAGAAGGCGAAATGGCTGCCCGGCATAGCCTCGGGCGAGATCGTCACCTCCTTCGCCCTCACCGAGCCCGAGGCCGGCTCGGACAGCGCCGCGGTGCGCACGCGGGCCGAGCGCGACGGCGAGGCCTATGTGCTCAGCGGCGCCAAGCGCTACATCACCAACGCCAACAAGGCCCAGCTGTTCACGGTCATGGCCCGCACCGATCCGGCCATCAAGGGGGCCGGCGGCATCTCGGCCTTCCTCGTCCCGCGCGATCTTTCCGGCGTGTCGGTGGGCAAGCCGGAGAAGAAGATGGGCCAGCAGGGCGCCCATATCTGCGACGTCAACTTCGACAACGTCCGTGTGCCGATGGAAAATCGTCTGGGAGCGGAAGGCGAGGGCTTCAAGGTGGCCATGCGGGTGCTCGACCGCGGCCGCCTGCACATCTCGGCGGTGTGCGTGGGGGTGGCCGAGCGGCTGCTGGCCGACACCGTGGCCTATGCCGCCGAGCGCAAGCAGTTCGGCGCGCCCATCGCCTCCTTCCAGCTCGTCCAGGGGATGATCGCCGATTCCAAGACCGACACCCTGGCCGCACGGGCCCTGACCCTGGAGACCGCCCGCAAGCGCGATGCGGGCGCCACCGTCACCCTGGAGGCGGCGGCGGCGAAATACTTCGCCTCCGAGATGGTCGGGAAGGTGGCCGACCGGGCGGTGCAGATCTTCGGCGGGGCGGGCTACGTCGCCGACCACGGCATCGAGCGGCTCTACCGCGACGTCCGCATCTTCCGCATCTACGAGGGCGCCAGCCAGATCCAGCAACTGGTCATCGCCCGCGAGACCATGAAGCGGGGGGGCTGAACCGCCGTCGGACCATCGAGGGCAGTCGTCGCCGGCCGCGGCTGAGCCTCGATCCAACGGCGGTGATTGAGGACGTGGCGGCGAGGGAATAGGCTGGACGCCGAGGCGCGCCGCGGCGCGATCCTCGGAGAGCTTCAGGGGTGGAGTTATGACAGCTCATACGATCACCACTTACGTGGCCGGCTACAGCCTCGGCGCCGGCGGCGTCCTGACCATCACCAACACCGGCACGGTCGGGGGGGCGGGCCTCACCGCGGACAGCTTCTCCAAGACGATCAACAAGGGAACGATCTTCGCCACCGTGGCGACGGCCGGAACAGCGGCAAATGTCTACGTGACCTACACCCTGTACGGCAGCGGCTATACGGAGGGCGTCGGCTACACGGGCGGGAGCGGCGGGGCCGGCGCACGGGCGGCGTACCTGGCCTCGGCCACCCTCACCAACAACGGAATCGTCATCGGCGGGGCCGGCGGCGCGGGCGGGTCCGGGGCGAACGTGTCCGGATTCGTCACCTACGCCGACGCTGGGTTCGGGGGTGCGGGCGGGGCCGGCGGGACGGGGGTTCTCGAGAAGAACGGCTATGTCCACAACACCGCCCATTCGATCACAGGCGGGGCCGGCGGGGCCGGCGGCGCCGGCGGCTCAGCCGGGGGCTCCGTGGCCCGGGGCGGCTTCGGAGCGGCCGGCGGCGAAGGCGGCGTCGGGGTGTCGCTGCTCGGCGGTTCGGTTGTCAACGTCGCGTCGATCACCGGCGGGGCCGGCGGGCACGGTGGGGCCGGAGGCTACGCCTTCGGCTACTTCGCCTATGGGGGTGACGGCGGCTACGGCGGAGACGGGGGCGCGGGCGCCTTCGTCGCGGTCGGCGGCCTCACCAACAGCGGATCGATCGTCGGCGGGGCCGGCGGGGCCGGCGGCGCCGCCGGAGGCTATGGCGACGGCGTGGGCTACGGCCGCTACGGACGCACCGGCCATGGAGGCGCGGGGGCGGCCGGGGTCACGCTCTCGGGAGGGGCTCTGTTGACCAATTCCGGCCACGTCGCCGGTGGGGCCGGCGGCGCCGGCTACGGCTACGGCCAGGCGCGCGCCGGCGACGGGGTGGACGTCGGGTCCACGGGAAGCGTGGTCAACCAGGCCAGCGGGACCATCCAGGGCTACATCGGGGTCACCGATCTCTCCGGCGGATATCTCACGGTCACCAACGCCGGCCTGATCATCGGCTCGACGGGCGATTCGGTGGCGTTCAACGCCTCGTCCGATCGCCTGATCGTCGAGAGCGGGGCGACGTTCACCGGATTGATCGGCGGCGGCGGAGGCGTTCTGGAGCTCGCCGGCGGCCCGGGAACGATCACCGGCCTGGGAGGCGCCGCCGGGACGCTGGGCGGCGCGGCGAGCGGGACCTTCAGCGGCTTCAGCGCCTATGTCGTCGATGCAGGCGCCGCGTGGACCGTGAGCGGGGCCGAAACCATCACGGCCCTCGATCAGCTCTCCGTCGGCGGCACGCTGACGATCGGCGCGAGCTCCCACCTCACCTTTGTCGGGGCCCTCGACAATGTCGGCCTGATCGACGTGAACGGCGGGGCCGGCAGCGCCTTCTCCAGTCTGGTCTTCTCCGGCGTCCAGACTCTCACCGGCGGGGGCATCGTGAGCCTGAACGCCAACGGCCACATCACCGCCTTCAAAATCGCTTCCCTTACCAATCTCGACAACACCATCGAGGGCGGCGGCTTCATCAGCGGCTCGCTGAGTCTGACCAACGAGGGGACGATCGACAGCAGCATCGGGCGGATGCTCATCAACACCGCCAGCAGCGTGATCAACGACGGCGACATCGAGAACACAGGGACGGCGACGCTCTTGATCCGCAACACCACCATCGACGACTCCGGCGGCGGGCTGATGGGCGACGGCCATCGCATCCAGCTGGACAATGCCGACATCGAAGGCGGGGCGCTCTCCATAACCAAGGGGGCGCGGCTGATGTCCTTCCTGGGCGCCGGGACGGTGAATCTCGCCGGCGGGACGGTGGTCAACGCCGGGTTCATCGACGGGGCGGCCCTGGGTCTGACGATCGACGCGGCGGTCGACAACACCGGCTACGTCCAGGCAGACAACGGCAAGCTCACCATCACCGGGGCGGTGACCGGGACCGGCCAGGCCCGGATCCTGCACGCCGGGGTGCTGGAGATCGACGGGGCGACCAGCGAACACGTGGTCTTCGGCGCGAGCAGCACCGGCGAGATGGTGTTCGGCGACATCGCCGACTTCACGGGCAAGATCTTCGGCTTCTCCAAGAGCGGGGCCAACCAGATCGATCTGAAGGGCCTCACCTTCAACGCGGGCGACAGCGTGACCTATTCGGGGACCGCCACGGCCGGCACGCTCACCCTGACGAACGGCAGCACGGTTCGGGCGATGATCAAGTTCAGCGGCGATTACACCGGCTCGAAATTCACCTTCGCCGACGACACGGCCGGCGGCACGGTGATCACCGACTCGCTCGCGCCGGCGAGCCTGACGACCGCCATGGCTGCTTTCGGCGCGGGCGCCGGATCCACGGCGATGGTCGCCGCGGCGTCCGTGACAGCCACGCCCGTCCTGGCCAGACCGAGCGGCTAGAGCGGGTTGAGGAAAAGTGCGAAGCGGTTTTCCGCCCGCATCCCGCTCTAACTATAAGGAATCGATCACGTTTCATGACTTCGGATTGATTCAATCCAAAGTCATCGTGATCTAGGGGCGACGCCCATCGACGAGCAGAGCGCGAAAGGGACCCTCCGCGTGACTTGGCCGTTTGACCGTCAAATGATCGCGACCCTCTCCGCCCGCCTGCCGCCCCGGTTCCGGGCCGCCTTCGCCGCGGTCGAAGCGAAGGTGCTGGCGATCATGATCCTCGTCGCCGGCGGGGTGTGGCTGATCCTCGGCCTGGGCGGCGAGGTTCGCGAGGGCGAGACCAGCGCCTTCGACAAGGCCGTGATCGAGGCGCTGCGTCTGCCCGGGCTGCCGCATGTGCCGATCGGTCCGCGCTGGCTGTGGGAGGCCATGCGCGACGTCACTGCGCTCGGCGGAACCACGTTCGTGGTCCTGGCGACGACCCTGGCGGTGGCGGGGCTGGCCTTCCACCGCAACTGGCGGCGCGCCGCCGTCCTGGCCGGCGTGATGATCTGCGCCCAGAGTTGCGATGAGCTGCTGAAGGGAATCTACGGCCGGCCCCGCCCCGATTTCGCGCCCTTGGGGACCTATGTCTACGCCCAGAGCTTTCCCAGCGGCCATTCGACCGCTTCGGCGGCCCTGTGGCTCAGTCTCGCCATGCTGGCGGCGAGCTTCGAGCCTCGCCGCCGCGAAAAGGCCTTCTGGTTCGCCATCGCCGGCCTGGTGATCGCCGGCGTCGGCTTCAGCCGGGTGTTCCTGGGCGTCCATTGGCCCACCGACGTCCTGGCCGGCTGGGTGCTGGGAGCGTGCTGGGCGCTGTGTGGGTGGCTGGTTTGGCGGACGCGCCGGGCGCCGGGCGCATGATCGGCGATTTCTGAATTCCTCGCCTCTCGGGCTAGAGGGGAGGAATGGGGAATTTCCTCGCGCATCATCGTCTCGACCTCGTGCTTCTGGTCCTGGGCCTCGCGGCCGCCGCCGCCACCCTGGCCGGCGGGACCCTGGCCCTGCGCCTGGAGCGGCGGATCCATATGGTGCTCGGGTTCAGCGCCGGGGCGGTGATCGGGGTGGCCCTCCTCGACCTCCTGCCGGAAGCCCTGGCCCTCGGCGGCCCGCCCGATGCGGTGCTCGGGTGCACGGCGCTCGGCTTCATGGCCTATCTGGCGATCGACCGGGCGCTCGCCGCCAGCGGTCCGGGCGGCCAGCGCGGCCACCTGGGAGCGGGCAGTCTCACCGCCCACAGCGTCATGGATGGCTTGGCGATCGGTCTTTCGTTCCAGGTCTCGGCGGCGACGGCGGCGGTGGTCACCCTGGCGGTGCTCGCCCACGACCTTTCCGACGGGATCAACACCGTGAACGTCAGCCTGGCCGGCGCGACCGGCCGCGTCTGGGCTCGCCGTTGGCTGGTCGCCGACGCGATCGCGCCGCTCATCGGCATCGCGCTCAGCCAATTCGTCACCGTGCCGCGCGGGGAACTGGCCCTGATCCTCGCCGCCTTCGCCGGCTTCTTCCTGGTCATCGGAGCGAGTGAGCTGATCCCGGCCAGCCACCAGCGCCACCCGCGCGCCTTCACGACGGCGGCCACTCTCGCCGGCTGCGCCATGATCTGGCTGGTCGTCCGCCTCGCCGGCGGCTGACACGGCCTTTCGCCGGTAGGCGCCATTAGGCTACAGGATCGACCATCCCTCAGAACCCAAAGGCCTCGAAATGATCCTCTACGGCTCCTCGCTCTCGCCCTTCGTGCGCAAGACCCTGGCCTATCTCTCCGAGAAGGGCCTCTCCGCCGAGCTCAAACCGGTCACTCTCCAGGCCAAGGATCCGGAATTCCGCGCGGCGAGCCCGTTCGGCAAGATGCCGGGCTTCCGCGACGGCGACTTCGCCATCTCCGACTCCACCGCCATCATCACCTATCTCGAAGCCAAGCATCCGGAGCCGCCGCTGATCCCCGCCGAGCCGAAGGCCCGGGCGCGGACCATCTGGTACGAGGAATTCGCCGACACCATTCTCATCGCCACCATGGGAAAGGTGTTCTTCAACAAGGTCGTCTCGCCGATGTTCCTCGGCCGGCCGGGCGACCTCGCCGCCGCCGAGACCGCCGAGAAGGACGAGTTTCCGCCCCTCGTCGACTATCTGGAGGAAGTCATTCCCGCGTCCGGCTTTCTGGTGGAGGACCGCCTGACCCTCGCCGACCTGGCCGTGGCCAGTCCCTTCGTCAACTTCGCCCATTGCGGCATCGCCGTCGACGCGGCCCGCCACCCGAAGACGGCCGCCTATGTCGAGGCCATCCTGGCGCGGCCCTCCTTCGCCCCGATCGTCGCCCAGGAAAAACAATTCTTCGCCCGGTGAGTCTGGAGAGCCTTCTTGGCGAGATCGCCGCCTGCCGCGCCTGCGCCGGCGATTTCGGCCATGAGCCGCGGCCGGTCGTTCGGGTCAGCCGCGAGACGCGTCTGCTGATCTGCGGCCAGGCGCCGGGCCGGCGGGTGCACGAAAGCGGACTGCCGTTCGACGATCCCTCCGGCGACCGCCTGCGCCGCTGGATGGGGGTCGACCGGGCGACGTTCTACGACCATCCGGCGATCGGGGTCGCGGCCATGGCCTTCTGTTATCCGGGGACGAAAAACGGCGCCGACCTGCCGGCCCCGGCCCGATGCGCGACCCTGTGGCGAACGCGCCTGATCGCCGCCCTGCCCAAGGTGGAGCTCACCGTGCTTCTCGGCCGGCCGGCCCAGGGGTGGGGTCTGGGCGAGCGGGCCGGCGCCTCGATGGACGCGACGGTGCGGGCCTGGCGGGACTTCCTGCCCGACATCCTGGTCATGCCCCACCCCTCCTGGCGCAACAGCGCTTGGCTGAACGGCAACCCGTGGTTCGAAGCCGGACCGGTGGCCTGGCTGCGCGGGCGCGTCGCGGCGATGGTCGGCGCATGAAGCATCTCCTCGCCGCCGCCGTCGTCGCCCTGGCCGTGACCGGCTGCGCGCCCACGCTGCAGCAGGCGGAACGGCCGGCGGCCGGCTTTGCCGGGCCGCGTCTGGAAAAGGACGCCTTCGTCAGCTTCGACGGCGCTCGGCTGGGCCTCACCCGCTGGGACGCCGCCGGCGGCGCTCCCAGGGCGGTGATCATCGGCGTGCACGGCATGGACGACTACGCCAACGCCTTCCACCTCGCCGCCGCCGACTGGGCGGCCAGAGGGATCACCACCCTGGCCTTCGACCAGCGCGGCTTCGGCCGCTCTCCGGGCCGCGGCCTGTGGGCCCCCGACGCGCTGAGCATCGAGGATCTGCGGACCATCGTCGCCCTGGCCCGCCAGCAATACCCAGGCGCGGTCATCGCCGTGGCCGGCGAGAGCCTGGGCGGAGCGGTGGCCATCGAGGCCTTCGCCTCGGACCGGCCGCCGGCCGCCGACCGCCTGATCCTGCTGGCCCCGGCGGTGTGGGGCTGGTCGCGCCAGCCGGTAACGTATTCCGCCGCCCTGTGGCTGGCCGACCACCTCGCCCCCGGCTGGGTGCTGACCCCGCCGCGCTGGCTGACCAGCAAGATCTATCCCACCGACAATGTCCCCGAGATGATCGCCATGTCGCGCGACCCCCTGATGGAATGGGGCGCCCGGACCGATGCCCTCTACGGCCTGGTGGCGACCATGCAGAACGCCTGGCGCGAGACCGGGGCCATTCGTGTCCCGACCCTCTATCTTTACGGCGCCCACGACGAGGTCATTCCCAAGCGCCCATCCTTCGAGGCGGCCGCGCGCCTGCCCGCCGGCGATCGCACCGCCTATTACGCCAAGGGCTGGCACCTCCTCCTGCGCGATCTCCAGGCGAAGAACGTCTGGGCCGACAGCGCCGCTTTCGTGCTCGATCCGGCCGCCCCCCCGCCGTCGGGCGCGCCGCCGATTCCCCCGCCGGCCGCCGCCAAGCACGAGGAAGGCGCCCCTCCGGGGTTGTGAGAGCGCCTGCCGGGGGCTAGAGGGGCGCGCCTCCGAACCCCCGCAGCCTTCCGTACGAGCGCCCATGAGCCTCTTCGCATCCCCGGCCTTCGAAGACCACGAGGCGGTCCACGCCTTCAGCGACCCGGCAAGCGGCCTCAAGGCGATCATCGCCATCCATTCCACCGCCCGCGGACCGGCGGCCGGCGGCTGCCGGATGTGGCCCTACGCGAACGAGCAGGCGGCCATGGACGACGCCCTGCGCCTCTCGCGGGCCATGTCCTACAAGAACGCCGTGGCCGACCTCGACCTGGGCGGCGGCAAGGCAGTGATCATCGGGGATTCGCGCACCGCCAAGACGGGCGAGCTGTTCGAAGCCTTCGGGCGCTGCGTCGAGGCGCTGGGCGGCGCCTACTGGTCGGCGGAGGATGTCGGGGTCTCGCCGGATGATCTCGCCCACGCCCGTAAAGCGACACGCTTCGTGGCCGGGCTGGAGGGCCATCCGGCCGCTTCCGGCGATCCCAGCCCCCTGACCGCCGAGGGGATCAAACGGGGCATCGAACTGTGCGTGCGACGCGCCCTCGGCCGCGATCTCGAGGGGGTCAAGGTAGCGATCCAGGGTGTCGGCCACGTAGGGGCCTGCCTCGCCGACAAGCTGGCGGCGGCGGGGGCGAGGCTGACCCTCACCGATGTCAACGAGGCGGCGCAGAACGCGGTGGCCGAGCGAACCTCGGCGCGGATCGTGGCGCCCGGCGAGATCTTCGCTGCCGAAGTCGATGTCTTCGCCCCGTGCGCGCTCGGCGGCGCGATCACCACGGCCACCGCCCAGACGCTCAGAGCCAGGATCGTCGCCGGCGGGGCCAACAACCAGCTCGCCGACCCGGCCGCCGGCCTGGCGCTGCAGGAGCGCGGGATCCTCTACGCCCCCGATTTCGTGATCAACGGCGGGGGGATCATCAATGTCGCCGCCGAGATCCGCGGCCTCGATCGGGACGAGCCCTATGACCCGGCCTGGGTGGAGACGAAAATCGTCCGGATGATCGAGACCCTCGACGAGGTGCTCGCCCGCAGCCAAGCCGAAAGCCGACAGCCGCAAGACGTCGCCATCGACATCGCCAAGACCCGCATCGCCTCGGCCCGCAAGACCTAGGCCAGGAACCCGGCCTCGGCGAAATCGAGCATCCGGCGCAGCAGGGCCTCGACGTCGCTTTCGCGCGTGGCCCCGTCGGAGAGCACGTGCAGGCGGTCGAACTCGGCGAAGCGATTGTTGTGGATCATCCCCAGCGCGAAATGCAGGCGCCAGTAGATCTCCTCGCGGGGCAGGTGGGGCAGGGTGGCGATCAGGGCGTCGGCGAAGCGGCGAAGGTGGGAGACGTCGGTCCGCAGCGCGTCCTTCATCGCCTCGGTGCCTTCGCTGCGGGCGCGGATGATGAACTGCACCGAGATTCGCCGCTCATGCTCGGGGCTCGACCAGCGCAGAGGTGGCTCGAAAAGGGCGGCCAGAACCTCGCGCACCGGAGGCTTGCCGGCGTGGCGGTCGGCGGCGACATGGAGCATGCGGGCCCGCTCGCGATTGAGCTCGGCCGTCCGACGGCGGAAAATCTCGAACAGCAGGGCGTCCTTCGATCCGAAGTGGTAGTTGACGCTGGCCAGATTCACCGCCGCCGCGGCGGTGATGTCGCGCACCGAGACATTCTGGAATCCCTCGAGGGCGAACAGCCGTTCGGCGGCGTTGAAGATCGCCGCCTTGGTGGCCGCCTCGCGCTCGGGATCGGCGGCGAGGTCTTCGAGCGGGGTGAGGGAATCGGTCATCGGATCGCCGGCGAGCCTACCGCACCAGCTCGCGCATGGCCTTGTCGAGGCCCTCGATGGTCAGGGGGAACATCCGCTCGCGCAGCAGCTCGCGCATCACCCCGATCGAGGGCGTGTGATCCCAGTGGCGGGCCGGGGTGGGATTGAGCCAGGCGACACTGTCCCAGGTGCGGGCGGCGCGGTCCATCCACACCGCGCCCGGCTCCTCGTTCCAGTGCTCCACCGAACCGCCGGGATAGGTGATCTCATAGGGGCTCATGGTGGCGTCGCCGACGAAGATCACCTTGTAGTCGCGGCCGTACTTGTTGAGCAGGTCCCCGGTATCGAGCTTCTCGGTGTGCCGGCGGCGGTTGTCCTTCCACACGCTCTCGTAGAGGCAGTTGTGGAAGTAGAAGAATTCCATGGTCTTGAATTCGCTGCGGGCGGCGCTGAAAAGCTCCTCGCAGACCCGGATGTGGCTGTCCATCGAGCCGCCGATGTCGAAGAAGATCAGCACCTTGATGGTGTTGCGCCGCTCCGGTTGCATGATCAGGTCGAGATAGCCCTTGTTGGCCGTCTCCTTGATCGTGCCCTTCATGTCCAGCTCGTCGGGCGATCCCTGGCGGGCGAACTTGCGCAGGCGGCGCAGCGCGATCTTGATGTTGCGGGTGCCCAGTTCGACGGAATCGTCGAGGTTCTTGTACTCGCGCTTGTCCCACACCTTGATCGCCCGGCCGTGACGGCCCTTGTCCTGGCCGATGCGGATGCCCTCGGGGTGGTAGCCGCCCGCGCCGATGGGGAAGTTGCGGCCATTGCCGCGGGAATTCTCGTCGCCCTCCTCGTCGCCCTCGCCCTGGCCCTGCTTCATCCGCTCCTGGAGCATCTCCATCAGCTTGTCGAAGCCGCCCATCGCCTCGATCTGCTTCTTCTCCTCTTCGGTGAGGAAGCTGTCGGTCAGGCGCTTGAGCCACTCGGCCGGGATGTCCTTGGCCTGTTCGAGGGTGATCAGCTCGAGACCCTTGAACACATGGCCGAACACCACGTCGAAGCGGTCGAGGAACCTTTCGTCCTTCACCAGGGCGCAGCGCGACAGGTAGTAGAAGTCCTCGACCCGGCGTTCGATCACGCCCTTGTCCATGCCCTCCATCAGCATGAGATATTCCTTGAGCGTCACCGGCACCTTGGCGGAACGCAGCTCATTGAAGAATTGCAGGAACATCGGTCTGGGCTCTCGTACGATCGTGGAAGCGAAGATGGCGGCGCGGGGGTTTCGTGTCCAGGGGATAACGCTTTCGGGCGCGCCTCAGCCTCGCCGCAGGATGAATTCGTGATCGCGCGTCTGGCCGACCTTGAACTCGTATTCGCCCACCTTGTCGAAGCCCATCCGCCCGTAGAGGCGTTGGGCTCCGAGGTTCTGGGACCAGACGCCGATCCACAGCGACCCGGCCGTTTCGGCTTCCAGCCAGGCCAGCGCCGCCGCCAGCAGCCGCGAGCCGCGGCCGCCGCCCTGCCAGGCCCGCAGCATATAGATCCGCTTCAGTTCCCCGCACCCCGGCGTGACGTCCGGGTGGGGCAAGCCGCAGGGGCCGGCCATGGCGTAGCCCACCGCCTCGCCCCCCGTTTCGTTTTCGACCTCGAGCAGCCAGGTGGCGATCCGCGGATCGGCCAGCTGCGCCCGGCTGCGCTCCAGCGCGTAGGACTCCTCCAGGAAGGCCGCCAGGTCCGATGGTGGATAGAGATGGGCGAAGGTGGCGCT
Organism: Caulobacteraceae bacterium; assembly: GCA_035605655.1. Lineage (GTDB taxonomy): Bacteria > Pseudomonadota > Alphaproteobacteria > Caulobacterales > Caulobacteraceae > Acaudatibacter. Next base: position 17,361 of record DASZKO010000042.1, on the reverse strand, counting down.
GAACGTGGCCGCGCTCAGCGCCGAGAGCGTCTCGGCGTCGGCTATGCCGGCCCGGCGAATAACTCCGTCGGTCATGGTCTCCCGTCGAATCCCGCTCTACCCTGAAACCCCACCCTAACCTGAAAACCATGTCCGTCGCGCTTTACACCCATCCCGACATGCTCGACCACCGCCCGCGCGAAGGCCATCCGGAGCGGCCGCAACGTCTGATCGCGGTCAGCGAAGCGCTCGCCGCCGCCTTGCCGGATCTCGATCGCCGCGAGGCGCCGTTGGCCGATCCGGCCGATCTGGCGCTCGTGCACGGCGAGGATCACCTGACGCGCCTGGCGGCTTTTTCTCCGCAAGTCGGCGTGAGGTTGGTGGACCCCGACACCGAGATGTCCGCCGGCAGCCTGCGCGCGGCCCGTCTGGCGGCGGGCGCCGTGGCCGCGGCGGTGCGCGCGGTGGCCGCCGGCGAGGCGAGGCGGGCGTTCTGCGCCGTACGACCGCCGGGCCACCACGCCGGCCCCGACTTCGCGATGGGTTTCTGCCTGCTCTCCAACGTCGCGATCGGGGCCCGGGTCGCGCAGGCGTGCGGCCTGCGCCGGGTGGCGGTGGCCGACTTCGACGTCCACCACGGCAACGGCACCCAGGCGGTTTTCCAGGCCGACCCCGACCTCTTCTTCGCCTCCGTCCACGAGAGCCCGAACTATCCCGGCACCGGCGCGGCGAGCGAGACGGGCGTCGGCAACGTCGCCAACGCACCGGTCCCGCCAATGGCCCCGCGTGAGGTCTGGCGGGCGGCGTTCGAGGGGCTGATGGATCGGATCGACGCGTTCGCCCCGGACCTTATCCTGGTCTCGGCCGGCTTCGACGCCCATGCCCGCGACCCCCTGGCCGACCAGGCCCTCGAGGCGGAGGACTACGCCTGGGCGACCCGCGCCATCACCGCCGTGGCCCGTCGTCATTGTGGGGGAAAACTTGTTTCGACTCTCGAGGGTGGCTACGACCTTCGCGGGCTGGCGGACTCCGCCGTCGCCCATGTCCGGGCGATGCGGGGGGAGTGAAGTCCATGGCCGGCGCCGTCATCCTGGCCCGCCACGGCGAGCCGGCCCTGTCGCGGCGCGTGATCCTCACCGCCGCCGGCTATCGGGAGTGGTGGGCCCGCTACGAGCAGGGTGGCCTGAAAGCCGGCCAGGCGCCTCCTCCGAGCCTCCTCGCTATTACCCGCGCCGCCGACACGGTGGTCTCCTCGACACGGGAGCGATCGATCCAGAGCGCGCGGGCGATCGCCGAGGGCCGGGATGTCCGCAGCGACCCTCTGTTTGTGGAAGCACCGCTGCCATCGCCGCTGCTCCCCGCCTGGTTCAGGCTTTCGCCGCGGTGGTGGGGCGTGTTGTCGCGTTTCTGCTGGTGGGCGTTCAACTTTCACGACGGCCAGGAGTCGCGGGCAGAGGCCGAGGCCCGCGCGCGGCAGGCCGCGAAGGATCTCGCCGATCGGGCCGCCGCCGGAGAGGAGGTGGTGCTGGTCGCTCACGGCTTCTTCAACGCCATGATCGGCCGGGCCCTGGCCGCGCGGGGTTGGCGCAAGACTCTGGACCAGGGTTTCCGATACTGGTCGGCGCGCCGCTTCGAACCGCCCCGCTGAACCACCGTCGAGGGAGCGCCGTTGCGGCCACTCGCCGCGGTCGGCTAGGGTGGCGCAGATCGATATTCCAATGAACGCCGTGTGATTCCATGAGTCAAGAAACCGACATAGCCGACCTATCGTTCGAGCAAGCGCTCGCCGAGCTGGAGAGGATCGTCGCCGAGCTGGAGTCGGGCAAGGCTGAGCTCGAGCGGTCCGTGGACGTCTACCGGCGAGGGGCCCTCCTCAAGGCCCACTGCGAGGCCAAGCTGCGGGCCGCGCAACTTCAGGTGGAGAAGATCGTCCTGGGACCCGGTGGCGCCGTCGGTGTCGAGCCGGCCGAGTTCGCCTGACGGTGCCCGCCGATCTGGCCCAGCGGATCGCCCAGGCCGCCGACCTGGTCACCGTCGCCCTCGACGAACTCCTGCCGCGCGCCGACGGCCCCGAAGCCCGGCTAACGGAGGCCATGCGCTACGCCGCGCTAGGCCCCGGCAAGCGTCTGCGGCCGTTCTTCGCCCTCGAGACCGGGCGCCTTTTCGAGCTTCCCGAGCGATCCGTGCTGCGGGCCGCCTGCGCCCTGGAGTGCGTCCACGCCTACAGCCTGGTCCACGACGACCTGCCATGCATGGACGACGACGACCTGCGCCGGGGCCGGCCCACCGTGCACAAGGCTTACGACGAGGCGACCGCCGTGCTGGCCGGCGATGCGCTCCTCACGGTCGCCTTCGAGATCCTCGCCGACCCCGACACCTACTCGAAGGGCGACGTGCGGGCCGAGCTGGTCCGCCACCTGGCCGTCGCGGCCGGCGCCCGCGGCATGGTGGGGGGCCAGATGATCGACATCCTGGGCGTGCGCGACGACCTTGGGGCGGTGGCGCGCATGCAGCGCATGAAGACCGGAGCCCTGATCGCCTGCGCCTTCGAGCTGCCGCTGGCGATGGCGCGACCGATGGACGCGGAGCGCCACGCCCTGATGGCCTTCGGCCGCGACATCGGGCTCGCCTACCAGATCGTCGACGACGTCCTGGACGCCGAGGGAGATGTCGAATCACTCGGCAAGGCCGCCGGGGGCAAGGATGCCGCGCTCGGCAAGACCAACTACGTCACTTTGCTCGGCGTCGAGGCGGCGAAAGAGCGGGTCGCGCTGCTGGTGACCCAGACCAAGGCGCACCTGGATCTGTTCGGCGAACGCGGCCAATTCTTGCGATCGGCTGTGGATTTCGTGTTACAGCGACGAACTTGAAGCCCTCATCGGGCCGCTTCGGGGTTGATTCCTAATCCGTAAACACCAATCACAGGCGGTGCGCCACTCAAGCACCGCGCAAGGCGGGGGCGCCTGACAGGTCCATCATGGGTTCCAAGACACCTCTTCTCGACACCGTCGATCAGCCGTCCGACACTCGGCGTTTCAGCATCCCGGAACTTCGCCGGCTGGCCGACGAGCTTCGAAGCGAGACCATCGACGCGGTCTCGGTCACTGGCGGCCACCTGGGCGCGGGTCTGGGCGTCGTCGAACTGACCGTGGCGCTGCACCATGTGTTCGACACCCCCAAGGACATCCTGATCTGGGACGTCGGCCACCAGGCCTATCCGCACAAGATCCTCACCGGGCGCAGAGGCCGCATACGCACCCTGCGCCAGGGCGCCGGCCTGTCGGGCTTCACCAAGCGGGCGGAGAGCCCCTACGACCCCTTCGGCGCCGCTCACGCCTCGACCTCGATCTCCGCCGCCCTCGGCTTCTGCGTCGCGCGCGATCTGCGCGGGGAAGACAACGCCGTCATCGCCGTCATCGGCGACGGCTCGATGAGCGCCGGCATGGCCTATGAGGCGATGAACAACGCCGCCGAGGCGACCAGGCGGCTGGTCGTCATTCTCAACGACAACGACATGTCCATCGCCCCGCCGGTGGGGGGCATGAGTGCCTACCTGGCCGGCCTGGTGTCCGGCAACGCCTACCAGCGGGTGCGCCGTCTGGGCAAGGAAGTGGCGAGCCATCTGCCTCGTCCTCTGAAGGACATCGCCCGCAAGGCGGAGGAGTACGCCCGCGGCATGGCCACCGGCGGCACCTTCTTCGAGGAGCTCGGCTTCTACTACGTGGGCCCGATCGACGGCCACAACCTCGAGCACCTCGTCCCCGTGCTCAGGAACGTTCAGCAGATCCAGGACCGGCCGGTGCTGATCCACGTGGTCACCCAGAAGGGCAAGGGCTACGCGCCCGCCGAGAGCGCCGCCGACAAGCACCATGCGGTGGCCAGGTTCGATGTCGTCACCGGCCAGCAGGCCAAGCCGGCCCCATCAAACGCGCCCTCGTACACCAAGGTGTTCGCCGGTGAGCTGATCAAGCAGGCCGAGCGCGACGAGACCATCATCGGCATCACCGCCGCCATGCCGTCGGGCACCGGCCTGGATCTGTTCGCCAAGCGCTTCCCGGGGCGCTGCTTCGACGTCGGCATCGCCGAGCAGCACGCGGTCACCTTCGCCGCCGGCCTCGCCGCCGACGGCATGAAGCCGTTCGCAGCGATCTATTCCACCTTCCTCCAGCGCGGCTACGACCAGGTCGTGCACGACGTCGCCATCCAGCACCTGCCGGTGCGCTTCGCCATCGACCGCGCCGGGCTGGTGGGGGCCGACGGTCCCACCCACGCCGGCAGCTTCGACATCGGCTACCTGGGCCAGCTGCCGGGCTTCGTCCTGATGGGCGCGGCGGACGAGGCCGAACTCGCCCGCATGGTCGCCACGGCGGTCGCCATCGACGACCGGCCCAGCGCCTTCCGGTTCCCGCGCGGCGATGGGGTGGGCGTGACGATCCCCGACCAGGCCGAACCGCTGGAAATCGGCAAGGGCCGGATCGTGCGCGAGGGCACGGCGGTGGCGATCCTGTCCTTCGGAACCCGGCTCGCCGAAAGCCTCAAGGCCGCCGACCTGCTGGCCGCTCGGGGCCTCTCGACCACGGTGGCCGACGCCCGCTTCGCAAAGCCCCTCGACATCGACCTGATCCTGCGCCTGGCCAATGAGCACGAGGCCCTGATCACCGTGGAGGAAGGGGCGGCCGGCGGCTTCGGCGCCTTCGTCCTGCACGCCCTGGCCGACCACGGCGCTCTCGACCGCGGGCTCAAGGTCCGCACCCTGACGCTCCCCGACATCTTCCAGGACCAGGACAAGCCCGAGGGCATGTACGCCGCCGCCGGCCTGGACGCCGAAGGCATCGTCCGCGGGGCGCTGACGGCCCTCGGCGCCGCCCGCGTAGCCCAGGCCCGCCGCGCCTAGCCCGACTCATTCCGCTCATCCCCGCGGAAGCGGGGACCCAGCGCTTTCCAGCAGGGCGCTCCTCGTGGTGGAGTGTGCGACCCACAGGGCGAGGGTCTCTGGACAACACTGGGTCCCCGCTTCCGCGGGGAGGAGCGGAGGGCAGGGTTTGCGCTTTTCCCATTTCGGCAACCCTTCGGGCCCCGTCGCATGATCGCGTTCGACGGCGTCACCAAGACCTATGCGGGCCGGCGAGTGGTCGGGCCCCTGTCGCTGTCGATCACGCCCGGCGAGTTCGTCGCCTTCCTGGGTGAGTCCGGGAGCGGCAAGACCACCACCCTGAAGATGATCAACGGCCTGGCCGTCCCAGACGCCGGGACCGTGTCGATCGACGGCCGGCCGGTGGGCGCGGATCCCTTGCCGTCTCTTCGCCGGCGTATCGGCTATGTGTTCCAGGAAATCGGCCTCTTCCCCCACCTGAGCGTGGCGGAGAATATCGCCGTCGGCCCCCGGCTGGCGGGATGGCCCCCGCCGCGCATCGCCGCCCGCACGGCGGAACTCCTGTCGCTGATCGCCCTGCCGGCCGACATCGCCGGGCGCCTGCCCGCCGCCCTCTCCGGCGGCCAGCGGCAGCGCGTGGGCCTGGCCCGGGCCCTGGCGGCCGGGCCAGGGATCATGCTGATGGACGAGCCGTTCGGCGCGCTGGATCCGGTCACCCGCGACGCCCTGGGTCGCGACTATCGCGCCCTCCACGAGCGGCTGGGACTGACGACGGTGATGGTCACCCACGATGTGCTGGAGGCGCTGCTGCTGGCCGACCGCATCGTCGTCCTGGGCTCGGGGCGGATCGTGGCCGACGGTCCACCCGGCGCCCTTCTCGCCCATCAGGAGGATCCGGGTGTCCGCCGCCTGATGGAGACCCCGCAGCGGCAACTGCGGCGGCTGGAAGCGCTCGAGAAGGGCGGCGCCCATGGATGACCCCGATGGATGACCGTTTCGCCGCGGCCTGGGCCCTGTTGCCGTCGTATCTGTCGCAGCACGTCCTCCTCAGCCTGTGCGCCCTCGCGCTCGGGTTCGCGATCAGTCTGCCGCTGGGCGTGGCCGCCTGCCGCAGCGCCGCCGTGCGCTGGCCGAGCCTGTTCGCCGCCAGCCTGATCCAGACCATCCCCAGCCTCGCCCTGCTGGCGATGTTCTATCCCTTGCTGCTGGGGCTATCGGCGATCAGTCAGGCCTGGCTCGGGCGAGGCTTTCCGGCCCTCGGCTTCGCCCCCTCGCTGATGGCCCTGACCCTCTATTCGATGCTGCCGATCCTGCGGAACACGGTCGCCGGCATTCGCGGCGTGGACCCCGCCGCGGTGGAGGCCGCCGAGGGTATGGGGATGACCGGCGCCCAGAGGCTGTTCTGGGTCGAGCTGCCGCTCGCGGCGCCGGTGATCATGGCCGGGGCGCGGACCGCCGCGGTGTGGACCATCGGCGCCGCCACGCTGGCGACGCCGGTGGGCCAGACCTCGCTCGGCAACTACATCTTCTCCGGCCTGCAGACCGAGAACTGGGTCTATGTGCTGTTCGGCTGCATCGCCTCGGCCGTCCTGGCGCTCGGCGCCGACCAGTTGCTCGGCCTGATCGAGTCGGGCCTTTCCGCCCGGAGGCGCTGGCGGATCTGGGCCGGGGCGCTGGGTCTGGTCGCCGGGTCCGCCGCCGCCCTCTCGCCGCTGCTGGCCGTGTCCGCCGCCGCCAGCTACCAGATCGGCGCCAAGAACTTCTCCGAGCAGTACATCCTCGCCGATCTGATGGCGTCGCGCCTGCGCGCCGCCGGAGCCCGGGTGTCGGTGAAGGAGGACCTGGGGTCGGCCACCGCCTACCGCGCCCTGGCTTCCGGCGAGGTCGACGCCTACGTCGACTACTCCGGCACCCTGTGGGCCAACGTCCTGCACCGCCGCGACAACCCCGGCCGCGCCGCCGTGCTGGCCGGCCTCACCCGGGAGTTGAAGCGCCGCGACGGCGTCACCGTCCTGGGGCCTGTCGGCTTCGAGAACGCCTATGTCCTGGCCATGCGCGCCGATCGGGCTCGGGCGCTGAACGTCGCCTCGCTGGCCGACCTCGCCGCACGGGCGCCCGGCCTCAAGCTGGGGTCCGACCTGGAGTTCCTCTCGCGCCCGGAGTGGGCGGCGATCCGCTCCGCCTACGGCCTCTCCTTCGCCCGCCTGACCTCCTACCAGCCGACCTTCATGTACCGGGCCCTCGAGGACGGCGAGGCGGACGTCATCTCGGCCTTCTCCAGCGACGGGCGCATCGCCGCCGACCACCTTGTGGTGCTGGCCGATCCGCTCGGAGCCCTGCCGCCCTACGATGCGGTGATCCTCCTCTCGCCTCGCCGTTCCGGCGACGCGCTGCTGCGGAGAGCCATGCGGCCGCTCGTCGGGGCCATTCCGGTGGAAGCGATGCGGGCGGCCAATTTCAGCGTCGACCGCGACAAGGACAAGCTCGACCCGGCCCAGGCCGCCCGCGAGCTGGCGCGCCAGGTGGGGCTGGAACGGTGATCGCCTTGCGGGACGTGTTCGGGAAGCGCCGCCGTCCCGCGGGTGACGGGGGAGATCTTGCCGCCCTGCTGGGCGCGCTCGATGAGCCGGCCGCGATCTGCGAACTGGACGGCGCCGTCGACCTCGCCAACCACGCCTGGGACGAGACCCTCGGACGCTCGCCGCGCGGCGGTCCGGCCTGGTTCGCGGCATTCCGGGCCGCCCGCGCCACCGGGCGGGGCGAGGGGATCCTGCCTATCGGCGAGGACGAGCGGAGCGCCGTCGTCGTCGCTCTCGGCGCCGACCGTTTCCTGGTTCGCCTGCCGGCCAATCCGCTCGCCGCCGCCACGGCCATGCTGCCGCAGTCCCTGACCGATCCGGCCCCGTTCGGGGCCGCGCTGGTCGAGGGCGCTGATCCATTCGCGGGGGCGATCCTGGAGGCCAACGCCGCCCTGTGGGCGATCGCGGGCCGGGCCGCCTTTCCCGGCGCGACGCTGGCGGACCTCGTCGCCGAAACCTCGCGCGCCGAGATCGTCGCCCGTCTGGCCGACGGGGGCGCCGGCCCGTTCGAAGTCTCTCTGCCGGCCGCCCCCGAGCGCACCGCGCAACTCTACCTGGCCGCGGCGGGCGAGCGCATCGCCGCTTATCTGCTCGACGTCACGGCGGAAAAGGACCTTCAGCTGCAGCTCGCCCAGCGCCACAAGATGGAGGCGATCGGCCAGCTGGCCGGCGGCGTCGCTCACGATTTCAACAACCTGCTGAGCGCCATCGGCATGCGGGTCGACGAGCTCCTGCTGCGCCACCCCCTTGGCGATCCGGCCTACGAGAGTCTGGGCGAGGTGCGCGAGGGCGTGAACCGGGCCGCCGCCCTGGTGCTGCAGTTGCTCACCTTCTCGCGCAAGGCCACGGTCCGCCGCGAAGTCGTCGACCTCGGCGCGGCGCTGATCGATTTCGAGGTGCTGCTGCGGCGCCTGCTGCGCGAGAACATGCGCCTGGAGACCGACCACGGGCCAGGCGCGCCCCTGGTGCGCATCGACAAGGCGCAGCTGGAAATGGCCATCATGAACCTGGTGGTCAACGCGCGCGACGCGTTGCGCGAAGGCAGCGGCGGAACGATCCGCCTGCGCACCGCCCGTCTCACCCCCGCCGAAGCGGAGGGGCTCGGCTGCCCGGCCCGGCCGCCGGGGGACGTCGCGCTGATCGAGGTCGCCGATGACGGGCCGGGCATTCCGGCCGAGGTGCTGGGGAGCATCTTCGAGCCCTTCTTCACCACCAAGGCGGCCGGGGAGGGCACCGGCCTCGGCCTCGCCACCGTCTACGGCATCGTCAAGCAGTCCGACGGCTGGATCGCCGCCGCCTCGCCGCCCGGCCAGGGCGCGACGTTCAGGATCTTCCTGCCCGCGCATGTTCCGCGCCTCAGCCTCGAGCCGCCGGCGGCCGCGCCGCCGCCCCGACCGCCGCGCGATCTGTCCGGCGCCGGCTGCATCCTGTTTGTCGAGGACGAGGACCGGGTCCGGGACATCGCCGCCCGCCTGCTGCGGGGCCGCGGCTACGAGGTCATCGAGGCGCGCGACGGCGAGGAGGCCCTGGAGTTGGCGCGCGCGAACGCCGGCCGCATCGACCTGATGATCTCGGACGTGTCGATGCCGGGCATGGACGGGCCGACCCTCCTGAAGGCCGCGCGCCCGTTCCTCGCCGCCGCCCCGGTCGTGTTCATCTCCGGCTATGCGGAGTCGGAGTTCTCCGACCTGCTGGAAGGCGAGAGCGGCATCTCCTTCCTGCCCAAGCCGCTGCGCCTTCAATCGCTCGCCGAGCGGGTGAAGGAGCGGTTGCGGGGCGTATAGAAGCTTCGAAGGTCGCAGCATGCGCGAACGCCTCACCGCCCGGATCCTGCTCCTCGACCCGCAGGACCGCATCCTGCTGATGAAGGGCCGCCTGCCCAGCAATCCGCACGCGCCCGGCGCATGGTTTACGGTGGGGGGAGGGGTCGAGCCCGGCGAGTCCCTGAGCGTGGCCGCGCTGCGCGAGATCCGCGAGGAGACCGGCTTTGGCGAGGCCAGCGTGGGTCCGGTGCTGTGGGAGGGCGAGCAGCTCCACCACGATCGCAAGGGCCGCCCGGTGCGCGTGAAGGAGAGCTTCATGGTGGCTCGCTGCGCCGGCGGCGAACCGGCCCGGGACGGCTGGCAGGCGCTGGAGCGCGAGTTCGTCGACGACATCCGCTGGTGGACGCTCGCCGAGTTGGCCGCCTGCGCCGAGCCGGTGTTTCCCGCCGACCTGGCCGAACGGCTGGGCGAGATCCTCTCGCGGGACTCGTGATCGCGTTTCGTCACCGGTTCAGCGCTTGTTCATCGACAAGGGCGTAGGTCTGCCGAACGAACCGGCGCCCCGGCATCCAAGCGGTTGGCTGCGCGTTGATGTCACCCCGCCCTTGGCGCCGGGCAACCAGGAGACGGTCGATGCTGAAGGGACTGCTGTATTCGAGCCTCGTGGGCGCGGCGCTGACCGCGTCCCTGGCGCCCTCCCTGGCCCAGGCCCAGCCGAGCTGCCAGGAGCAGAAACACGACAACCGGGTCATCGGCACCGTCCTTGGCGCCGTCGGCGGGGCGTTCCTCGGCAACGCCATCGGTGAACATGGCGGACGCGAGGGCGGGACCATCATCGGCGGCGTCGGCGGCGCGGTGGCGGGCAACGCCATCGGCGGCGCCACGGTCAACTGCTCGAACCAGTACGGCCGCTATGACGAGAACGGCCGATGGATCCCGAACACCGCCACCCAGTACGGCTACTACGACGCCAACGGGCGCTGGGTCGACACGACCCCGCGCGGCTACGACGCGCCGCCCCCACCCCCAGGGTCCTACAATCAGGGCGCCTACGGCCAGGACAACAGCTATGCGCCTCCACCGCCGCCTCCCGCATACAACCAGGAGCGGCCGTATGGGGGACAGGACAACGGCTATCCGCCCCCGCCGCCGCCTCAAGGCGCCTATAACCAGGACAATGGCTACGCACCGCCCCCATCGCCGCCAGGAGACAATGGCTATGCGCCGCCCCCGCCCCCACCCGGTGGCTATGACCGGGAAGCCGCTTATGGCCGCGACGCCTGGGCCGGCGCGCCGATGGACACCCGCGCGCGGGAGGACTGGCTGCAGGACAAGATCCAGCATCGCATCGCCGATGGCGAACTGGACGATCGCCGTGGCCGCCACGCGCTGCGGGATCTCGACGACATCCGCCGCATCGACGCCGACTACCGCGACGCCGACGGCCATCTCAATCCCGACCAGCGCCGGGACATCCTGGCCCGTCTGGATACGCTTCGCGCCAGCCTGTGGGCCGACCGCGACCAGGCCGAGGTGCGCGATCGGGACTGATCGCCCCGGGGCCGGAGGCCGATGACCTGAGCTTGCCGCTTGCGGGCGGCCCGCGCGACGGTGATAGGCTGGTGGCCCATCACCTCGCGAGGCTCGCATGCTGCACACCGCCGCCCCCGTCGCCGACGAAATGATCGAGATGCGGGGCCTGCGCTTCCACTACCGCGACTGGCCCTCCACCCGCGCCGGCGCGCCCGACCTGGTCCTGCTGCACGGCTACACCGGACACGCCCGCTCCTGGGACGCCTTCGCCGAGGCGATGACCGATCGCTACCGGGTCCTGGCCCTGGACCAGCGCGGCCACGGTGAAACCGGCTGGGCGCCCGCCGAACATTATGGCGTGGAGGACATGGCCGACGATCTCGAGGCCTTCGTGCAGGCGCTCGGGCTGCGCGCCTATTCGCTCGTGGGACTGTCGATGGGGGGCATGGTGGCGATGGAGTACGCCGGGCGCCGGCCCAAGGAACTGGCGGCCCTGGTCATCGTCGACATCGGCCCGGAGATCGTGACCTCGGGCGTTGAGCGCATCCAGGCCGGCGTCCGCACCTCCGACATCTTCGCCAGCCGCGACGAGGCCTTCGCGGCCGCCCGCCTCGCCAATCCCTTGCCGCCGGAAGCCCATCACCGACACCGCGTCGATTATAGCCTGATGCGCACCGAAGACGGCCGCTGGACCTGGCGATACGACCGCGCCCTGCGGTCGGGCGCCCTGCGGACGCGCGACGCGGAGCGGGCGTGGCGATCGTGCGGCCAGATCGCCGTCCCCACCCAGCTCATCCGCGGCGCGCTGTCCGACATCCTCTCGCCGGAGACGGCCGCGCGGATGATCGAGGTCATTCCAGACGCGCGCCTAGCCACCGTGGAGAACTCCGGCCACGCCATCCCCCTCGACGCCCCCGACGGATTCCTGGCGGCGGCGCGGGCTTTTCTGATCGGCTAGCCGATCCGGCGAAAGCTCTGATAGGCTCCCTCTCAAACGGGCCCCGATCCCTGCTCCAGGCGGGCCGAGACGTGAAGGGAGATCGTCGGATGCCGAACAGACCCCCAGGTGAGGTGCGGGCGCTGGCGCTGGTGGGGCCCACTGGCGCCGGCAAGACGAGCCTGATGGAGGCCATGCTGCAGGCCGCCGGCGAGAGCGATCGCAAGGTCGGGGATTCCAGCCCGGAGGCGAAGGCGCGGGGCCACTCGGTCGAGCTCAACCTCGCCGGCTTCGACTTCATGGGCGACCACTATGCGGTGGTCGACTGCCCGGGCTCGCTGGAGCTCGCCGCCGAAGCCGACGCCGCCCTCCCGGTCGTGGACCTGGCCGTGATCGTCGCCGAGCCCGAGGCGGCCAAGGCGGTGCTGCTGCAGCCGGCGATCCGCCAGCTCGAGGCGCTGGGCGTGCCCCGCGCGCTGTTCGTCAACAAGATGGACCAGGCGCGCGGATCGATCGACGACCTGCTCGCCGCCCTGGCCCCGGGCAGTTCGGTCCCGCTGGTGGCCCGCCAGCTGCCCGTGGTCGAGAACGAGCGGGTGACCGGCTACGTCGACCTCGCCCTCGAGCGGGCCTTCGTCTATCGCGCCGGTCAGCCGTCCCAGCTGGTGGACCTGACCCCCGACCTGGCCGCCGTGGAGGCCGACGCCCGCTTCCACATGCTCGAACAGCTGGCCGATTTCGACGACGAGCTGATGGAGCAGCTGCTCTCCGACGTCAGCCCAGCCCGCGACCTGGTGTTCGCCGACCTGGTCAAGGACATGAACGAGGGCCTGATCGTGCCGGTGTTCTTCGGCTCGGCCCTGAACGGCTTCGGGATCCGGCGCCTGCTCAAGGCGCTGCGCCACGAGACCCCGCCCACGGCGCAGGCCGCCGCGCGCCTGCGGATCGCCGGCCCGGGCGCGGCGGTGATCAAGACCGCCTGGGTCGGCCAGGCCGGAAAACTCGCCTATGCCCGAGTGTTCGGCGCGCCGGTGGCGGACGGCGCGGAGGTGACCCTGCCGGACGGCGCGCGCGGCCGGGTGGGGGGCCTCTCGGCGGTGCAGGGCTCGAACCTGAGGAAGATCGCCACGGCGGCCGTCGGCGACATCGTCGCCATCGGCAAGCTCGAGGCCGCCCGGGCCGGCGATCTGCTGGCGCAGGGCCCGGTCGCGCCGCCGTCCGCCGCGCCGCCTCCCCGGGCGCCGCTCTACGCGCTGGCGATCGCCGCGGCCAACCGCAAGGACGACGTGCGGCTCTCCGGGGCGTTGACGCGCATCCTCGAGGAGGACCCGGGCCTGACGCTCACCCAGGATGACGAAAGCCACCAGTCCCGCCTCGCCGGCCAGGGCGAAGGCCATGTGCGGCTGGCGCTGGAGCGGCTGAAGCGCCGCTGGGGCGTCGAGATCGCCGTGACCAAGCCGGCCACCCCCTACCGCGAGACCATCCGCGCCGGCGCCAACCAGCGCGGGCGGCACAAGAAGCAGACCGGCGGCCACGGCCAGTTCGCCGACGTCACCATCCAGATCAGACCGCGGGAGCGCGGCGAGGGCTTCAGCTTCATCAGCAGGATCACCGGCGGGGTGGTGCCCCGGCAATGGATCCCGGCGGTGGAGCAGGGCGTGCGCGACGGCCTCGCCAGGGGCCCGCTGGGCTTTCCGGTCGTCGACGTGGAGGTGTCCCTGCTCGACGGCCAGTTCCACGCCGTCGACTCCTCGGAAATGGCGTTCCGGGTGGCGGGGAAGCTGGCCATCGACGAGGGCCTCAAGGCGTGCGGCTCGCGCCTGCTCGAACCGATCGACCGGCTGAAGGTCTACGTTCCCTCCGGCGCCATCGCCCACGTCAACGCCGCCCTCTCGGCCCGCCGCGGCCAGATCCTGGGCTTTCGCCCCCGCGAGGGCTGGCCTGGCTGGGACGAGATCGAGGCCTATCTGCCGCAGAGCGAGCGCCACGAACTGATCGCCGAGCTGCGCTCCCTGACCCAGGGCCTGGGCGTCTTCGAAGCCGCCTTCGACCATCTGGCCGAGCTTACCGGCCGCCAGGCCGACGAAGTGGTGGCGGCGGCGAAAGCCGCGGCGTAGCCGTCCCGAGGAGGACGCCGGGGAACGCTCTCATAGGGCTAGGACCTCGGAACAAAGGAGCCGTGGAACCCGGCGGGAATCCGGTGATCCAGGTGCGCCCGCGCCAGTGGGCCGGCTTCGAGGTTCTGGGCGTCCAGCACCGCGAGATGGCTGGCGTTGCGCCGTTCGTCGAAGACGGTCGCCAGCAGATAGCCGCAGCCTTCCTGGGACGATCCGGGCTTGGCGGCGAACACCGGCTCGGACACGGCCTGGCGGTCGGGAGCGCGCCACAAGCCCATCTCCCCCGTCACGTGATCGTACCCGCCGATAGCCCGGTGCAGGGGATCGCCCGTGCCAGGGCCGCCCAGCGCGGCGACGTATCCATACCGATAGGGCAGGCCGGTCCGCCGCTCGTCGATGCGTGGGTACTCGCAGACGACGTCACTCAGCCGGCGCACCGAGACCTGTTCATTCGATTTCCGATCGACGGTCCAGCGAGCCAGGACCTGGCGAAGCGACGCTTCGGGAGCGTGCGTTCCGTCGGGCGCCGGGAAGGCCGCGGCCTGCTGTTCGCAAAGATCGACGTGGATGCGATCGCCATCGTCATGGGCGTTCAGCACATGCCAGACCATGCGGGGCGGCGCGGCGAACCAGCGGACATCCTCGCCCCCGGCCGCGCGGCGCATCACGCCGACGACGCACTCCCGGTCCGCCTCCCAGGCAATTGGCGGGGCGCCGGCCCGCAGGCGTTCCAGCGACAGGGTGAGGGGGCAGACGATGAACACCACGTGCTCGCGGGTGATCGCGAAATCGTGGACCAGGGCTGGATAGGGACCAACGATCGCCACCGACCGGCTGATGGAGCCGTCGGCGCCCGCGACGTAGAGCCTCAGCGCGCCATCGAAGGCGCGGGTCGGGAAGTTGGCGAAGAACCACATCTCGCCGGTCTCGGAATCGAACTTCGGATGGGCGGTCATGTTCCCGGGCAGGCGGCCGGCGAAATCGAATGGCCCGAGGGTCTCCAAGGTCCCGGGATCGATCTCGATGGGCTGATGACCCTCCTCCAGGGCAAGCAGGCGCCCGGCGTGAGCGACGATGTGGGTGTTGGCGGCGCCCTGGCCTGAAACCCCGGCCACCGAGGGGTCGTTGTCGCCGGGGTTGGCGGTGGCGAAAAGGGCCCGACCCGCCGCGCGCTCCAGGGCCCACTGGCGCGTGCGGACCCAGCGATTGCGGTAGGCGACGCGGCCCTGGCCGACATGAAAGGCATGGATCATGCCGTCGCCCCGCAGCGGATTGTAGGCGCCGCGGGGCGCGAACTGTGGGTTGGGCCCGATGCGGTACAGAGCGCCCGCGAGGTCGGCCGGCATCTCGCCTTCGATGACGAGGTCGGCGCAGTCGCATTCCATGCGGATCGGCGCGAAGGCGCCCTGCAGCAGCGGATTGTCGGCGGCAAAGGGCGCGGCCATCGGCGGGACTCCGGCGGTGTTGTGGGCAGAGCATTGGTTAGCGCGAAAAAAGTCGGCCGGTAGACTTGTCATTCGCCACGCGATCAGCCGAAGGGCGCCCGGCATCATAAATTCGCAAAATAATCTCTTGCCATCGAAGGCCGGCTCGATCGCCACGTCAACGCCGCCTTCGACCACCTGGCCGAGCTCACCGGCCGCCAGGCCGACGAAGGGGTGGCGGCCGCGAAAGCGGCCTAGCCGACCCCAGCGGGAGGCCGGGGAGCCCCAGGGGAGACGCCGCGGCGCTGGCGAGGAGGTTCAGGGGCGCGCGCGGGGCGCTTGCGGGGAGTCCGCGGGGCGCTGACGGGGCGCTGGGGGGCGCCTCGCGGGGCGGCGAAGGGCGCTCCGCCGCCGCTCTCGCGGCCGCCTCGGCGGCCTCCTTCGCCTGCAAGTCATTGAAAACCCAGTCGAGATGCTTCCGCTCATGGACCTGGTGGCGCGCCAGCTCGGCCTGGATGCGGGAGGCGTCGACGATGGCGAGCCGCGCGGCGTTGACCAGCGCCGGGTTCTCGGAGTTCTCCCCGGCCTTGATGATCCGTCGCAGCGAGGCGAGCAGGCCCGCCGGGCTGACGTCCTCGCTCTCGGTTTGCGATGCGCGAAGCTCGGCGATCCGCTCGGCCACGTTGTCCTTCAGGGCGAGGCGGCTGGGATGACCGCGATGGCGCACGAACCCGGCGCTTTCGTAGGCGTCGATCAGCAGCGCCCCCTTGGCGCGGGCCTGGGCGAAGGCTTCGTGGCGGGGGTCCCGGAGGGTGGGCATGGGTGGGGCTCTGGAAAGGGTGAAGGGGTCGTGACTTGCATTATGCGACTTTTCAGGGAACATGTCAATTTGCAAATCCCTCGGCGAGCGGTGGTGCTGGTAGCACACGAGCGCCGAAGACACTCCCCTCAGGCCGGCCTGACCGCCTCGACCAGGAAGTGGTGGGCGCGGATGGACAGCGGGCCGGTCGCCGCGATCTGGTCGTGCAGGGCCTTCAGCCGTTCCAGATGGTCGCGCGCTCTGAAATCGGGCGCCTGCCAGGGCAGGGCGCGCAGGTAGTAGACGATCGCGCCGACATCATGGATGAGGGTTTCGGTGAGGGCCTCGCGGCCGGCGACCTCGACGAAACCGGCGGCGCCCAGCTGCGCAGCGGCCGCCTCCAGGCGCCAGGCGGCGTAACGCGGGCGCGGCAGGCCGAGCCAGTCGTTGAGCTCCGCGTGGTGGGTCCCTCCGCACTGTTGCGTGATGAAGCGCCTGCCCGGGCGGAGCACACGGCGCACCTCGGCCGCGAGATACGACTCGTGACGATCGATCACGAGATCGAACGCCCCGTCGCGGAACGGCAGCGCCGGGGCCTGGCGCAGCGGCGCGCCGATCGTCTCCCAGTTCTCAGGCGCTCCCTCGACCAGCACGACCGAGGCGCCGAGCGGGGCCAGCCTGCGCGCGGCCAGGCGCGCGTTTGGAGGATAGGCCTCGGTCGCGATCGTCGCGGTAGGAAACGGCGCGAACCGCGAGAGCACCTCGCCTCCGCCGGTCCCCAGATCGAGCAGTCCGGCCACGCCTGGCAGCCGCCGGCGGACCTCCGCCACATAGTCGAAGGGCGGCGCGGTTTCGACCATCCGCCCATCGAGGTGCGAGAAGTCCCACCCCTCGAAGGTCCGCCGCTCGGCGTCGGCGATCAGCGCCTCAAGCGCCTGCTGTCCCATGCGCCAACCTTACACCAAGCGGGCGTGCGCTCGCGGAACGCGCGTGACCCGTATCGACTCATGGAGCTAGTCCGTCGTGTCGGAACGTCGAAGCGGCTTTCGCGCCAAGGCGTGGTCAGATGAGCCGGAACTGATGTACTGGAGAGGAGGACAGTCGCGATGTGAACGTGCGGGGGGGCCAGGGGAGGTGTCGCGGACAGCGGCAGCGGAAAGTTGCTCTTTGCGGCCGTCCGGAGACTCTACTCGCCGGCAGGATGCAAACGGGTAAGTTCGACCCTAAGCTGACCTATAGGGCCAAGTCGCCGGGCATCGCCCACCCAACGGAGTCGATTTAACCGCCCCGCTCATCGACACGTCGCAACTTTCAAGATTCGCTTATTCGGGGTGCGCCAGAACATATTGCAGACCGG